>JAXDQI010000154.1:0-33480 GCA_034667965.1 Gammaproteobacteria bacterium
AACAGAGATTGCTCATACAGTTGTCATAACCAAGGTCCGACCAGACCAGGCGCACCCCGTTCAACTTGGAGAAGACTACCCGGCGGAGTCGAAGCTTCTCCATGAAGAAGGTGTGTGCAAGGTGAAATTCACTGTCACCGCCGACGGCGCTGTCCGTGACGTGAGCCTTACGAAATCCACGGGATACCCGAGGCTCGATCAAGCTTGCTCGGAAGCGTTTGTTCACGGCGGTCTACTTCCGGCGACTCGGGACGGCCAGCCCATCACGACAACACTGGAGATACCGATTACGTGGAAACTGGCCGCGACACCAAGTCAGGCTGCCCATTAGCGGTCACCGGTGTCCGGCAGGTTGGGGTCGAATCCGGCCGTAGAAGCTTACTCTCGACAAAAGCGCTTCTCTTTGACCGACACAATTTACCGACGGAGCTTCGCTGTTTGTTCCACGTGGAACGTCCGAACGCGCTACCCAACCTGCTCGACCACCCCGGCAGAAATGGTATAGCGCCGGCCCGGCATGCCGAAGGCGCTGAAGTCGGTGCTTAAGCTCGTCACCACTAATTGGACTGATTGCGCGGCAACTTCACGAATGAGTCCCAGCAGCCGATCACTGTCCAGCTCCGCCGCCGGATCGTCCAGCAGCAAAGTCGGACGGGCCGAGGGGTCATCCGGGAACAGGCTGAGCTGAGCCATCAATAGCGACGAGGCCAATAGCTTCTGCTGTCCACGGGAGATGCGGTCCTTGACCGGAGCACCATCCAGGCGAAAGGCGATCTCTGCGCGCTGCGGCCCGATCTGCGTCACCCCGGCGTCCTGGTCATGAACCCAACTGGCCTTGAGGGCCTCAGCGAGCGAGAGGTCCCGCGACCACCCCGGACGGTACGACATCGACAGTTGCAATCCCAGCAGGCGCTTTGCAATATCGCTGGCCACCGGCGCGAGTTGGTCTACGTAGAGGGCTCTTGCCTCGTGAATGGAAACGCCCAACTTCACGAGATCGACGTCCCACGCGGATACCGCCGCCGCCGGTTGGCGAGCCTTGAGCGCCGCATTCCTTTGTTTTAGGACTTGCTGGTACTGCTGCCACTTCTCTACAAAAGAGTGTTCCACGTGGAACACGCCCCAATCGAGAAATCGACGCCGGCGGCTCGGCCCCTCCTCAATCAGCCGATGGACCTCGGGATCGATGATCTGCACCGGAAGCACCGCCGCCAACTCCGCAAGGGATGCCACCCGATCGCCGCCCATTTTCGCCCGCATGCCGAGAGCAGACCCTTCAATACCCAATCCGGTGCGCCGCTCCGCGCCCGCCTCACCGTAGATCACAAACCGGTCGGCACCCAGACGAATCAGGTTATCCAATCGGCGGGTACGGAATGACCGTCCGCGACCAAGCACGTAGATCGACTCCAGCAGGCTGGTTTTGCCCGAGGCGTTCGGGCCGCTGATGAGCGTGAATTTCGGGTCGAACTCCAGCTCCGCGGAATGCAGGCATCGGAAATCCGACACCTGGATCCGCCGCAGAGTCATGGCCTTTACAGCCTCATGGGCATTACGACATAGCGCGCCGACGCGTTTCCCGGCGACCGGATCAAGCAGCTACTGTTGCTGTCGGTCAGACCCAATTCGACCTCTTGGCCGTCGATCGCGGCCAAGGCATCCAATAAATAATTTACGTTGAACCCGACCTCGAGGTCGCTTCCCTCATAGGCCACCTCGATCTCTTCCTCGGCCTCTTCCTGCTCAGGATTGTGGGCCTGCACCGTCAGTATGTTCTTTTTGACGGTAATTCGGATCCCCCGATACTTCTCGTTGGACAGAATTGCCGTTCGCTGCAGCGCTTGGCGTAAAACGTCGCGATCGGCGCGGATCGCGTTAGCCGCCGCAGCGGGGATGACGCGGGAATATTCCGGGAAACGGCCGTCAATTAGCTTCGAAGTGAAGCGAACGTCGCCAATCTGCGCACGAACATGGTTAGTTCCGATTGCCACGTCCGCCGTGCCGTCGGCCGTCAACACCCGTTGCAGCTCCAGGACCCCT
This sequence comes from Gammaproteobacteria bacterium, assembly GCA_034667965.1. Lineage (GTDB taxonomy): Bacteria > Pseudomonadota > Gammaproteobacteria > Steroidobacterales > Steroidobacteraceae > Bog-1198. The sequence continues at coordinate 2,041 of JAXDQI010000154.1, forward strand.
TTTCGCGGAACGATCACCTGCTGTGCAGTCTTCGCCTTGGCCGCCAGCGCGGTCTCGCAGAGCGCCAGTCGATGCCCGTCGGTGGCCACCGCCCGCAGTGACATCCCGTCAATCTCCAGCAACATGCCGTTCAGGTAGTAGCGCACGTCCTGCTGCGCCATGGAAAAGTGCGTCTTCTCCAGCAAACGCAGCAATTCCTTCCGCGGTATCTGCACGGTCTGCTGCGAATTGATGTCATCGATCACCGGGAATTCCGCGGCCGGCAACGTCGCCAGACTGAAGCGGCTGCGCCCCGCTTTGATGACGACCTTCTCGCCCTCCAGGGCAAGGGCGACCGACACCTTCTCCGGTAGCGCGCGCAAAATATCGAGAAACTTGCGTCCGGGCACCGTGATATCGCCGGCTTCCTGTACCGCGACCTCCGTTGCCGCAACCAACTCCACTTCGAGGTCGGTAGCAGTGATTGCCAGCTGGCCAGACCGCACACCCAGCAGCACGTTCGCCAGCACCGGCATGGTTTGACGTCGCTCGACGACGCCGATAACCGCCTGCAAAGGCGCCAATAATTTCTCTCGTTCCGCCGTCAATTTCATGGACCCACCCGTCTTGGCATTCTTAAATCAAGATTCTTAAGTAAAGATTATTACTATGATTATGAGGGCGCGTACATTTCTGTATAACACCCAAATATTCCAATTTATCAAAGCCTTGCAAACACCGAAAAGCTACCCGACACCTGTCGGAAGAACGCCCGCAACCTGTTGCCCTCCTGTGCATATCCTTATCCACAGTTTCCTCAACAGCTTGTCCCCCCTATCCAGCCAGGGTTCTCAACAGGTTCATATAATCCTCACCGATACGCCGCTCCGATTCGCGCAACTCCTTGACTCGCTTGCACGCATGCAGCACGGTCGTGTGATCCCGACCGCCGAAAGCGTCACCAATCTCCGGAAGACTGTGATTGGTCAATTCCTTCGCCAGCGCCATGGCGACTTGACGCGGCCGCGCGATGGAACGGCTGCGCCGTTTGGACAACAAATCCGCGATTCGAATTTTGTAGTATTCCGCGACGGTCTTTTGGATATTTTCCACCGTCACCAGCTTTTCTTGAAGCGCCAACAGGTCGCGCAATGCCTCCTTGGCGAACTCCAGCGTAATGGGCCGACCCGTGAAATGCGAAGTTGCCACCACCCGCCGCAGAGCACCTTCCAGTTCGCGAACGTTGGATCGAATGCGCTTGGCCACGAAAAACGCGACCTCCTCAGGCAAATCCACGTTGGTCATCGCCGCTTTGCTCATCAGGATCGCGACGCACGTTTCAAGTTCCGGGGGCTCGATGGCCACCGTCAGACCCCAGCCGAAGCGTGATTTCAATCGCTCCTCGAGGCCATCCACTTCCTTGGGATAGCGGTCGCAGGTGAGGATGACCTGCTGCTGACTCTCCAGCAGCGCATTGAAGGTGTGGAAGAATTCCTCCTGCGATCGTTCCTTGCCGGCGAAGAACTGGATGTCGTCGATCATCAACGCATCGAGCGACCGATAGGCCGTCTTGAAATCGTTGATCGTGTTGTGCTGCAGCGCCTTGACCATGTCGCCGACAAAGCGCTCGCTGTGGACGTACGCAAGCCGTGCATCGGAATTTCGCTCTTTGAGCTTGTTCGCCACGGCATGCATCAGGTGGGTCTTACCCAGCCCGACCCCGCCGTAGATGAACAACGGGTTGTACGCCTTGCCCGGATTTCCCGCCACCTGGATGGCCGCCGCCTTCGCGAGTTGATTGCTCTTTCCCTCGACGAAGCTGTCAAAAGTAAAATCCGGGTTGATCCTGCCGCCCAGCACGATGGGCGCCAGGCGTCGCGCGCGCGCGGCCGCCTGGCCGGTGTCCGCCGTCCCGTTGACTCCCGCGGTGCTTGGGCTCACGCCGGCGCGGGTGCCGACATCAAGGACCAGGTCGGGGGCGGCGCCCTCGGCGAACGCTTGTATGAGCTCCCGAATCCGCGTCAGGGAATTCTCGCCCAGCCACTCGATTACGTAACGGTTGGGCGCAAGCAGGCGCAATTGGCCGTCGCGCTCGATCGCTTGCAGGGGCCGCACCCACGTATTGAACTGCTGCATCGGGAGTTCGCTCTCGAGCACACGCAGACAGCGGTTCCATAGCGACTCCGGCAAGAGCGCTCTCCTAAGATTGGCGGCAATGGGGCACAATAAACGAAAGGGCAGGGAGTCTAGCTCCAAGTTGCTGGTGCGTCTATTGACACATCCATGCTTGCTCAGTACCCTTGCCGCCTTTCGCAAATCTTGCGGTTCTTTGATTTGCCCGTTGATTTGCTCCTTAAGTTTCCTGAAGTTGCGCTATGAAACGTACTTTTAACCCCAGTAATTTGCACCGTGCCCGGACCCATGGTTTCAGGGCGCGCATGGCCACCAAAAGCGGCCGTCGTTTGCTGGCTCGCCGCCGCGCGAAGGGCCGCAAGCGCCTCTGCCCCTAGAGGCTTGCGTAAGGGCTTCTAGCGACACCAAGTTGACAAACAGGCTGACGTTCGAGCCGCGCAAGCGACTGCATCAGCCGGCTGAATTTCGCACGGTTCGGCAGCGCGGCAGCAGGTTGACCGACGTGTACTTCAGTGTGTCCGTGCTCGCCAATCATGAAAGTCATGCGCGATTGGGTCTGGCGATAGCGACGCGTACGTTCGGCACCGCCGTGGCCCGCAACCGTATCAAGCGCCTGGCGCGAGAATCCTTTCGTTTGAACCAGCACGAATTGCCCTCGGTCGACGTCACGGTGTCGGCACGCGACGCGGCGCGCGTGGCGCAGCCGAAAGATCTGCGAATCAGCCTTGAGAAACATTGGAAGAACATCACGCAGCGATGGTAGACCTATGCGCCAACTCTTGATGTGGATCATTCGCGCCTACCAGCTCGTTCTGAGCCCCATGCTGGGACCGCGCTGTCGTTTCTATCCGAGCTGCTCCTGCTATGCCCATACGGCGATCGAACGTTACGGCGTGTTGCCCGGAACCTGGCTCGGCCTTCGCCGTATTCTGCGCTGTCACCCGTTTGCAGAGGGTGGATATGACCCTGTGCCGGAAAAAAAGCAGTTGAGAAGGTTGGCGCGTAGCGCCTAGAGAGATTGATCAATGCCTAACATTCGCGTCATGTTGTGGGCCGCGCTCGCCGCGATCCTGTTCCTTAACTACGAAGCGTGGATGCAAGACTATCCCGCGTCTCCGGCAAGCGGCACGTCGACAACCACCGTCGGCGGCAACGCCCCGGCGGGCAAGCTGGGCGACTCGGTGCCGCAGGCTACGGCACCCTCGGCCGCGGCGCCGGCCGCCGCTCGCGAGGAGCCCGCCGCCGCACCGTTGGGTGGTGCGCCGACGCCGACGCCGCCGGGTGATGTCGAATCGCGGGTCGCCGGAGGCGAACAGCCGCCCGGGCCCCCGGTGCACGTCGTGACCGACGTCCTCGATATAGTGGTGAGCTTGAAAGGAGGCGAACTCGAACGAGCCGACCTGTTGCAATATCCGTTGCACAAGGACACTCCGAATATTCCGGTCCGCTTGTTGAACCGTGACGGCGACGATTTGTATCTTCTCCAGACTGGCCTCACCGGTGCGGCGGGAGAGGCCGCACCCACTCATTTGGCGACGTGGACGTCCTCGGAAAGCAGCTACGCGCTGCCGGCCGGTGCCGAGGAGATTCGCGTCCCCTTGAAGTGGACCGATGGCCATGGGCTCACCGTCACCAAGACCTTTGTGTTCAAGCGCGGCTCGTATGCCATCGCTCTCGTCTATGACGTGCAGAATGACGGTGGTGCCGCCCGCGGCGTGGCAGCCTACTCACAGTTCTTGCGCCATTGGGTGCATGCGTCCCGCTCTTACTTCGACGTCGAGACATACTCCTTCAAGGGACCCGCGGTCTACGACGGCACGAAGGCGCGCGACTTGAAAGTCGAGAACGAGGCCGACGGCAAATTCTCGGAGACCGTCACCAACGGCTGGGTCGCGTCGCTGCAGCATCATTTCGTCTCGGCAATCGTTCCCGAAGCGGGTCAGCCCACCAAACTGAAACTGCAAGTGCAGGGTCAGCAATATCTCTTGAGCGCGACCGGACCGATGATCGCGATCCCGGCCGGCGGCAAGGTCCGGATGCAGGAGACACTGTTCATAGGTCCGAAGCTGCAGGCGCAATTGGCCTCGGCCGGTCCACGATTGGATCTGACCGCCGATTACGGTCTGCTCACCGTTCTGGCCCATCCCTTGTTCGTCACGCTCAAATGGGTCCACGGGCTGGTCGGCAATTGGGGCTGGGCCATCATCATCGTCACCGCGCTCATCAAGCTGCTGTTCTATCCATTGAGCCAGGCGAGCGGCCGTTCCATGGCCAAGATGCGCGCCATCGCGCCGCGCATGAAACAGATTCAAGAATCGTACAAGGATGACCGGGAGAAACTCGGTCGCGCGATGATGGAGTTGTACAAGAAGGAAAAGATCAACCCTTTGGCGGGCTGCCTGCCCATGGTGGTCCAGATCCCGTTCTTCATCTCATTCTATTGGGTGCTCCTCGAGAGTGTCGAGATGCGCCAGGCGCCCTTCATGCTGTGGATCAACGATCTGTCCTCGCGGGATCCGTTCTTCGTGCTGCCGTTGTTCATGGGCGGCGCGATGTTTGCGCAGTTCAAATTGAACCCTGCGCCGCCCGATCCGATGCAAGCCAAGATCATGCAGTTCATGCCGCTGGTGATGACCGGTATGATGGCGTGGTTCCCATCCGGCTTGGTGCTGTACTGGTTGACCAACACCGTTCTGTCCATCGTCCAGCAGTGGCGGGTGAACCAAGTGGTCCAGGCCGAGGCCAACAAGCAGCGGTCCTAGGGATCGTCAGGCTCCTGGCGAGGCGAGAACTCGTGACGCCGTCCGATACCATCGTCGCCATCGCCAGCCCCGCCGGCCGCGGCGCGGTGGGCGTGATTCGAATTTCAGGCGCGGACGTGCCGCGCATCGCGATTGCCCTGCTCGGCTCCTTGCCGATTCCGCGGGTGGCGCAACTGCGGCGTTTCCACGATGTGGACGGAAACGCGTTGGACGAGGGGCTGGCCCTGTATTTTCCAGCGCCCGCGTCGTTCACCGGCGAACATGTCCTGGAATTGCAGGGTCACGGCGGCGCGTTCATCGTCGACAGGTTGCTGCATCGCGTGCTGGGGATGGGAGTCAGGATGGCTCGTCCCGGGGAGTTCAGCGAGCGCGCGTTCTTGAACGGCAAGATGGATCTGGCCCAGGCAGAAGCGGTCGCCGATCTGATCGATGCCGGCACCACGGCCGCCGCGCGCGCGGCGGTGCGTTCGATGCGGGGCGAATTCTCCGCGCGCATCCGCGAGCTTCAGTCGCAACTCACGGAGTTGCGCGTGTACGTGGAAGCGGCCATCGATTTTCCCGATGAGGAGATCGACTTCCTCGAAGGTTCTGCGTTGCAAGATCGCTTGTCGCGGGTGTTTGCGGGATTCGATTCGATCACGGCGGCGGCGCGCCAGGGAGCGCTGCTGCGCGAGGGACTGAACGTGGTCATCGCCGGTGCGCCCAACGCCGGGAAATCCACACTGCTCAATCGGCTGGTGGGGGACGACGTCGCCATCGTCACGAACTTGCCCGGCACGACCCGGGACGTGCTGCGGCAACACGTGCACCTTGACGGCCTGCCGGTCAACCTCATCGATACCGCGGGTCTTCGGATGGCCGCCGATGTGGTCGAGCAAGAAGGAATCCGCCGCGCCAAGCTGGAAATGCAGCGTGCCGATCGCGTGCTGTATGTGTGGGATGCGAGCCTGGGCGACCCGCCGCCCGTGGCGGAACTCGAACAATTGCCGCCGGCGGTCCCGGTGGTGTTCGTCATGAACAAGATCGATCTTCTCGGCGCTGCGCCGCGCCTGGAGTCGAACGGAGGCTTGACGCGCGTTTTTTTGAGCGCGCAAACGGGAGCCGGCATCGAGCTGCTGCGAGTTCATTTGAAGGCGAGCGCCGGCTATCGAGACGCCGATTCCGGCGCGCTGTCGGCCCGCCGCCGTCACCTCGACGCACTGCGCCGCGCCAGAGAATTGGTTCAGAACGCAGCCGAGACGTTGCGCCAGGTCCACGCCATCGAATTGTTCGCTGAAGATCTCCGGCTGGCGCAGCGCAACCTGAGTGAAATCACCGGTGATGTGAGCAGCGAGGATCTGCTCGGCGAGATCTTCGGCAGTTTTTGTATCGGGAAGTAGCGCTAAGCGCCTTGGTTGCCGCGTTCCAGGTCGGACAATCCATCGCCTTCGATCAATCGGGCGAGCCGCGCGGACACGGCGAAAACGGACAGCACGAGGACGGTCGCTATGCCGGTGCCGACCGGGAAGTGCCACAACATCCAAAGCATGATGGCCGAGGACAGGACCAATGTGCTCAAGAAACCAAGGATGTTGGTGCGCTTTTGCGCCGAGTTAGTCATGCCAGCCCCCGAATCAACAAGATGTGACCTACGTCACGCTTTATACTCGGAAGATTAAGAATGTGCCATACCGAGAACCCTGCATTTTGTCAGTAGGCGATATACGCATGAACGTGTCGGCCTAACCCAGCATGGTTTCACGCCGCCAATGCCGGGCGGTCACCAGGATCAAGACGAGCGCCAGAGCCAAGGACGATCCGGCCGATGCCAGCACGTCGAACATCGGGATGGGTTCGTCCTTGAGCACGCTGGTCATCAACAAGTGCTGGCTCAAGGAGGGAATGAACATCAACGAACTCTTTGTTTTCAGTGAATAAATGCTCGCGAACGCAATGGGCAACGTGGGCACCAGCAATACCGTGGTGAGGTAGGTCTGCGCTTCGCGGTAACTGCGGGTGAACGAGGCGACGAAGGTCATCAGGGCGGCCCCCAGCGGCACGAACGGCAGGCAGATGGCGAAGAACTTCAAGGCGGTGCCCACCCCAAGATTCGCGCTCATGCCGAGCCGCTCGAGGTTGACGAAGCGAAAGACGAAGACGAATGCCGTGAGGCTGATGGCGAGCGACGCGCACATGTAGGAGCACGTGGCCAGAATCTTGCCGCCGACCAGACTACCGCGGGCCACCGGCAGGCTGAGCAGAGCTTCCAGCGATCCGCGCTCGCGCTCGCCGGCGGTCGAGTCGATGGCGAGATACAACCCGCCCATCAAGACGGCAAACAAGACGAAGTACGTCATGAATCCGAGGACCACCACGGCACGCCCGGTCGGCGTCGCGACGTCGATGTCGTTGACCGCCACCGGCATGGCCAGAAGCGGACTCACTCCCCGAACCTGCAGGCGAAGTTGCGCAATGCCGCTGCCGTAGGTCGCCAGTAGAAGACGCGCGCGGTCCGCGCTCTTTCTGGTTTGCGAGTCCGCGCTGTCGGACACCAGCAGGACGGGTGCGGGGAGCGCGGCTGTGAACCTGGGCCCGTACTCCTCCGGCACGATCAGAATCACCTGCGCCGCGCCGCCGCGCACCGCGTCGCGCGCCGCGTGCTCGGAGAGGGGCTCGAATTTGAGCTGCACACGCCGTGATTCGAGGTATGCAATGAGTCCGGGAGCGTGCTCGCGGCCCGAAACCGTGAGGCGCAGCGGCTCATCCGACTCGACCACGCTCTGATTGAGCATCCTCGACACCATCGCTCCGAACAATATCGGTCCGAACAGCGGCCCGAACAAAAGCGCGGACAGCAACGTGCGGCGATCCCGCAGGTTTTCCAGGAACTCCTTGGCGAACACCGTAAACAAGGCGGCCATCAGGCGACGCCCTCGGTGCCGCCGAGTACGTGCAGAAACGCTTCTTCCAATGTTTGCGCACCGCTCAGTTCGCGCAGGGCCTGCGGGGTGCCGTCCGCCAGAACGCGGCCGTGCCCGATGATGACCACCCGGTCGCACAATGCGGCCACCTCCTGCATGACGTGCGAGGAAAACAGGATGCAGCGACCCTCGGCCTTCAAGGCCTGCAGCATTTCGCGGAAGCTGCGAATGGCCATCACGTCGAGCCCGTTCGTGGGTTCATCGAGGATGAGATTTCCCGGGTCATGCACCAGCGCCCGCGCCAGCGCCACCTTGATGCGCTGACCTTGCGAGAAACCCTTGACGCGTCGGTCTATGAAATTCTCCATCCCCAAGGTGCGCGCGAGTTCGGCGGTGCGCCGGTCCAACCGATCACGCCCCATGCCGTGCAGCGAGCCGAAATATTCGATGTTCTCGCGCGCGGTCAGATTGTTATACAGACCAGCCGCGTGCGGCAGAACACCGAGGTGCGCGCGCGCAGCCGAGGTCTCGCCTCGGACATCGAGTCCGTCGATGCGGGCGCATCCTCCGATGGGCGCCAGCACGCCGTACATCATGCGCAGGCAGGTCGATTTGCCGGCCCCGTTGGGTCCCAGCAATCCGGTAATTTCGCCGTCGCGCGCAACAAAGGACACATCGCGTACGGCATCGACCGTACCGAATCGCTTGGAAAGCCCGGCTGCTTCGATCACGGCGCGGGCCCCGTGAAACTCACGAAGAACGGCGCCGGCCGATGGCTACCGAGACAGCCGGCGTCCAATGTCTCAGGCATCGCATCGTCCAGGAAGTCCGCCATCAGCTTCGGCACGCAGCTCGTCGCGAGCTGCCCGTGCCCCTCGCCGGGCAGCACGAGGTTGAGGTGGTGCGTGAGACCCCGGGCGGCGCGTGCGGCGTCATCCGGCGGCGTCACCGGATCCGCTTCGCCCGACAACAGAAGCGTGGGTATGTCGCTGCGCAACGCACTGTGCAGCTCCGGATCCACGGGCCCCCGTGGCCAGAGCGTGCAAATCTGCGCCAGCGCGTCCAACTGGTCCGAACCCTGATAGGTCTGCGCGATGCGTTGCCGATCCACGGTCGAGGCGGCGAACAACGGCTCGTCTTCACTGCAGATGACGCTGTTCTGCATGCCGCTCGCCAGTTGATCGCCGATCTGGCGGGCCAGCATGATCACCTGCGTCGCGAGCGGCGTGAGGTTCCCGGCGGCGCCCTGATGCAGCAGGGTGGGCAACAGGGAGGCTTCGGTGGCGTTGTACGACAGAAAGCGCAAGGCCGCATTCAACATCCCGCGATTGAACTCGATCTGCAGCGGTTGGCCGCTGCTGGGATCGCTGACGGTGAGGGCCTCCTTTTCGGGTCCGAAGCGGCGCCGCAATCCGTCGAGGTCCCGACGCAAGGCGGGGTAGGCCGCCGCGCAGTCGGGCGCTCGCTCGCAGCGTGTCACGATGAGATTCAGGGCGCGTTCGCCGTCGGATGGCGTGTCCGGTCCGATGGCCTGCTCCGGATAGGTCACGCCATCCAGAATCACCGCGTGCGTCGACAGCGGATAACGCCGCATATAGAGCTCCGCCACACGCGTACCGTACGATGAACCGTACAGATCGATACTTCCATAGCCCAGCGCGGAACGGACTTTGTCGAGATCGGCGACGGCTACGCTGGTGGTGTAAAAGCGCACGCGTGGCCCAAATTTCTCGAGGCAGGCGCGCGTTGCCTGACGCAGCCGCTGCATCTCGTCCGGGGCGCTCAGCCAATCGTCGGGGTAGGCGCACGACAGCGGCGCCGAGCGTCCCGTGCCGCGTTGGTCGACGAGCACGATGTCGTGATTGCGATTCACGCGTGCAAATGCGCCGGCATAGCTGGCGTACAGGTCCGTGGCCGCTTGTCCCGGACCTCCAGCCAGTAAAAACAGCGGCGCCGCCGCAGCGCGTCGATTCAGCGCGGACACGACGGCGATACGCAGATCGATGGTTGCGCCGTCGGCGTGCGCGGGGTCTTCCGCCACCTTGAGAATGCCGCAGCGGGCGGCCACGGACGCGATGCGCAGCGGATGTTCGAGGCGGCATTCTTGCATGGGCGAAAGCGCCGGCGAGGGCGGGATGCCGGGCAAGGGCGGGTTACCCGGCGAGAGCAAGCCGCCGCCGGCGGCCGGCACGCGGCCGCTCCAACTCAGGGCACCCCAGAGAAGCGCCGTCCACACAATCCGCATTCAATGAACTCCGATTCTTCGTGTAGTGTAAGGGATTCGCTGCCCATCCAAGGTGCCTCATGTCGGTGATTCGCGAAGAAGATGTCATTGCAAGCGTTGCCGATGCGCTGCAGTACATCTCCTACTATCACACGCCGGATTTCATCCAGGCCATGGGCCGCGCGTACGACGTGGAAAAAAGTCCGTCGGCGCGCGATGCGATTGCCCAGATTCTGACCAATTCACGCATGTGTGCGGAAGGGCACCGTCCCATCTGCCAGGACACCGGCATCGTGGTGGTCTTCGTCAAAGTCGGCATGGGCGTCACCTGGGACGCGAAGCGCGATCTCGAATCCATGATCAACGAAGGCGTGCGGCGTGCGTACCTGAACCCCGACAACAAGCTGCGCGCGTCCATCGTGGCCGATCCGGCATTCAAGCGCGGCAATACCCGCGACAACACGCCGGCGGTGATCCACACCGAGTTCGCGCCGGGCGATGCGCTCGAGATCACGGTGGCCGCGAAGGGCGGCGGCTCCGAGAACAAATCGATGTTCGCGATGCTGAATCCGTCGGATTCGGTGGCTGACTGGGTGTTGGAGATGGTGCCGGAGATGGGCGCGGGTTGGTGTCCCCCCGGCATGCTCGGGGTGGGCATCGGCGGAAGCGCCGAGAAGGCCATGTTGCTGGCGAAGAAGTCGCTGATGGACCCCATCGACATCGGGGAACTCATCGCGCGCGGCGCGAAATCCCAGCTCGAGGAATTGCGCCTGGAAATCTACCAGCGGGTGAACGCGCTGGGCATCGGCGCGCAGGGGCTCGGAGGGTTGACCACCGTGCTCGACGTCAAGGTGCTCGACTATCCGACGCACGCGGCCTCGCTGCCGGTTGCGGTGATCCCGAACTGTGCCGCCACGCGCCACATCCACTTCACGCTGGACGGATCGGGTCCGGCCGTGCTCGAGCCGCCCGATCTGAATCTATGGCCGAAAGTACGATGGACGGCGGACGCGAGCGCTCGGCGAGTATCGCTGGACGGGTTGACGCGGACAGAAGTCCAAGGCTGGACGCCGGGGGAGCGGTTGCTGTTGTCCGGCAAGCTGTTGACCGGCCGGGACGCCGCCCACAAGCGGATCTGCGCCCTGCTGGAAGCCGGCAAGCCGTTGCCCGATGGCCTCGATTTTACGGGGCGGTTGATCTATTACGTGGGTCCGGTGGATCCCGTCGGCACGGAGGTGGTGGGTCCCGCGGGTCCCACCACTTCGAACCGCATGGATCGATTCACCGAGACCATGCTGGGCAAATCCGGACTGCTTGCCATGGTGGGCAAGGCCGAGCGCGGACCCGAAACCGTGGCGTCCATCGCCAAGCACCGCTCGGCTTATTTGATTGCCGTGGGCGGCGCCGCGTTCCTGGTGTCCAACGCCATTCGCGCCAGCCGAGTCGTCGCCTTTCCGGAACTCGGCATGGAAGCCGTCTATGAATTCGAGGTGCGCGACATGCCGGTGACGGTCGCCGTGACTTCCGACGGTGAATCCGTGCACGAGACGGGACCTCGGTTGTGGCGCAACCAATTCGCAGGCATCCCCGTGACCGTCGAGTGATCCGGCGCGAAGCACCGAATTAATACTTGACGCTGCAGCCGTAGGGTTTGGTCACCGCGTGCGCAACGGGCTTGCTCTGCACCACCGCGAGCATCGCTTCTTTGAGATAGGGTTCCGCTTTGGGGATGTCGCTCACGTCCGCGGTGGCGATGCTGTCGATGCCGCCCATGTATTGCAGATTGCCGTCCTTGTCGATGACAAACATGTGCGGTGTGGTCCGTGCGCGGTACAGGCGTCCGACCGTGCCCGCCGGATCGAGCAGCACCGCGGTGGGCGCCGCGCCGCGCGCCTCGGTCAAGGCGTCAGCCGCCGGACCGTTGACGTACCCCTGCTTGCCGGGCGCCGAGGAAATCACGCTCAGCCAGATCACGCCATTTTTCTGCGCCAGGGTTTGAGCGCCTTGCATATTGCCGCTGGTGTAGTGCTTGCGGGTATACGGACAATCCGCGTTGGTCCACTCCAAGACCACGGGTTTGCCGCGGAATTCGCTCAAATGCCGGCTGGTGCCCTTACTGTCATTGAGTGCGAACTCGGGGGCCGGCTGGCCGATCTGCGGCTCGCCGCCGGCCGCGCGGACACCGGCCGCGGCAAACATGAAGGTCGCCAGAGCCAGGGCACACGCTGCAAGCCGCGCCATAGAGTGCATAGCGATTAGGATTGCAGACCGCGGCATAGGTTCCCGCGGCATAGGTCCCCGCGAAATAACCACCCGCGCGTGAACCTAAAACTGGTGCTTTGCCGGCACCCCGTTTAAAGTACGCCTCCCGGAAAAAGCCTGTGGATTCAGCCTGATGCGTTTCAGCGAGCTATTCGACGTAATCGTGATCGGCGGTGGCCACGCGGGCACCGAGGCCGCGCTCGCCGCCGCGCGTATGGGCAGGAAGACGCTGCTGCTCACGCACAACATCGAGACGCTGGGGCAGATGAGCTGCAACCCGGCCATCGGCGGCATCGGCAAGGGCCACCTCGTCAAGGAAATCGACGCCCTCGGGGGTGCGATGGCGGTGGCCGCCGATCAGGCAGGGATTCAATTTCGCACGCTGAACGCAAGCAAGGGGCCCGCGGTGCGGGCCACCCGCGCTCAAGCCGATCGGCAGCTGTACAAGCGGAGCATCCGCCGACTGCTGGAAACTCAGCCGAATTTGGCGCTGTTTCAGCAGGAGGCGTCTGATCTTCTCATGTCCGGTGAGCGCATTGCGGGCGTGGTCACGCAAAGCGGGATCGAGTTTCGCGCCCCGGCCGTCGTGCTGACCGTGGGCACCTTTCTGGGCGGCAAAATCCATGTGGGATTGGAAAGTCATGCCGGCGGCCGGGCGGGCGACCCGCCGTCGATGAGATTGGCGGCGCGGCTGCGCGAGCTGCCGTTACGCGTGGGGCGCCTGAAGACGGGGACGCCGCCGCGCATCGACGGCCGCAGCATCGATTACTCCGACCTGAAGGAACAGCACAGCGACGAACCGCGGCCGGTGTTTTCTTTTTTGGGCAGGAGAATCACGCATCCGCGCCAGGTGCCCTGCCACATCACGGCCACCAACGAACGCACCCATGACATCATTCGCGCTGCCAGCGGGCGCTCGCCCATGTTCACGGGTTTGATCGAGGGTGTGGGACCGCGCTATTGCCCGTCGGTGGAAGATAAGGTGGTGCGCTTCGCGGACCGGTTGTCGCATCAGATTTTCATCGAGCCCGAGGGTCTCGATACTCACGAGATCTACCCGAACGGGATATCCACCAGCCTGCCGTTCGACGTCCAGCACGAATTCGTAAGATCGATCAAGGGATTCGAACGCGCGCACATCACGCGGCCGGGCTATGCCATCGAATACGATTTCTTTGATCCACGCGATCTGAAATACAGTCTGGAGAGCAAATTCATCTCCGGCTTGTTCTTCGCCGGTCAGATCAACGGCACCACCGGTTATGAAGAGGCCGCTGCGCAGGGGCTGCTTGCCGGCGCCAACGCCGCACTCCATGCCGGAGGCCGCGAAGCCTGGTGCCCGAAGCGCAGCGAGGCTTACATCGGCGTGCTGGTGGATGACCTCATCACCCGCGGTGCGCCCGAGCCGTACCGCATGTTCACCAGCCGCGCCGAGTATCGTTTGTCGCTGCGCGAGGACAACGCGGACCTGCGCTTGACGGCCCAGGGCCGGGAGCTTGGGCTCATCGACGAACAGCGCTGGGATTTCTTCGAGCGCAAACGGGATGCGGTGAAAGAGGAGTTCGCGCGGCTCTGCACGGTCGTCGTACATCCGGCTGGGGTGGATGCCGGCCTCCTCTCCAAGCTGGGTCAGCCGCTGCTTCGCGAGGCGCACGCCATCGAACTGCTGCGTCGCCCCGGCGTCGCCTATGATGATTTACGGGGTGTCGCGGCCCCGGCCGGCGAGCCTGGCGAAATGTGGCGAAGCGATGATCGCCTCGTGGAGCAAGTATCGTTGCAGGTGGAGGTGCAGGCGAAATACTCGGGGTATCTCAAACGGCAGACCGATGAAATCGATCGGCAGCAGCACAATGAAGAGTTGCGGCTGCCGCTCGACATCGATTACGCGGATGTCGGGGGCTTGTCCAACGAGGCGCGGCAACGCTTGAGGGAAGTCCGGCCGGCGACGCTGGGGCAAGCGGCGCGCATCCCCGGGCTCACCCCGGCCGCCGTTTCCTTGCTCTTGGTGCATCTCAAAAAGCGCCACCACGCCGCGTGACGCGGCGCGCCCGCCACTCGACGGGGCGCGGCGTCTCCACCTGGCGTTTCTGTGCCCTGCTCACGCTCATCCTATTGGCGGCAGCCGCGACGTGGCGGGCGGCGCGGCATGCTCACGAGACGGGCGCCGGCCCCAACGCACGTACAGTGCCGGTTCGGGTGATCTTCCGGCGCGGCAATGGCGCTGAGCCCGAAAGCCTCGATGTCCATCGGGCGCGATCCGAAGCGGCGCTGACCATATTGCGCGACCTCTACGAAGGGCTGACTGACATCGGCGCCGACGGCACGCCGGTGTTGGCCGCCGCCGATCACTGCGAGGTGTCATCCGACGGCAAAATCTACCGCTTTCATCTGCGCACCAATGCGCGTTGGTCGAATGGCGACGCCCTGGTCGCCGACGACTTCGCGGCCGCGTGGCGGCGGCTGGTGGATCCGCACACCGGCGCCCAATACGCCGGCATCCTCGGGCCCGTGCGCGGCGCGGCCGAGATCACGGCCGGCAGCGCGCCTCCCGACACCTTGGGTGTCCATGCCGACCAGCCGGACACGTTGGTGGTGGAACTTGCACGCCCTACTCCCTATTTCCTCAGCCTGCTCGCGCACCCCGCGACTTTTCCGATCCATCGCGGCTCCTTGGCGGCGCACGGCCGGGCCTTCGCGAAACCCGGCGTGATGGTGTCGAACGGCGCCTTCGTCTTGACGCGCTGGGATTTCGGCTCGCATCTGGTGGCGGTGCGCAATGTCAGGTACTGGAACGACCCCGCCACCCACATGGATGAAGTCGAGTACTACTCGTTCACCGACGCGGACACGGAGCTCAAGGCCTTTCGCACGGGTCAGGTCGACGTGACTTCGACGATTCCCGCAGCGCAAGTCCCTTGGATCAAATCGCATCTAGGGCGTGCGCTGCATGTCGCGCCGCAGCTCGCTGTCTACTATCTGGGGCTCAATCTCCGCAAACCCCCGTTCGACAAATCGCGTGAACTGCGTCAGGCGCTCAGCTTGGTGATCGACCGCGAGCGGCTGGTGCAGTCCGTCACCGGCGCGGGCGAGGCCCCGGCCTATACATTCGTGCCGCCGCAGGTGCACGGCTATTCTCCGCCGGTGCCTGAATATGCTGCATGGCCGATGCCGGAGCGCATTCGCCGGGCGAAACAGTTGTTGCTGCATGCCGCCTACCCGCCGGTCATCGAGTTGCGTTACAACAGCGGAGAGCTGCACAGCCGCATCGCCGTGGCTTTGGCACAGATGTGGAAAGAGTCCCTAGGGCTAGACACGCGGCTGCGCGCGGAAGAATTCAAAGTGCTGCTGCAAGACA
Source organism: Gammaproteobacteria bacterium (assembly GCA_034667965.1). GTDB lineage: Bacteria > Pseudomonadota > Gammaproteobacteria > Steroidobacterales > Steroidobacteraceae > Bog-1198. The sequence continues at coordinate 17,656 of JAXDQI010000154.1, forward strand.
TCGACGGCGGCGACGCCAGTGTGTTCCGCGCCAGCTGGCTGGGCGACTTCGATGATGCGTACGGGTTTCTCCAGGTCCTGCAGAGCGGATTCGGGATCAACCTGCCGCACTATGCCAATCCTGAATACGATGCTCTTCTGGAACGCGCCGCGGACGACGGCGATCCCGCCGAGCGGCGGGACCTGTTGCAACGCGCGGAAGCGCTGATGCTGGCAGATCAACCGCTCATACCGCTCTACTTCTACGTGTCCAAGCATCTCGTGAACGCGCAAGTCCATGGCTGGCGGGACAACGCCATGAACGTGGTCTACAGCAAGAATCTCGCGAAAGGTCCCGCGGCGGCCAAATAGCGGATATTCAGCCGGCCTTCGCCGTTGCGGGTGGCAATTTGGCGGTCCACTCTTTAACATCAACTCCCTAAATCGTGCCCTTGAACTCGGAGATGTAGATGCTTTCTCGATTGAACGGTCTGGCGTTGCTGGCGGGCATGACGGCGCTGAGTTTGATTTGCGCCGTGTCGGCACACGCCGCCGGCGACGGAGCGGCGGGCGATCCCGTGGTCGGCGAAAAGAAGTTCTACACCTGCGTCGGTTGCCATGGGATCGACGACTATAAAAACGCCTATCCGGACTATAGCGTCCCCAGATTGCGGCATCAGAATTCGGGATACATCATTTCCGCGTTGCAGGAATATAAGTCGGGCGAGCGTCCGCACGCGACCATGCATGCACAGGCCTCCTCACTGTCTGACGTGGACATGCAGGACATTGCGGCCTATCTGCAGGGCGCCGAGCCGGTAAAGCCCAGCACCAAGATCGTCGGGTCGGTGCCGCCGCAAGTGGCGCCGTGCGCCGCCTGTCACGGTGAGAACGGTCTGGGCGTCGATGCGCCGATGACTCCCAAACCTCCGGTGCTCGCCGGACAGCATGTGGATTACCTCGAACAGGCGTTGACGACATACCGCAACGGCCGCCGCAAGAACGTGGTGATGGATGGCATGGCGCGACTTCTGAAGAGCGATGAGGACATCAAAATCGTCGCCGCGTATTTCGCCCGTCAGCCATCGCCACTGGCGACCGCAAAGACCACGAGCAATTGACGTCCACCCGCGCCCTCGACGCGCGGCACGGCACCGGCGCGCAGTCGCAGTTCGCACGGGGGCCGGTCTAGTGCAGCGACTTGATGAACTGCGCGAACGTTCTGTAATAGGCGTCCCGGTTCTGCTTCTTGCGGAAGCCGTGACCTTCATCCTTGGCCTGCAGATACCAGACTTCGCCGCCGCGGCTGCGTAGCCTGGCCACGATCTGTTCCGCCTCGCTCACCGGCACGCGCGGATCGTTCTTGCCGTGCACGACGAGCAGCGGCTTGGAAATCCGGTCGGCATTGGTCAAAGGCGAAATTCGGCGCAGGTACGCGCGCATGTCCGGATCGCGCTCATCGCCGTATTCCGCACGCCGCAGACTCTGGCGATACGGCGCCGTGTTGGTGAGAAAACTGATGAAGTCCGCAATGCCGGCCAGATCAACGCCGCCGATCAGACGGTCGCCGTAGTTCGCCAGCGCGGCGAGCGCGAGAAACCCGCCGTAGGAACCTCCCGCAACCGCCACGTGCTTCCGATCGAAGGTGCTTTGCGAGCTCACCCATACGATGATGGCGCCCAAGTCCTTGACCACGTCGTCGCGCAGCATGCCGTTGTCCAAGGCTAGATAGGTCTTTCCATATCCGGAAGAGCCGCGCAGGTTGGGCGCCACCACCGCGAAGCCCAACTCGTTCACCACGTACTGTATCCACGGATCGAAACCCGGACGGAACTGCGATTCCGGACCCCCGTGCAGCACGAGGAGCACGGGGTGCGGACCGGGACTGGCCGGTTCGTACACGTACACGGGTTCCTGGCGAAAGCGGCCTTCCTGCCGGTCGAACGTGGGAAACTGGGTCAAGCGAGGGCTCACGAATTTGGCCGTGTCCACGGCGCCCGCTTCGCTATGCGTCCACGCCTCCAGTCGATTGTTCGCGAGATCGAGCACGTAAGCGTCGCGCGGCAATGCGGCGGACTCGAACCCAAACGCCAGCCGCTTACCCTCGGCATCGAAATTGACGTGGTCGATGATTCCGGATGCCGGCAAGCGGGGCGGCGTGAGCTCCTGGTGCGTGCGCAGGTCGACGATATTGAGCTTGGACGTCCCGGCTTCATCGCTGACGTATGCAAGGTAGTGGCCGTCGCGCGAGATCGCCAATTCCTCGATGTCCCAGGGAATGTGGTCGGAGAGCACGGTTTTCTCCGCCGTGAAGAGATTGACATAGCGCAGTTTCTTGAACTCGGAGTCGCGGTCCGAAATCAGGTAGACGCCCTGCCCGTCACGGGAAAATTTCGCCCCGGCGATCCCCACCTTGCCCGTAGCCGGATCGACTTCACGCTTCTGGCCGGAGGAGAGGTCGACGACGTACAAGTAAGCTTCACCGATCGAAACATACTTGAGGACGAGCAGCTTGCGATCGTCGGGCGACCAATCGAGCGGATACCAGGCGGCGTTGTCGCCGGTGACCGCCAGGTGCGGGAGAGTTCCGGCCGCCGGCTCGACGATGTCGATGTCGTGGTTCACGCCGTCGCGCGCGTTGCTGAAAAATGCGATTTCACGGCCGGAGTTCGACCACAGGGCGGCGCCGTTCAGCGATTTTCCGTCGGTAAGAAGCTTGGACTGGGGTTCGCCCAGCCGCTGATAATAAAGCTGCGCGTTTTCATTGCCGCCCACATCCTTCAAAAAGAAGAAGCCCGTACGGGCCGGGTCGGGCGAAAACTCCGCCTCCGTGATCGGCTCGTGCAGGAACGTCAACTGCCGCCGCTCGCCCGCGGCGTGTTCCACCATATGCAGCTGATCCACGTCACCGAAGCGCGTGGAGATCAGCAGCTGCCCCTTCGGCGACCAGCCCAGCGGCGTGGCCTGGCGCGCCGACAGGTAGCCGTCCAGCGCGTCCGTGAGGTCGGCGGGAGCGTCCGGAACGTTGTCGAAAATCAGATTGCCGCGCTCAACGCGGGAAGCGCCCGATGCGGCGAAGGTCAAGAGCACGAGCGGCAAAATCGACAACCACAAATTAATTCGCGTCATTGTTCCTATGTTCTCCCACCGCGAGGATAATCCGGCCGATGACAGGCTTCGAACATCTTCTCAATTCCTTTGACGTAGGCGACGAGCTCGACGCCATCGCAAGTTCGGATCCGCCCGCCTACCTGCGGCGATGTTTCGCCGAGGCCGTATCATCCCCCGAATTGTCGTTCGCGCGGGTGCAGCAGATCACGGTCTGCGTCATGGTACTCGACTCCATCCTCAACGATCGGGACTACGAGTCCATGGAGCCGGAGCTGCTCGCCGACTGGCGCGCACACTATGGACGGCCCTGTGCGCTGTTGAAAGATACCGCCGTCGCCGCGCTGCGCCGCGCACAGGAGCACGTGCGCAAGCAGGATGCCGATGCGGCGGCGGAGCTCGAGGAACTCGAACATCGCCTGGCGCCCGCCTGAAATGCCGCCGAGACGCAAGGCGTGAGCGCCCCCGCCTGCAGAACGGCAGCCGCCGCCGGTCTCCTGTTGCTCGCCGCGTGCGCGTCGCCGCCGCCGAAGGACCATCCACCGGAGACCGGCCGTCCGGCGCCGGCTCAGAACGACGCCGTCGCGGATGCATCTTTCGATTGGCACCCGCTCGTGGCCGCACCTTTCGGCACCCTGCTCAAGGACAGTCCGATTCGCCTTCACGAAGTGCTGCTCTTCCATGACGAGTCGCACGGGCCGGCCGAAATCGAATCCAGGGACTGTTATGCGGTCGATGGCGCTCCGCCGACGTTCGTCGGCAACCCGCCGGATGAGTACTTGATGTGTTTCGAGCATGACCGCCTGGAGCGAATCGAGGCCTCGGCACGGATCGCGGCCGACGACGCGGCAGGGGTATTCGGGCGGGCTTGCGCCCTGTGGCTGAAAAATGCGAGGCCGCTGCCGGCGGCGGCGGATGCCTGCGAGGGCCGCGACGGCGACATCGCCTTCAGCGCACAGCTCGCGGTCGTGCCCGGCGAGCGCACGGCCGAGCTGCTCATCACCCTCTCCAACGCGGCCACGCCCAATGCGGAACAGGCACCGCCGCGCGATCCGGGGGCTCCGCCATCAGTGGTCCCATGACGCGCGACGAGGAATCGCAGCTCCTGGTCGCGGGCGCCGGCGACATGGGCGTGATCCTCGACGTGTCGCGCTGCGAGTCGCTGTTGCGGTTGGTGGACGAATTGCAGGCCGGCAACGCCCAATTCAATCTGACGGCGATTCGCGATCGTCCCGGCATGCTGCGCAAGCACGTGCTCGACAGCTTGAGCCTGCAGCCCTACCTGCGAGGCGCGCGGGCGGCCGATGTGGGAACCGGGGCCGGGTTCCCGGGTCTCCCGCTCGCCATCATCAATCCGGAACGGCGCTTCTCACTGATCGAGGCCACGGGCAAGAAAGCGCGGTTCGTCGCGCAAACAGTGGAGCGAATCGGCTGCAGCAACGCGGAAGTCGTGCATGCGCGCGCCGAAACCTATAGGCCCTTCGAGCTCTTCGATATCGTGATGGCGCGCGCTCTGTCATCCTTGGCCGATTTTGTGGCCTACGCGGGGCATTTATGCGCGCCGGAAGGGCGGCTGTTGGCGATGAAGGGCAAACGCCCGGATGAGGAGATTTCGGCGCTGCCCAAGTCCTTCCGGGTCCTGGCCATCCATCGACTGAAGCTTCCCGGACTGGACGACGAGCGGCATCTTGTGGAACTCTCGCCGGCCAGACCTCGCGCGGCGCCGCCCACGTGGCCCGGTCCCAATCGAGAGCAACTATGAATCGGGTCATCGCTGTCGCCAATCAAAAAGGGGGGGTCGGGAAGACAACCACCGTTGTCAATCTCGCGGCGTCCCTGACCGCCACCAAACGCCGCGTCCTGTTGATCGACTTGGATCCGCAGGGGAATGCCACCATGGGATGCGGGATCGACAAGCACTCGCAGCCTCGTACGTCCTGCGACGTGCTTCTGGGCGACTGCGCGGCGACGGAGGCCTTGGTGCCCGTGGAATACGGCGGCTTCATGATGATGCCCGCCAATCAGGATCTGACCGCCGCCGAGGTGCGCCTGCTAACCATGATCGCGGGACGCGAATTCAAGCTGCGCAATGCCCTGAAGCCCATCCGCGACAGCTTCGACGTGATATTGGTCGACTGCCCCCCGTCCCTCAACATGCTCACGCTGAACGCGCTGGTGGCCGCCGATTCGGTCATGGTGCCCATGCAATGCGAGTACTACGCGCTCGAGGGCTTGAGCGCGTTGATCCAGACCATCGACCAGATTCGCAGCTCCATAAACCCTGAACTGCAAATCGAAGGACTGCTGCGAACCATGTTCGATCCGCGCAATAACCTGTCGAACGAAGTATCGGCTCAGCTCATCGAGCATTTCGGGGACAAGGTGTTCCGGACCATGATTCCGCGCAACGTGAGGCTGGCCGAGGCCCCGAGCTTCGGCAAGCCCGCGCTGTTTCACGACAAGGAATCGCGCGGCGCTCTCGCGTATCTGGCGCTCGCGGGCGAAATGATTCGCCGCGACGAGTTACCTCCTGCCGGGGACACGATTAGCCGCGACGACCTCCCGCCGGCGCCCGTATAATTCCAGGCTGACGAGAATACTCAGACAGGCTCCAGGGAAGCTTCACTATGTCCGGCAAAAAGCCTTCTCTGGGTCGTGGCCTTGCGGAGCTGAGTCCTTTGCTTGCGCAGCGCGCCCGAGCCCCGCTGCCGGAGCCCCCTCCCGTGGCCGGCGACCGTTTGGCAAACCTTCCGTTGGATTTGCTGCAGCGGGGCAAGTACCAGCCGCGCGTGGACATGCGCCCGGAGACCCTGAGCGAACTGGCCGATTCGATCAAGTCGCAGGGCCTGGTGCAGCCCATCCTGGTGCGGCCGCTGCCGAATCGTAACCCCGGGGAATCGCAGCGCTACGAAATCATCGCCGGAGAGCGCCGCTGGCGCGCGGCGCAAATGGCGGGGCTTCCCGATATTCCCGCGGTAATTCGCGACGTGCCCGACGAGGCCGCCGTCTCAATGGCGCTCATCGAGAACATTCAACGCGAAAACCTGAACCCCTTGGAGGAGGCGCGCGCCCTGTTGCGGCTGACCGAGGAGTTCGGTCTGACCCATCAGGCGGCCGCCGAGGCGGTGGGCCGGTCGCGAGCCGCCGTCAGCAATCTACTGCGCCTCATGGAACTGGCGGAAGAGGTCAAGCAGCTTTTGGAGCAACGCAGCATTGAAATGGGCCATGCGCGCGCACTTCTCGGTCTGACCACTCGCCGTCAGCAGATCGAAGTTGCGAGCCTGGTCGCCAAAAAGGGCCTGTCGGTCCGCGACACCGAGGCATTGGTGCGCCGTCTGCTCGCGCCCGCCGCCGAGCATGCGCCGCCTGCGGTCGATCCCGATATCAACAGGTTGGAGAGGGAATTGGCCGACAAGCTGGGCGCCAAGGTGCAGTTTCAGCACACACCCTCCGGAAAGGGCAAGCTGGTGGTGTCCTACAATACCCTGGATGAGCTCGAAGGGATCTTGGCGCACCTTCACTAGCCGGCGCCATACGGGAATGCCGCACCCCCATGTGTCATTCGCGACCCATGTCCCGCAGCTGAGCTACAATTTGTCAAAAAGCCGGCTGTAAAAAATCCCATCCCGATCATTGGCTTGTGACTCCGTGCAAGCATCACTATAATGCGCCGGCTTTTACGCAGCGGCAATGCCAATGAACGTTTGGGCCAACGCCACGTTAGAGAGGGACTGCCGTCCGCCGGTTACGCGCCGGCCCCCATTGCGATGACCGATATCGGCAGGCCGGGCAAGCGGCTCGTGATGCGAGTCGTGCTCCTGCAGATGGGGTGCGCGGCCGTGGTGGCGACGCTGTTCTGGTTTCTCCAAGGCGCGGCGGCCGGTCGCGCGGGATTGACGGGTGGACTCATCGTCGCGGCCGGAAGCGCGTTGTTTGGGTGGCGCATGTTTGCGCCTGGAATCGCGCCGGCCGCAATTTTGCGGCGTGCGCTGTTTGCGGCGGAGTCGTTGAAGTGGTTTTGGTATGTGCTCGCGGTTTGGGCGGCGCTTGCACGCTTCAAGGTGCTGCCGCTGCCGCTGATGACGGGGCTGGTCGTTGCGCAGTTCGGTCATTGGGCCGGCCTGATGGGTATGAAAAGAGGATAAGTGAATGGCAGCGTCCGAGGGCGGCTCCGAAGGCCTAACGGGATACATCAAGCACCACTTGACTCACCTCACGGTGGATCAGGGGCACGGTGCTTTTTGGACATTCCACGGCGACAGCGTTTTCTTCACCGTCGGACTGGGCCTGTTTTTCATCGTCCTGTTCGGCATCGCGGCCCGTCGTGCCACGAGCGGCGTGCCTGGCAGGCTGCAGGCGGCTTTCGAAATTCTGGTCGAGATGGTGGACGGGACCGTCAAGGAAACCTTCCACGGCAAGAGCCGGATGATCGCGCCGCTTGCCATCACGATTTTCGCCCTCGTCTTCCTCATGAATTTCATGGACCTCATCCCCGTCGACTTCCTGCCGTGGGCGGCCAAGGGCTTGGGCGTGGAACATCTGCGCGTGGTGGCGACCGCCGACATCAACACCACGCTCGGCATGTCGATCACCGTGTTCCTGCTGATCTGGTACATCGGGATCAGCGAAAAGGGCGTGGTGGGATTCTTCGGCGAATGGTTCACGGCGCCCTTCCACGCGCACGGCGTCGTGGGAAAGATTCTGACCGCGGCGCCCAATCTGCTGCTGCGCTTGATCGAGGAGGCCGTGCGTCCGCTGTCCTTGAGTCTGCGACTTTTCGGCAACATGTACGCCGGCGAGCTGATCTTCGTCTTGATCGCGGGACTGACTCTCGAGTCCTCCTTCGCCCACCTGTCGACGTACGGTTGGGGATTCGTCCAGCTGTTTGCCGACATCGTATGGACACTGTTCCATATTCTGATCATCACGCTGCAAGCCTTCATTTTCGGCATGTTGACCATCGTTTACCTCAGCATGGCTGCCGAGAAGCACTAGTTACCACAACCACCTGACCATTAGACCTTTGGAGATATAGATGGAGAACGCACCCTTGATCGCTCAAGTCATGAGCTACACCCTGATCGCAGTCGGCCTGCTGATCGGCCTCGGCGCACTCGGCACGGCCATCGGCTTTGCGCTGTTGGGCGGCAAGTTTCTCGAAGGGTCGGCGCGGCAGCCCGAGCTGACACCGATGCTGCAGACCAAGATGTTCATCGTCGCCGGATTGCTGGACGCGGTGCCGATCATCGGCGTGGCGATCGCGCTGCTGCTGATCTTCTCGAATCCCTTCACGGCCAGCCTCGGTCTGAAGTAAGAGCTGATTCGTTCGGCACAGGCGATCACACATGACGGCTAGGAGCTTTGACGAATGGACATAGCAGTAACGCTAATCATTCAGGGCGTCGCGTTCTTCGCGGTGGTCTTGGTGGTCATGCGCTTCTTGTGGCCGCCTTTGATGGCGGCAATCGAGGAGCGGCGCAAGAAGATCGCTGAAGGTCTGGCGGCCGGTAGCAAGGCGCAGAAGGATCTGGACGAAGCCAAGGTGAAGGCCCAGGAGATCATCCGCGAGGCACGCGACAAAGCCGTGCAGATCGTCGACCAGGCCGGCAAGCGTTCCGCCGAGATCGTCGAGGAAGCCAAGGCCGCCGCCATCGCCGAGAGCCAGCGCATCCTGGCCCAGGCGCACGAAGAGATCGCCCTCGAAACCACCAGGGCCCGCGAAGGTCTGCGCAAGCAGGTGGCCGGCCTCGCCATCCGGGGCGCGTCGCACCTGTTGGAGCGCGAGATCGATCCGAAAACGCACGACGCTCTGCTGGACAAATTGGAGCTGGAGATCGCGAATGGCTGAGGCGGCCACAATCGCCAGGCCTTATGCGAAGGCGGCCTTCATGTCGGCGCGCGATGCCAAAACGCTGGCGGCGTGGTCGGAGGCGCTGCGCTTCGGGGCCGCATTCCTCGCGCACTCGAAGGTTCCCGATCTGCTGACCAATCCCAAGCTGAGTGAAGATCAGTTGGTTGCGATGTTCGCCGGGTTGGGGGGTAACGAGATCGATGCCCACTGGCAGAATTTCGTGCGGCTGCTGGCCCATAACAAGCGCCTCGAAGTGCTGCCGGAAATCGCCGCCCAATACGAAATGCTGCGTGCCCAGTACGAAAACGAACTCGACGTCGCGGTTTCCTCCGCCGTTCCCTTGAGCGAGGCGCATCAAGCCAGGCTCGCCGCCGCGTTGAAGAAGCGCTTCAAGCGGGACGTGCGGATGACGACCGCCGTCGACCCGAGTCTTCTGGGGGGTGCGGTGATCCGTGCCGGGGATTTGGTGATCGACGGCTCGATCAACGGCCGCCTGCAGCGACTCGCGTCCGAATTAGGTAGTTGAATTAGCCAGGTTAATCAAAGTAAGGCGAATCATGTCCATCAAGGCATCTGAAATCAGCGACCTCATCAAGGCGCGAATAGACCAGTTTCAATCCGCAACCGAGGATCGAAACGTCGGCACCGTGGTGAGCGTGACCGACGGCATCGTGCGCATCCATGGGCTGGGCGACGCCCGCTACGGCGAAATGCTGCAGTTCTCCGCGGACACGTTCGGACTGGCGCTGAACCTCGAGCAGGACTCGGTGGGCGCGGTGGTCTTGGGCGACTACAAGAACATCGTCGAAGGCGACACCGTCAAGACCACGGGCCGCATTCTCGAAGTGCCCGTCGGCCCTGAATTGCTCGGCCGCGTGGTCGACGCCTTGGGCAATCCCATCGACGGCAAGGGCGCCATCAACGCCACGGCCAAGGCTCCGCTGGAACGCGTCGCGCCCGGCGTCATTTTCCGCAAGAGCGTGTCGCAGCCGGTCCAGACGGGCTTGAAAGCCATCGACTCGATGGTGCCCGTCGGCCGCGGTCAGCGCGAACTCATCATCGGCGACCGCCAAACCGGCAAGTCGGCGGTGGCGATCGATACCATCATCAATCAGAAGACCACCGGCGTGAAATGCATCTACGTCGCCATCGGCCAGAAACAGAGCACCATCGCCAACGTCGTGCGCAAGCTCGAAGAATACGGCGCGCTGGCACACACCATCATCGTCGCGGCATCCGCGTCCAACCCCGCGGCCATGCAGTACCTGGCGCCCTATGCCGGTTGCGCCATGGGCGAGTACTTCATGGACAACGGCGAGGATGCGCTGATCGTGTACGACGATCTGTCCAAGCAGGCCGTGGCGTATCGCCAGATTTCGCTGCTGCTGCGCCGGCCGCCGGGCCGCGAAGCCTATCCCGGGGACGTGTTCTACCTGCACTCGCGCCTGCTCGAGCGATCCGCCCGCGTGAACGAAGAGTACGTCGAGAAGGCGACCAACGGCAGGGTCAAAGGCAAGACCGGTTCCTTGACGGGACTGCCCATCATCGAAACGCAGGCCGGCGACGTCACCGCCTTCGTGCCCACCAACGTCATCTCCATCACGGACGGCCAGATCTTTCTGGAATCGGACCTGTTCAACGCCGGCATCCGGCCCGCCATCAACGCCGGCATTTCCGTGTCGCGCGTCGGCGGCGCCGCTCAGACCAACATCATCAAGAAGCTGGGCGGCGGCATTCGCCTGGCGCTGGCGCAGTACCGGGAACTCGCGGCCTTCTCGCAGTTCGCGTCGGACCTGGACGAGGCGACCCGCAAACAGCTGGAACGCGGCGTGCGCGTCACTGAACTAATGAAGCAGAAGCAATATTCGCCGATGTCGGTAGCGGAGATGGCATTGTCGCTGTATGCGGCGAACAGCGGCTTCTTCGACAAGGTCGCCCGCAACAAGATGGTCGAAACCGAAGCGGGCCTGCAGTCATTCGCCCGCACCAACTTCGGATCGTTGCTCAAGACGGTCAACGACAAGCCGGACTTGTCGAAGGATGTCGAAGCATCACTGAAGAAGTGCTGCGAAGAATTCTTCGCGACGGTCTGACGCATGGCAGGCGCTAAAGAAATCCGCAGCAAGATCTCCAGTATCAAAAATACTCAGAAGATCACCAAGGCGATGGAGATGGTCGCAGCGAGTAAAATGCGCAAGGCGCAGGACCGCATGCGCGCGGCCCGGCCCTATGCGGAAAAATTGCGCAACGTCATCGGCCACCTGCGTCACGCGAATCCCGATTACAAACATCCTTTCCTGATCGACCGGCCCATCAAGGCCACCGGCATCATCATCATCGCCACCGACCGTGGTTTGGCCGGGGGCCTCAACATCAATTTGTTCAAGGCCGCGCTGAACACGATCAAGGACGCCCAGGCCAAGGGGCAGAAGGTGCAACTCTGTCTGATCGGCACCAAAGCGGTCACCTTTTTCAAGCGTCTGGCAATGCCCATTGCGGCGTCGGCGACCCATTTGGGCGACCGACCTGAAATCGCTCAATTGATCGGTACCGTCAAGGTGATGCTCGATCAATATCGCGCCGGCGAAATCGACCGCCTGGTTCTGGTGCACAACGTATTCGTCAACACCATGACTCAGAAGGGCACGGTGTCCCAGCTGTTGCCGGTCGAGGCGACGGACAAGGACCAGCTGCAGGAGCGGTGGGACTATATCTACGAGCCGAATCCCGCGGAATTGCTCGACGGCATCCTGATGCGCTACGTCGAGTCGCAGGTATATCAAGGCGCGGTGGAAAACGTGGCCAGCGAAATGGCGGCGCGCATGGTTGCGATGAAGAGCGCCACCGACAACGCCGGCGACCTCATTGCCGAGCTACAACTGATTTACAACAAGGCACGCCAGGCCGCGATCACCACCGAGCTGTCGGAAATCGTCGGCGGCGCCGCTGCGGTGTAGACCGGGGCAAAGGGTGGTCCGTCGGCGCGTAGCGCCGCCACATGTTCGGGGTTGCGCAGCAACCCCGTTGAAAGTTGGCCGAAGGCCATGACGAAGTTGGCCGAAGGCCATGACGAAGTTGGCCGAAGGCCATGACGAGAGGGTTCAAGAATGTCCAGCGGAAAAATCGTGCAAATCATCGGAGCGGTCGTCGACGTGGAGTTTCCGCGCGACCAGATTCCCAAGATCTATGACGCGCTCAAACTCGATGACGTGAAGCTCACGCTGGAGGTGCAGCAGCAGCTCGGCGACGGCGTGGTGCGCACGATCGCCATGGGGCCTTCCGAAGGCTTGCGGCGCGGCTTGACCGTCGCCAACACCGGCAAGCCGATTTCCGTGCCCGTGGGCACCGGCGTGCTGGGCCGCATCATGGACGTGCTCGGCGAGCCGCAGGACGAGGCGGGCCCCGTGCAGGCCACGGAGTATTGGCCCATACACCGCCCGTCGCCGGCGTACGACGAGCAGACGGGCGGACAGGAGCTGCTGGTGACCGGCATCAAGGTCATCGACCTGCTGATTCCGTTCGCCAAGGGCGGCAAGGTCGGCCTGTTCGGCGGTGCCGGCGTGGGCAAGACCGTGAACATGCTGGAACTCATCAACAACATCGCCAAACAGCACTCCGGTCTGTCGGTGTTCGCAGGCGTCGGCGAACGCACCCGCGAAGGCAACGACTTCTATCACGAGATGAAGGATTCGGGCGTGCTCGACAAGGTGGCCATGGTGTATGGCCAGATGAACGAGCCCCCCGGCAATCGTCTGCGCGTGGCGCTCACGGGCCTCACCATGGCGGAATATTTCCGCGACGAGAAGCAGGCGAACGGCAAGGGTCGCGACGTGCTGATGTTCATCGACAACATCTACCGCTACACGCTCGCCGGCACCGAAGTATCCGCGCTGCTCGGCCGCATGCCGTCGGCCGTCGGCTACCAGCCCACCCTGGCTGAAGAAATGGGCGTTCTGCAGGAGCGCATCACTTCCACCAAGACGGGATCCATCACGTCGGTACAGGCCGTCTACGTCCCCGCCGACGATTTGACCGATCCGTCGCCCGCGACCACCTTCGCGCACTTGGACGCCACCGTGGTGTTGTCCCGTCAGATCGCCTCGCTCGGCATCTATCCCGCGGTCGATCCGCTCGATTCCACCAGCCGCCAGCTCGATCCGTTGGTGGTGGGTGAGGATCACTACAATACCGCGCGGGGCGTGCAGGCCATCCTTCAGCGTTACAAGGAGCTGCAGGACATCATCGCCATCTTAGGCATGGACGAGTTGTCCGAAGAAGACAAGCTCTCGGTGTATCGCGCCCGCAAGATTCAGCGCTTCCTCTCGCAGCCCTTCAACGTCGCCAAGGTATTCACCGGTCAGGACGGCAAGATCGTGCCGCTCGCCGACACCATCCGCGGCTTCAAGGCGATCATCGCCGGCGAGTACGATCACCTGCCCGAGCAGGCCTTTTACATGGTCGGCGGCATCGAAGAAGCCGTCGAAAAAGCCAAGACGCTGCAGTAACGGCGAACCGAGAACGCCATGGCCGCAACCATACACGTCGACATAGTCAGCCCCGAAGGCGAGCTGTTCGCGGGCGAGGCGAACATGGTGTTCGCTCCGGCCGTCGAAGGCGAGATCGGCATCGCTCCGCGTCACGCGCCGCTGTTGACGACCTTGAGCGCCGGTGTGGTCCGGGTGCAGGTCGAAGGCCACGACGAACAGACCTTCTATGTGGGCGGCGGCGCCCTCGAAGTCCAGCCGCACAAGGTCTCGGTGCTCGCGGACACCGCCGCGCGCGCCCGCGACCTCGATGAGGCGGCGGCGCAGGCCGCCAAGCAGCGCGCCGAAGAAGCCATGCGCGGCCGCACAGACAGAATCGACATCGCCGAAGCCCAAGCGGAACTGGCGCGGGCGGTGGCACAATTGAAGGCCATCGGACAACTGCGCAAGAAGCGCTGATCGAATCACGGGCTCGGGAGGCGTCATGCCGCTTTCGGTCGTCATACTCGCCGCAGGCCAGGGCAAGCGGATGAATTCCGATCTGCCGAAGGTGCTGCAGCCGCTGGCGGGCGAACCATTGCTGCAGCATGTCATTCGCGCGGCGCGCGCGCTCGATCCCGCGAACATCTACGTGGTCTATGGTCACGGCGGCGCCCGGGTACAGCAGGCGTTCGCGCACGAGGACGTCGATTGGGTTCTGCAGGCCGAGCAACTCGGGACCGGCCACGCCGTGATGCAGGCCATGTGCCTGATTCCCGATGACCACACGGTTCTGGTGCTGTACGGCGACGTGCCGCTGATCCGGTCCGCCTGCCTCGAGAAGCTGGTGGCCTCGGCCGCCTCCGGCGCGCTTGCACTGCTCACGGTCGACCTCGACCAAGCCGCGGGCTACGGTCGGATCGTGCGCGCGGGCGACGGCCACGTGACCGCCGTCGTCGAGCACAAGGACGCCACCGCCGAACAATTGCTGATCCGCGAGGCCAACTCGGGTCTCATGGCCGCGCCGGCGGGCCCGCTGCGCGACTGGCTATTGGGGCTTGGACCTTCCAACGTGCAGCGCGAATACTATTTGACGGATGTGGTGGCCGGGGCTGTGCAGGCGGGGAATCCGGTCGCAGCGATGCCGGTGCCGCGAGCAGTGGAGGTGCTGGGAGTCAACGATCGCCTGCAGCTTGCGCAAGTGGAAGCCGGATTGCGACTGCTGCGCACCGAGGAGTTGATGCTTGCCGGCGCCGCGCTGGCCGATCCTTTGCGCGTGGATGTGCGCGGCTCCGTCACCGTGGAGCGCGACGTCTTCATCGACGTCAACGCCGTGCTGATCGGGCACGTACACCTGGGTGCGCGCGTCACGGTGGGGCCGAACTGCGTGATACGCGATTCCCGCATCGGCGCCGACACGGAGATCAGGGCCAACTCCGTCATCGAAGATGCGCTGGTCGGGGAGAACTGCCGCATCGGACCCTTTGCCCGCTTGCGGCCCGACACCGCGTTGGGGCGGGACTCCCATGTGGGGAACTTTGTCGAAATCAAGAATGCCAAGATCGGAATCGGCAGCAAGGTGAATCACCTGAGCTACGTGGGCGACGCCGACGTGGGCGCCGCGGTGAACGTCGGCGCCGGCACCATCACCTGCAATTACGACGGCGTGAACAAGTGGTCGACGATCATCGGCGACGGCGCCTTCATCGGCTCGGGCAGCATGCTGGTCGCTCCCGTGAGGATCGGGGCGGGCGCGACCATCGGCGCCGGGTCGACCATCACCCAGGACGCCGCAGACGGGAAGCTCACTCTCGCGCGCGCGAAGCAAACGACGGTCGATGCCTGGCAGCGCCCCGCCAAGAAGTAGATCGCGGATCCGCGACGCATCGTTCAGCGCGCTCCGCGTGCCACGGAAGTTCGCGAAGGCCGGTTCCACCAACCGCCACCGAGCGCTTGAAAAAGCGCCACGGCGTCGCCGTAGCGGGCCGCCTGGGCTTGTATGCGGGTGAGGAGCGCCTGCTGGTAGGCGACTTCGGCGGCCAGCAAGGCCAAGCTGTTCACGTACCCGGAATCCAGCTGGTGCCGCGTGAGATCGTAGCTTAATCTCGCCGCATGCTCGGCGTCGACGTCGGCGACCAGCGCGTCGGCATCGGAGATGGAGGCATGCAGCGAATCGGCCACGTTCTGGTAAGCGGACAGCACCGCGCTTTGGTACAGCGCCGCCGCTTGTTTCAATGCCTCTTTGGCAGCGCGCTTTCGATGCAGCAGCGTTCCGCCCTGGAACAGGGGCTGCGTCATGCCCCCAACCAGATTCCAGAACGGGCCCCCGGAGCGGAACATCCAGCTGAACTGGTCGGCGTTGCCGCCGTAGCTGCCGGTGATCGGAAATTGCGGCAGCATCGCCGCGACTGCGACGCCGACATCA
>JAXDQI010000155.1:0-16338 GCA_034667965.1 Gammaproteobacteria bacterium
ACAGAGCATCCCGCAGGTAACCTGGTTGCCCACACGGCTGTTCTGGTCAGGCCTGTCATTGGCGGTCACAACCGGTGCGCTGATGTTTGTCACCGGCACCAAGCACTACTACTACAATCGCGCCTTCGACGCCAAAATGCTGCTGCTGCTGATTGCGGTCGTGATTCAAGTGACATTATTCCGTAAGGTGGCGGCGAGCGAGTCGCCCCGGCCGGTCCCCGCGAGGGTCATTGTGACGCTCTCGCTGGTGTCTTGGTTTTGCATTGCCATCGCCGGCCGCGCCATCGGCTTTGTTTAGCCGGTGATTCCACGGAGTCCACGCCTGCGGTAGAATTTCACGGTGGGCGCGGGAGCCGACGGCATTAAATACGATATCCTGATACTAGGGGCAGGCGTCGCAGGTTTGGCGGCCGGCCGCCTGTTGGCGGAGAGCGGTATGCGGGTGGCCATTGTCGAGGCGCGTGACCGCGTCGGCGGGCGCATCGCCACCAAGCACGTCTCGGTCCCGGGCACCGTGAACTCCGTCCCCGTGGAACTCGGCGCCGAATTTGTGCACGGTCTTCCGGCGGCGATCTGGAAGTTGATCAATGAGGCCCACCTCGAGACCTATGAGTTGGGCGGCGATCATCTTTGTTACGAGCGGGGCCGCCTCCAGACCTGTCCGGAAGAGGTTGGGAATCCGCGCAGCGTGCTGGAGGAGATGATGCGTTGGCTGGCCGCGCAGCCGTCGGGCAGCGACACCACTTTCGCGAACTATCTGAACATCACCGCTACCGAACGAAGCAGGGGCGAGCAAGCCTCGGCGTATGTCGAGGGTTTCAATGCCGCGGATGCCAACGTCATCGGCATAGCGGCGCTCGCGCAGCAACAGCGCGCGGAAGATGCCGTCCAGGGCGATCGGCTGTTTCATATCCGAGCGGGCTACGATGCCGTGCCGAATTTCCTTCGCGAGCGATTGGAACGGGCCGGCGGAGCAGTACTGACCGGCAGGCGTGTGACCCATGTTCGGTCGACGCGCAGCGGCGTCGGTATGCGCGGATTGGATCGCGATGGTGCGACATTCGAATTGCAGGCGAACCATGCAGTGATTACATTGCCGCTGGGCGTACTGCAATCGGGGAGCGTTGAATTCCACCCGCCGCCGCGCGACATATTGCTGCACGCCGGCCGAATGGCAATGGGCGCTGTGTTGCGGACATCACTCGTGTTCGATTCGAAATTCTGGGGTGATTTCAGCTTTTTATTCGCCCGGGAGGAGTCTTTCCCCACGTGGTGGACCTCGATGCCGGATCCAGCCCCGCTGGTCACGGCCTGGGTCGGCGGCCGGAAGGCGCTCGCTCTGGAGCGCATGATGCATTTGCGCGCAGATCCATTCGCGATACGAGACGAATGCCTCTCTGAATTGGCGAAAATATTCGAGCTCTCGCCGCAGGCGCTCGGGAAGCGGCTCATCAGTTGGCACGCGCACGATTGGCGGTCCGACGAGTATGCTCGCGGCGCGTACAGCTATGCACCCGCGGGCGCCCGGGACGCGGCCGAGCACATGACCATTCCGGTCGACGATAGACTTTTTTTCGCCGGTGAGCATACCGACGTGGAAGGGCGCTGGGGAACGGTTCATGGAGCGCTGGCGAGCGGCGAACGGGCGGCGTTGCAATTGATGGGCGCGGGTCGCTGATTTGCAAAGCTCGCGGTATCCACTCTGGCCCGTTACGCGAACATCTCAGCGACCCTTGGTACGAGTGGGCCGCAGGACGGGAGCCGTGGTGGACTGCCGCCGATCCCGGCTGGGCAGGCATCCGAATTGACCGCGATATTGTCGGCAAAAATACTCCGGTGACGAGAAGCCGCAGGCAAAGGCCACGTCAGTCACGCTCGAATCCGTCTGTTGCAGGAGTTGATGGGCCTTGGCCATGCGGATTTGGCGGTAGTGCTGCAGCACCGTGCACCGCAATTCGCCGCGGAAGCGCCTCTCCAGTTGTCGCAATGAAAGTCCCACGCGCTCAGCGATTTCTCCGCAGGATAGAGGCTCCTCGACATGTTCCAGCATCATGGCACGCACCTGCCTCACGGCGATATCCCCGCCGGGACCCGCCGCCGTGGCCGCGCGCTGCTCCGTTTCCGCGGTACGCAGCCGGCCCAGCAGCAGATGATCCGCCACCTCGCGCGCGAGATCCGCTTCGCCGTGCCAAGCCATCCAGGCGATGATCATGTCGAGGATTGCGGTCGCACCGGCGCAGGTGATCCGGCCGCCGCTGCGGCAGTACATCTGCGAAACCGCGCGCGTCTTCGGGTAGCGCTCTCGAAATCCCATTAGATTGTCCCAATGCACGGCGACCTGTTGCCCGTTCAGCAGCCCTGCCTCGGCGAGCAGCAAGCTGCCATTTTCGAGGCCGCCGATCTCGACCCCGAATCGGGCGAGGCGTTTCAGCCAGGCGACCACCCGCCGCTCACGCAAAACGGCCTGGGGATCGAAGCTCGCCAGTACGAACACCGACTTTGCGTCGGCAGCCGCCGCTAGATCACCATCCACCGCAATCATGCGGCCGTTGCTGGCGCGCACCGGCTTGCCGTCGACGGACACTTGGATCCATGCAAACAGCGATTGCTGTGCCAGCCAATTGCCGATGAAAAGCGGTTCGGTGGCGGCGGCCAGTCCGAGATTCGAGAATTCGGGCAGCAGCAGGAAGGCTAGTTTTCGCATGACACTCCGGAGTGAATTCGACACCATGATGACGCTTTTTAGCAGGCATGGCCAGCGAATGCCCCGTAGTTTGACCGGCAGAAGGCGGAGGTACCATGACTGATGCAGAAGCCGTGTGGAGTGTCGAGGACCAGGAAGCTGGCTTTACGTTGCCGGCGCGTTTTTTCTACGACACGCAGGTATTCGAGCGGGAGAAGTCCAGGATCTTCTTGAAGTCCTGGCACTTGGTCGCGCATGTCAGTGACCTTCGTGAACCCGGCGCATTCGTGACGCACGATATTTTCGAACAGAGCGTCATCGTGGTGAAGGGTCGGGACGGGGTGCTCCGTGCGTTTCACAACGTTTGCCAGCATCGGGGCAATCGGCTCGTCGGAGTGCGACGCGGAAAGGCGGCGCTCTTGACCTGCGGCTATCACGCATGGACCTACGCGCTCGACGGTTGTTTACGCGCTGCCTCGCACAGCCAGGAGGTCCCGGGGTTCGACAAGCGGGCGCACGGGTTGAAACCGGTGCAGGTAGCCGTGTTCGCCGCGTTCGTCTTCATCAATCTTGACCCCGCGGCGGCGCCGATCGAAACCATGGCGCCGGGCGCAGAGGCCGAGATCCGCCGCTTCATTCCCGATCTGGACCGTCTCACGCTCATCCAAGAAGTCGATGTACCGGTGCCCGCCAACTGGAAGGTGATTCAGGAGAACTCGATCGAGGGTTATCATTTCGATCACTCGGGTCCCGCACATAAGGAACTTGTGCAGCTCATCGACTTCTCCGGCTATCGATTGCGGCCGTACGGCGAGTGGTGGTCGTACATAGGGCCGCCCAAGAAGGACGCCGTCGAGGCCTACGGCGTGCCGCTCGAAGGGGCGACATGGCAGACCGATTGGTTCTTCAATTTCGGTCTGTGGCCGAATACCACGCTTTACGCATTTCCCTTTGCCGACGTCGTCGGCACGTTCATCATGAACCCTACGGGACCCGAAACCTCGTCATTGCGCTTCGGCTATTACGGGGTCGAAGGGCGGGCGCTCCCCGATGTGACCAAAGCCTGCATTCGCTGGATGAACGAGGATCTCGGACCCGAGGACATCCGCCTCAATGTATCCAACCAAAAAGGCCTGCATTCGATGGGATTCGAACGGGGCCGCTACATCATCGGCGATGGGTTCGACAACCGCAGCGAGCATTTGGTGCGCCACTTCCACAAGCTTTGCTACGACGCAATCCGCTCGTGACGCCGCCGGCCGACGATTCCGGCGAGCGCGAGCGTCGGTTCGACTTCATCATCGTCGGCGCCGGATCCGCCGGTTGCGTGCTGGCCTCGCGCCTCACCGAAGATCCGCAGGTTCGGGTCTTGCTGGTCGAGGTGGGTCCGCATGACCGCAGTTGGCGCATCGCCATGCCCGCCGCCGTCGGCAGCCTGTTGGCCTCGGATCGGTTCAACTGGAACTATGTGTCCGATCCGGAACCCTTCCTGGACGGTCGACGTCTGACTCATCCACGGGGGCGGGTCCTCGGCGGTTCATCCTCCATCAACGGCATGGTCTACATCCGTGGTCACGCGCTCGACTACGACGGCTGGGCCGCGGCCGGCCTCCGCGGCTGGAGCTATGCCGACGTTCTGCCGTACTTCAAGCGCTCCGAGCGGCACATGCTCGGCGGCGATGTCTATCACGGGGGCTCGGGGCCTCTCGCGGTATTCGCGCCGGACCTCCGTGCCGCACCGCTTGCACAGACCTTTATACAGGCGGCGGTCGAAGCCGGATATGGGCTTTCGGCGGACGCGAACGGCGAGCGACAAGAGGGCTTCGGCCGTGTCGACCGCACCACCCACAACGGCCGCCGCTGCAGTGCGGCTCGCGCGTATCTCGAGTCGGCGGCAGGGCGTCCGAATCTGAAGATCCTGACCGGCAGCCTCGTACATCGGATCTTGTTGAGAGGGCCGCGCGCCATCGGCATCGAATATTCCGGGCGGGCGGGGCTGGTGAAGGCTCATGCCGGCGAGGTGATCGTGTCGGCCGGCGCGATCAATTCGCCTCAGATTTTGCAATTGTCCGGGATCGGCGCCGCCGAGCGGCTGTCGGCATTGGGCATTGAACCGCGTTGCGATCTGCCGGCCGTTGGTGAGAATCTCAATGACCATCCTGACCTGGTGAT
Source organism: Gammaproteobacteria bacterium (assembly GCA_034667965.1). GTDB lineage: Bacteria > Pseudomonadota > Gammaproteobacteria > Steroidobacterales > Steroidobacteraceae > Bog-1198. The sequence goes on from JAXDQI010000155.1 coordinate 4,856, forward strand.
ACAGCATCGCTGTCTGAAGCCTCTCTCCCTCTATGGCGTCAATCGAGGCCTTGGTAAAATTCTGACCGGGGCGCGCTGGTTCGCCGGCCTCGGCGGCCCGGCGGGTTCCAATCATTTCGAGGCGGGAGGATTCATTCGCAGCCGGACCGGCATCCGAAACCCGGATATTCAGCTGACCTTCATGCCCTTGGCGATCAAGCCGGGCACCGTTGACGATGTTGGCATGCACTCCTTCCAGGTTCATATTGACCTGATGCGTCCGAAAAGTTTAGGGTTTGTGCGCATTCGATCCCCGGATCCGGCGGCGGCGCCTTCGATCCGCTTCAACTATCTTGCGGAACCCCAGGATCGGGCCGATCTACGAGTGGCAGTTCGGCTGACCCGCGAAATACTGGCACAGCGCGCACTCGAACCCTATCGTGGCGAGGAACTCAATCCAGGGGATGGTATTCATTCCGACGCGGAGATCGACTCCTGGGTGCGGCGTAGTGTGGAAACCTGCTATCACCCCGTGGGTACCTGTCGCATGGGCGCCGATGCGGCGCATGCCGTCGTCGACGCCGAGTGCCGTGTCCATGGCATCGCCAACCTTCGTGTCATCGATGCATCGGTCATGCCCGCCATCGTGAGCGGCAATACCAATGCGCCGACGATCATGATTGCCGAAAAGCTCAGCGACCAGATTCGAGGTATTGTGTCGCTACCCCGCGAGGATGCTGCCGTGTGGATTCATCCTCAATATGCCACCGCCCAGCGATGAACCGTTTCGGAGCCAAGTCATGACCACTCAAACCGCCCCGCCCGTCGCGTCTCTCGGGGCGGATCATCGAGCCGCCCGCATCGATCTCGCGGCGGCGTTTCGGTGGTTCGCCCGGCTCGACATGCACGAGTCGGTGGCCAATCATCTCAGTGCGGCGGTGTCCGCCGACGGTTCGCAGTTTCTCATCAACCCGCGGGGCCGGCATTTTTCCCGGATCTGCGCCGGCGACCTCATGCTGGTGGATGCCAACGATTCGGCCACGCTGGATCGCCCGGATGCGCCTGATCCGACCGCCTGGTATCTGCACGCCCGGTTGCATGCCAGCCTTCCCGGCGCGCGCTGCGTCATGCATCTGCACTCGAAATACGCCACGGCCCTAGGTTGTTTGCGGGACAGCCGCATGTACCCCATCGATATGAACACCATGCGTTTTTTCGGCCGCGTAGCGCTCGATGACGCATTCGACGGCATGGCCCTGTCGGATAGCGAAGGCGAACGGGTCGCAGCGCTGATGGCGGAGGACAAAACCATCCTCATGATGGCCAATCACGGCGTGTTGGCGGTCGGGGCCACCATCGCGGCCGCCTTTGATGAGCTGTATTATTTTGAGCGCGCCGCAGAGACCCTCATGACCTGCTATGCAACCGGCAAGGAGCTGCGCATCGTTTCCGACGCCGTCGCGCGCATGACCGAGCAACAATGGCGCGGCTACGGACAGCTTGCCGTCGATCATCTGGAGAATATAAAAGCCATTCTCGATGCGGAGGAACCGTCGTATCGGCGCTAGCTGCGCAATACGCGTGACCTGGCCGGCTGCGGTGGCGTTCGCGACGTGGCTGTGGCTGGCGGCTTCCGCGTCGGCGTCGACCGCGATGCCCGAATCCGCAAGGTGTCACTCGGTTCGCTTCGCCGACGTTGGTTGGACCGACATCACCGCAACCACCGCGTTGAGTTCCCGCATCCTGGAGGGACTGGGTTATCAGGTTGTCACACAGATTCTGTCGATTCCAGTCACCTATGCATCGATCAGGAATCGACAAATCGACGTCTATCTGGGCGATTGGCAGCCGAGCATGGAAGATGACCGCAAACCGTTCCTTGCGGATGGATCGGTCCAAGTGGTCCGTGCAAATCTGCAAGGCGCTAAGTACACCCTGGCGGTCCCCGCGTATGTGGCGCAGTCTGGTGTTAGAGATTTCAATGACTTGCGATCTTTTTCTGACAAATTTAATCACAAGATTTTCGGTATCGAGCCCGGCAACAACGGCAATCGCATGATTGCCGGGATGATCGCCGACAATCGTTTTGGCCTGGGCAGCTGGACGCTTGTGGAATCCAGCGAGCAGGGCATGCTGAGCGAGGTTGACCGCGCTCTGCGAAGGTCCGAATGGATCGTATTCTTGGGATGGTCGCCGCATCCCATGAATCTCAAATATCAAATGGAGTACCTGACCGGCGGCGACGATACCTTCGGGGCGAATTTCGGCGGAGCGACGATCTATACCGATGTGCGCACTGGATTTCTGGACGAGTGTCCCAACGTGGGCAGATTCCTGCAAAACCTCGAATTCACGCCGGAACTCGAGAGCCGGATGATGGCGTTGATTCTCGAGGGGCATCGCGAGGGCCGCGCGGCCGCCACGCAGTTCTTGAGGGAGCATCCCGAGTACCTGCACGCATGGCTGGATGGGGTCGTGGCAGTCGACGGCCGTCCGGCCGAGGCGGCGGTACGCTTGAGCCTGCGCGCGGTGAGCTCGCAGCGCGTCGCCGATCGCCTCGAGGCCGCCAACTCGTGGGTGATCGCGCACAAGATCCCGGTGGGGAGCTGGCTGAACGGCGGGGTCCGGTTCGCGATGCAGCACGCGCAGCGCGCGTTTGATGTGGTCTCCAACACACTGGGCTGGCTGATCAACTCGCTGACGGCCGTGCTGCTGCGCATCCCCGCGCTCCTGCTCATCTCGAGTGTCGGCATCGGCGTCTATGTTCTGCGTCGACGCGTAAGTCTTGCGGCGTTCACGTTGGGTTCGATGCTCCTCATCGACAACCTGGGGTATTGGGAGGCGACCATCCAGACGCTCTCGCTGGTCCTGTTTGCCACGGTGGTGTGCATTCTATTCGGCGTGCCCATCGGTATTGCAGCGGCGCACCGGTCATGGCTCTACCGGATACTGCATCCGGTCCTCGATCTCATGCAGACGATTCCGACGTTCGTGTATCTCATTCCCACCCTGGTGTTGTTCGGACTAGGCGTGGTGCCCGGTTTGATTTCCACCGTGATATTCGCGATCCCCGCGCCCATCCGCTTGACGCATTTGGGTATAGCCAGCGTTCCGAATCAATTGCTCGACGTCGGGGAAGCGTTCGGCGCCACTCGCCGGCAGCTCCTCTTCAAGGTGGAGCTGCCGTACGCGTTGCCCACGATCATGGAGGGCATCACTCAGTGCATCATGCTGAGTCTTTCCATGGTGGTCATCGCCGCCTTGGTCGGCGCCGATGGGCTCGGCAAGCCGGTGGTTCGCGCATTGAACTCCGTCAACATCGCCATGGGTTTCGAGGCGGGCCTTGCCATCGTGATCCTCGCCATCGTCCTGGATCGCATCTTCAAGCGTTCACATCGGAGTCAGGGTGACCGCCCGAGTTAGGAACCACGCCGTGCCCACGGCGAGCAGGACGGCGCTGACGACAACCGCAGGCATGCCGCCGGCGGCAGGCATGCTGCCGGCAACAGGCGCGGATCGGAATTGCATCATCGTCCGGGCGAGCAGGGCGGCCAGCGCCACCGCCGCGAGTTGACCGATCTCGACGCCGATGTTGAACCCGACCAAGCTGTAGACGAGCATGTGCTGCGGAAGGTGAAGATCCTGCAGAGCGCCGGCGAAGCCGAGACCGTGGATCAAACCGAAACCCGTGGCCATCATGAGACGCGCGCGCACCGGCTCCTCCGATCGCATGCTGCCTCGCCAGACGGCGCAGGCTGCGACCAAGGCAATGCTCACGATCAGGATGCCGGGCATGTCCGGGCGCAAAGCGCTCGGCACCAGCAGCATCGATCCGATCACCAACGCGGCACACAATGCCGCGATTCGGCCTTCTCGCTCTCCGCGTACCAGGTTGCGGGCTGCCGCCAGAGCAATGGTCAACCCGATGAGAGATTCGACGGCACCGCGATTGGCCTGCACCATCCCCAGCACCGCCAGCGACAATGTCAGGGAGTGTCCCAGCGTGAAGCCGGTGACGATCATGAGCACCTGCCTCGCGTTTCGGGCTGTAATCAGCAGCGCCAGAAGAAAGGCGAGGTGATCGACGCCGGTGGCGATGTGCTCGATGCCCATTTCGACGAACTGCCGGAAACCGGCGGCCCTGTTGTTCATCGACGCCAGGTCGAGTTCGAGCACATGGGATGAAGCCGTCAGAATGGCCTCGCGGCTCGTGCCGGACTGCGACTCGACATAGATGAAATGGTGGTGTGCCGGGGCCACATCGAAAAACGTTCCGATGCCGATGTGGAGTCGTTCTCCTTCCCGGCATCTCATCTCGATGCCGACCCGGATGTAACCGGCATCAGATTGGAGGGGGTAGGGATGCCTCATCGCCGTGCACGGTTCGCCGTCCATGCTGGCAGCGATCGTCTTGTCGAGATGCGCGGCAAAAATCGGGCTGAGAGTCCCGATGCCTTCGCCCGGCAGAGTCAGGCGCGTCACTTCGCGGGCTCGGACGGTCACGACGCCGTCCAATTCGCCGTGCGTGTAGCTCCAATGTGAGAAGGATTCGCTGCGTTCGTGCGCACACACGGTCCGGATGCCGGCCGCTGCAAGGAGAACGCCGATCACGCCGACCATCAACCCCCGCCGCGCCGCTTCCAAGAAATATGCCCCGCGTTACCGAATCGATGGAGGCAGGGCGGCAGTGCGTTTGCCGGGCCGCCGCACATCGACAAATATAGGCGAAGACCAGGCCCGCTCCTCGACCGCCTCCAGGCAATCATCCGTGGGCTTCGTCTTGGCCGGGTCGCCCGAGCATAGGTTGACCTGGGTACAGCGACCCTGCGAATCGAATTTACAGCGCATCTGGCCGCCGTTGATGGCGGGCGACGGCTCTTGGATGGCGCGTACGTAGTACAGCGCGTCGCGGCCGGTCCGCAGGAAATCCGGATCGGAAAAGCGCACGTTGCAGCCCGCCTCATTGCGCGCACATTGCAGGGTCAGCCACGGATCCTCGATCAGGCCGCGCACCGGTTCGTTGAGCGTGTGCTGTGGATGAATGCGAACCACTTCGATACGGGTAATTAGACGCCGCCGCGACGACGGATTGAAGCATTCGCTGTGGCACAAGCTTTCCAGGCGCTTCGCGCCCAGCACCCGCTTCTGGAAGTCCGGACAACCGGGCGTTTGCACGAAGGCGCCGGCCGCCTTGACCTCGAACTCGGGATTGACGTTCAACTGAATTCCGGTGCCCATCGGCCGGCGCCCCCCCGGGGCATTGACCAGATCCATCCATAGCAGGATGCGTTCACCGCTGGTCGCATAGACGTTGCGCGTCTTGAGCGCGTCCCAGATCGCGCCGCGCGATCGATCGGTTGCGTGCACCGCCACCAGGCCGCCGGTAATCGACATGGTGTTGGTGCGTTCGACGTCCCAGGTCGCCCAGGACGACGAGTACAAATCCGGCGTCACAGGCCGACTTTCAGGAATTGGCTCCGCCGGCTTCGGCAAGAAAAACCGCTTGGCATCCGGGCTCGAAAGGCGCATGAGTAAAATGGAATTCCACCGCGATACTTCCTTGTAGCCCTCGCCCGGCATGGCGTTGTGGTTGTCGGTCGAGCCGATCATGCCGAAGCGAAATCGCAGCGGGTCGAGGTCTTCCCGGTCTTGCCCCAGCGCGAGGATGTATTGAACGGACCCGAGCGGATTATGGTGCCAGGTCGGCAGCCAGCAATCCGTGCATTCGCCGGCATCCAGCCAATCTTCGCTCTTCGCCCCAGGCGCGGCCAGGAAGCCGGCGGCCGCGAAGGTCACGGGGGCATCGAGGACCCGCTGACGCGCCTCGCGTTCGCGTCGATCGCACTCCGCCGCCGCAAGGCCCGCTGTCTCGCATCGTGCACGAATGATGCGTCCCGCCTGCCAGCACATGGGCAAGTAGTTCTTCGACGGCTCGGGGCACAGCTTTGCTCCGTCGGGGCCCGGCTGGTACTCGCGCCAGTCGCGGTACTCCTCGGAATTTCCATGTCCCGAATACACTTCGATCAGCTGTTGACGCGGATCGTTCGCGATGCCGGGCGTCAACTCATGGGCCCAGTCGGCGCTCGGCGGATTCGAAAGGCCCCAGGCCGTGCCGTGCGGAATTACCACCGCGTCGTAGCCCCCTTCATCCAGTTTGCGCGACAAATCCTCGGGCCGGAGCGCGACCTCGAAGCAGTTGTCGGGCAATGATTTGGTATCGACGTTTTCCGCGCAGACCGGCACCTTGGACAGTTCCTGCATCATGGCCACATAGGCGCTGACGCGCGGTTCGCGGGCGCGCATCTTGGTCAACACCGGCAAATCGGGATCGAAGTAGGGCGGCATCGGGGAGATCGCACGGCGCGGTAATCGCGCCTCGTCTTGATCGCGGAAGATCACGTTGCGGTGGCCGTAATGGTTCTCGCGCGTGGTCCCGGCCTGCGTCCATTCGAAGCCCGTAAAGGTGATCAGGTCCTGGTCCGTGCCGTCCTGACCGACCGCCGAACACTGTCGCAGGACGCGCTTGTTCTCGCTCCACTGACGCGGCGTCAGCGTTTCCGCGTGGTCGGTGAGAGCAAAAAAGTCCAACGCGGAACAGTAGCGTGCGAAATCGCAGGCATCCGCGGGCGGGTGCGCCCCGCTGCCGCCGAATACGGGCAGGGAGAAAACGAAGGCGTCCCATGACACCGTGCTGTGCACATGCAGGTCGCCGAATAGAATCTGGTCGCTCGGCCCCGGGCTGCTCCGTAGTGCCTTCATGAGTGCGGCGGGGCGTGGCGCCTTCGTCACGGTGCCCGCCTGTTCGACTCGAGCGTCGGTGAAATCGCCGCCGAGATCGCCGAGCGTCCCCGTGGACTTGTGCGGTCCCGCGAATGCGGGTGGCATCCAGGCGAGCGCCAGAAGCGCCGTCAGATGGAAGATTCTAGTGAGCCGCGGCGACACGATAGGCCGGAGCGACATCGATATGGGCCGCCTTGTGCAAGGAGTCGAGCAGTCTTGCCAGAGCGGCTTCCTGCTTCTCGCGCAGCAAATCCGCCTGGACGAGGCTGTGGATGCTATCGAGCGCCGGGATCTCGCTGTCAATTCGGCGGCTCACATACACGAGCAGAACGCCGCGGCCAAAGTTGATGGGCGGGGTCGTGTCGCCGATTCGAACCTCGTGGATCGAATCCACCACGTTCGACCCGAAGTAGTTGGCAAGAGTGTTTGCAGTCGCAAGCTCGCCGGGTGGAACGAAGGGCAGGGTATCGGCGGCGCGCGCCAGGTGTTCGGCCGCTTGGCCCGCGCGCAGCCCGGCGCGGACCGCCTCGGCGCGCCGGCGAGCGGTCGTCAAGTCGGGAAAACGCTCCGCCTCGAAGTAAAGGGGAGTGACTTCATAGCGGGTGGCAGTAGCGTAGGCGGCGCGGTGCGCAGCGAAGTATGCGCCGATCTCGTCGCGCGTCTCGGCCAGCGCGGCCGTCTCGGTGTTCACTCTATTGATGGCGGCGCGAACCAGTGCCGCACGCACTTCCGGATCGGTCTCTGCCACGCCGCTGTCAAGCGCCTGTTGCAATAACAGTTCTTCATCGATCATGCGCGCCAATACCCGGTTGCCGGCGGCGGCCCCCGTGGCGCGTAGAGCTGCATCAGAGCCCGCGACGGTGCGCTCGACGCTGCCCGAATCGATTTCCCGGCCGTTCACCCGAGCGGCAATCCCGTCGAGAAGGCGCACCGGCATGCGCAGGTCATGGAGGATCTGGGCCGCGCCCAACAGGCACCCCGCGAGAGCGCCGGCGCACAACCAGGCACGCCGTGCGCCATCGGTCGCGAACAGAGAAGACATGAAAACTCGCATGGATGCGACGGTAGGGCCGACCCAAGATCCCTGCCTGCCCAATTGCGTCATTGCCGTGTCGATTTCTTCATGGGCTGTACCGGTCAGTCCATTTCGAAGTTGCAGTCCTTGAGCGGCACGACGCTGGTCTTTTTCCAGTATTTGTGGCCCAGATAGAAAATGAGGAAGCCCGGAATCATCAGGTATCCGGTGATGAAATCGAACCACGAGAACACCGGCGTCTGGAACACGCCGATATTGGCGCCGAAGAGCACCACCACGAACAGCACGATGGCGAGCCACGGGCCGTACGGATAGAGTTTCGACTTGAACTTCAGGTCGTCGAGGCTTCGCCCCTGTGCGACCCAGGCCTTGCGGAAACGCAGGTGGCAGACGGCGATGCCCAGCCAGATGAGGAAGCCGCTCAAGCTCGAGGCGTTGTAGAAAATCTGATAGATCTTCTGGTCGCCCACCATGGTGGAGAAAAACGCCAGCGCGCTGATCAATCCGGTTGCCAGCAGCGCCGCGACAGGCACGCCGCGCCGGTTGAGTTTACCGAACAGCTTCGGCGCCTTGCCGCTATGGGACATGGCGTACAGCATGCGCGAGGCGACGTACATCGAGGAATTCCCGCACGACAGCACCGATGAGAGGATCACGGCATTCATGAGATTGGAGGTGTAGTACCCGAACCTCGGGAGCTGCTGGAACACCATCGTGAAAGGCGAGTAGGCGATGTGGCTCTCGTCCCCATGCAGCAGATTCTGATCGGTGTAGCCGATCAAGGTACCCACCACGAAGATCGAGCCGATGTAGAACAGCAGGATACGCCAGAACACGGTCCTGATCGCCTTGGGGACGTTCTTGGTCGGGTCGGTGGTTTCCGCGGCGGCCAGCCCCACACCCTCCGTACCCTGGAAGGAAAAGCCGGCGACCAGGAACACCGTGAGCACCGAAGTCAGTCCGCCGACGAAGGGGGCGTGCGTGCCGGTCTGGGGGTCGCTTAAGGTCCAGTTATGAAATCCGACGGCATGATCGCCGATCATGCCGGTGATCATCAACGCGCCCACCGCCAGGAAGATGATCACCGTCACGACCTTGATACCGGCGAACCAGTATTCGGCCTCGGCGTACGCCTTGACCGACAACAGGTTCAGCGCCAGCAGCACCGTAAAAAAGCCCATGGCCCAGAGGGCGGAGTTCGAATGCGGGAACCAGAATTGCACGATGAGCGCCCCGGCGACCAGTTCGGCCGCCAGGGTGATCGACCAGCTGAACCAGTAGTTCCAGCCCACCGCAAAACCCAATGAGGGATCGATGAAGCGCTCCGCATACGCTTCGAACGAGCCGGGAATAGGCAATTGCGTGGCCATTTCGCCGAGCGACTGCATCATGCAGTAAACCGCCAGACCCATGGTCGCATAGGCCAGCATCGCGCCGCCGGGTCCGGCCTGGGCGATGGCGCCGCCGCTGGCGAAGAACAAGCCGGTGCCGATCGCACCGCCGATCGCGATCATGCTCAATTGCCGGGTGCCGATACTGCGGTGGAGTCCGCAAGGCTCGTTCGATGTAGCCTCGAGCTTCGATGTCATCCCGCCAGCATGGCATACGGTGACCGGCTCGTCACCTCGGCCTATATACCGCCAGCTTGCTGTGTGTGCGGCCGGCATCGCCTTCGGAAAGTTCCGGCTCGATGGTCCGTCGGGATCGGACCAGCGCCTCGAACTGGGATGCGGGGAGGGCTCGACTGTAGTGATAGCCCTGATATTGATCGCAACCGATGGTCCGCAGAAACTCGAGCTGCGCGGGGGATTCGACACCTTCCGCCACAACCTTCAACCGCAGGCTGTGCGCAAGCGAGACGATGGCGCGCACGATGGACGCGTCGTCGGGTCTCGACATCACCTCACTGATGAAGCTCCGGTCGATCTTCAGCTTGTCGATGGGAAAACGCCGTAAATAACTCATGCTGGAGTAGCCCGTCCCGAAATCGTCGACCGACACGAGCACGCCCATCTTGCTCAGTTTCTCGAGAATAGCGATCGACTCCTCCGGATCCGTCATCACCGTGGTTTCGGTCAGTTCCACTTCGAGGAACCTGGGCTCGAGTCCGGCTTGGTCCAGTGCATCCCGGATCATGGCGACGATGTTGCCCTGACGGAACTGCGAGGGCGATAGATTCACAGCGACCCGTAAGGGCGGCAGACCGGCGACCTGCCACGCACGTGCCTGGCGGCAGGCTTCGCGCATCACCCAGGCGCCGAGGCTGCCGATCAACCCGCACTCTTCGGCAACGGGTATGAACTCGGCCGGCGAAATCACTCCGCGTACCGGATGCGTCCAGCGCAGCAACGCCTCCGCGCCGTGCATCAGCCCGGTCGCCGTGTTGACCTTGGGTTGATAATGCACTTCGAACTGTTTTTGCTCCAGTGCCAGGCGCATGTCGCTTTCGAGCCTGACCTTGTCCTGGTTGGCGGTGTCCATCCCGGGCACGAAGCATTGGAAATTGTTGCGGCCCCGCTGCTTGGCCGTGTACATGGCCGCATCCGCATGCGCCACCAGATTCTCAACCGTGAGGGCGTCGTCAGGATAGAACGCGATTCCGATGCTCGGCGAAGTATGAATCTCGACACCCGCGACGCGTACCGGCGCGTGCATTGCCTGGATGATTCGGGCCGCTGCTTGTTGGGCCGCATCACGCTCGGGGCTCGGCGTGATGATCAGCACGAACTCGTCGCCGCCCAGCCTGACCACCGTGTCGACGTCCCGCACGACGCTTTTGAGTCGATGCGCGACCTCCTTCAGGAGTTCGTCTCCGGCTCGATGGCCCACGGAATCGTTCACCAATTTGAAGCGATCGAGATCCAGCATCATCACGGCGAAGGTTTGTTTCTGACGCTCGGCCAGCATGATGGATTGGCTGATTCGATCATCCATCAATACGCGGTTCGGCAGGCCGGTGAGGGCATCGTGCGTTGCCAGGTGGCGCAACTGCTTGTTGACGGTTTCGAGGCTCTCCGTGCGCACGACCACCGCCTGCTCCAGAGTCTCCACTTGGCGGCGTACGATGCGCTCGTTCTGCCACTTGCGGGTCAGCGCATTCGCGCTCTGTATGACTTCGATGGCCTCGAAGGGCTTTTTGATGACCAGCAGTTTATCGGAGTGGTCGAGCCGCGAGACGACGTCGGCCCAGTCGTAGTCCGAGTGCGCCGAGCATATGACCACCTGGACATCCGGATCGACCGCCCAGAGGCGCTCGATGGTCTCCAGACCGTCCCAGCCGGGCGGCATGCGCATGTCGACGAACGCCATGGCGTAGGGCCTGCCGTCGTCCAATGCCTGCTGTACCCGTGCAACGCCCTCCTGGCCCTGATATGCGGAGTCGATCTCGAAAGCGTGTTTTACGCAGGATGGCGCGCTCTCACCGAGGATCGCGAGTTCGGCCGCAGCCATCGAACCCGCGTCATCGAGGCCGCCGCCGATCACCTTGCGAAAGTCGCGATGGATGTCGCGGTTGTCGTCGATGATGAGAATGCGCCGATTGACCGGCATCGTGTTGTTATGCATCGACGGTCTCCGGAGACTTGAGCGGTAATTCGAGCGTAAACGTCGCTCCGGATCCGGGACCGGCGCTCATCACCCGCAGCGCCCCTCCCATCTCTTTCGCCGTCAGGGCGCCGCTGTGCAATCC
>JAXDQI010000156.1:0-3166 GCA_034667965.1 Gammaproteobacteria bacterium
CGAGACCTGGTCGACACAAGGCGTCTACGCCAAGATCAAGCTGCTCGATCATCTTCCGAAAAAATACACCTGCATCCTGTTCGACCGGCGCGAATGCGGGCGGTCGGGCGGCCGGGTGGAACGCGTGACTTGGGCACATTACGTCGCCCAGGGGAAGGGATTGCTGGACCACCTCAACATCAGCCGCGCGCACATCATGGGAGGCTGCATGGGGTGCTGTCCGGTGACGGCTTTCGCCGTGACCCACCCACGGACGACGCTGAGCATGGTGCTCTATTGGCCGGTCGGCGGCGCCCGGTACCGCATCAGCAGTCACCAGCGCTTCGCCGAGCATCTGGCGTTCGTTCAGCAACACGGCCTCGACGCGGTGGTCGCGTTGGTCACGAAGAACGGCAAGACCTTCGGCGCCGACCCCAGAGGCGGGCCGTGGGCAGCCGTGATCAAGGCCGACCCCGCCTTCGCGGCCGCCTATGCCGGGCAGAATATCGACGACTACAAGCTGATCGTGGTGGGGATGGCACGCACCGTGTTCGACCGTGACACCGCGCCCGGGGCCGAACCCGAGGACCTCTTGCGGCTCGACATCCCCGCGCTCGTCATTCCCGGCCAAGACGCTGCGCACGCAACCTCGGCGGCGCGCTACCTGGCGGAATGCCTGCCGCGCGCGGAATACTGGGATGTCCCGGCCGCCGAGCAGACAGAGGCGGTGGCCCCGCTGCGAATAATGGAATTTCTCGATCAAGCGAGCGCCGCGGCGTAAGCTGAGATCGGAACGAGCGCGCTGCACGCCGCCATACAGACCACGGGCAAATCGTCACACGCGCTCCGAACTCATCGGCGGCCTGCTAGACTTTCTGCCGCGATCGAGCCTTCGGAGAAAAGCCAATGAAGCGGCTTTGCGCGGCGGCAGTCACGAGCGCGTTGATCTGGTGCTCGGCCGCAGCGGCCGATGAATGGCCGTCACGTCCGGTGCGCATGGTCAACACTTTTGCGGCCGGCGGGACCGCCGACACCCTGACCCGGCTCGTGGCCGACCACTTGAGCACGACGTTCAAGCAACAGTTTTTCGTCGAGACCCGCGCCGGCGCCGGCGGCTCGATCGGGGTGCAGTCGGTCGCGAGTTCCCCGCCCGACGGTTACAATTTCGCCCTCACCAACATCACTCATCTGGTGCTGCTGCCGATCAGCAATCCCAAGCTCGGCTACGACCCGCATCGCGATCTCACCAACATCGCCTATGTGGCGGGCGCTCCCATCATGCTGTCGGTGAACGCCGCAAGCGGCGTACACAGCTACAAGGACTTCATCGCCCGCGGCCACAAATCTGCAAACCCGCTCACCTATTCCTCATCCGGTGTCGGCAGCTCCGGACACTTGGTGGGGGAGTCCTTCGCGCAGAAGGCCGGGATCAAGGTCGAGCACGTGCCCTACAAAGGCGCATCGCAAGGCATCATGGACCTCGTCGCCGGTCACATCTTCTTCTCGGCGCAGACCGTGTCCTCGTCGGCGGCACAGGTGCGCGCCGGTACCCTCAGGGCGATCGTGCATTCGCACGCGAGCCGCCTGCCGGATTTCCCCGACGTGCCGACCTTCAAGGAGATGGGTATCGACCTTGTCGCCACGACCTGGTTCACGATCTCTGGCCCGGCTGGGCTGCCCAATGACATCGTGCAGAAGATGAACCGCGAGATCATTCGCGCGGTGTCAAAGCCGGAGGTGCAGCAGCGGCTGCGACATGACGGCATGATCACCGAAGTCATGTCAGTCGAGCAATTGAAGCACTACATCGACACCGAAACCGCCCGCTGGAAGCCGGTGCTCGAGCAGGCCGGGCTGATCGGCAACTGAACGTATTGTTCAGCCCGTGCGAGGGGAACTACGACTGTCCAAGCGCGGCGAGCGCGGCCTGCGCCACCATGACGTCCTGCTCGATCTTGGCACCGCCGGCCGCGACGGCGCCTACGACCTCTCCCGCGACCGTGATCGGGAAGCCGCCCGGCACGTTGGTGAAGTCGCCCATACGGACCGCCATGCTGAGCGCGTTCTCCTCCGGAGCGTAACCGGTCGGCAGGCGTTGCGACGCGGAGGTGATCGCCTTGCGCTGCGTGGTGATGATGGAGAAATGGCGCGCGCCATCCATCATCAGGAAAGCGACAAGCCGGCAGCTCTGGTCGACCACCGCGAGACTGACCTTGCAGCCGAGCTCGTTTGCCTTCGCGACCCCCGCCGCGAGCATCTTGAGGCTCGCCTCCTCGGTGAGCCGATGGCTCGCCACGAATTCCGCCATGGTGCGCGTCCCGATTTAAGTTTGTCGATATTACCAAGACAGTGGCGTTTCACCGTCACCCTGAGGTGCGAGCCCGTCATCGGGCGAGCCTCGAAGGGCGACGGCCTGAGAGTCGCCAAGAAGCAATCGGCAAGGCCCCGGGCTGTTCATCCTTCGAGGCCCGCAAGAGCGCGGGCACCTCAGGATGACGGTCGGACATTCCATCACCCCACCAGCTTGCGCGTGCTGGGCACGAACAATTCGTCCGCCGTCACCGCCTTGGTGATGATGCCCTGCGTCAGGGCATGCTGGATGAGCTCGTCGATCACTCTGCGGTTGGGCGCAAGGCCGTAAGGCAGCGGGTCCCCGGTGATCTCCATCACCCGCCGGTGCATCTCGTCCACCGCGGTCGGCTTCTCGATCTCTCGCTCCTTGAGGCGATCCAGGTAGCGGCGTTTCGCTTCGGCAAAGGCGTTGAAGACGTCGGCGGCCAGATCGGGATGCTTCGCGATCAGTTCATCCTTGATCACCACGGTATGGTTGATCGGATAGTGGCCGTTCCGGCGCAGCGACGCGAGCCCCGCCTCGAGCGCATCGGGAATGAGCGGCTCCACGTCGGGCGATTTCACATCGAGCCCGATGGCGGCAACGAGCTCGCCGGACGTGAGCATGTCTTCCATCTTCTTGCCCGACTCGATCGGCACCACGTTTGAAGGCCGCTGCCATTCCGCCACATGCTCGTCGCCGGAGAGCACCCAGGTAATCTTGCTGAGATCGACGCCGTGTTCCTGCTGCAGGATGCCGCGCACCCAGACTCCGGTGGTGACCGTGAAGCCGCGGTTGACGCCAACCTTCTTGCCTTCAAGATCCTTCGGCGTGCGAATGCCGGCCTTGGTGTTG
>JAXDQI010000157.1:0-18583 GCA_034667965.1 Gammaproteobacteria bacterium
TGCGACTTGTAAGCGCGGGCCAGATCCGCTTCGGCGAGTCCACGCGCGCCGCCGATGCACTCGGTCACGTCTTCCCCCGTCAACTCGATATGCACGCCGCCCAGCATGGAGCCCGCCTCCTCATGAATGCGGAACGCCGCCTCCACTTCCCCGAGGATGTTGTCGAAGCGACGCGTCTTCACGCCGCCCGCGGTGGTCTCGGTGTTGCCGTGCATGGGATCGCACACCCACAGTACCTGCGACCCGGTGGCGCGGACCGCATCGATCATCGCCGGCAGGCGTTGCTCGATGTCCTTCATCCCGAAGCGGTGGATGAACGTCAGCCGCCCCGGCAGATTCTGCGGATTCAGTATATGAATGAGTTCCTGCAGCCACTCCGCACTCATGGCAGCACCGACCTTCACCCCGATCGGATTCGCGATGCCGCGGAAATACTCGACGTGCGCACCGTCGATCTGCGCGGTACGCATACCGATCCACGGCATGTGCGTGGATAAGTTGTACCATTTCTTCTGCCGCTCGATGTACCGGGTCTGAGCCTGTTCGGACAGCAAATGCAGGCCTTCGTGGCTGGTGTAGAAGTCGACACGGGTGGCCGCGTGCACGCGCAGACCGCTCATGGACTCGAAGAAATCCAGCGACTCGCCAATGGAATCGACGATCTTCTGATAGGCATCCCGCAACGGGGCATGCCGCAAAAAACTCAAGTCCCAATACTCAGGGTGATGCAGATCGGCAAACCCGCCGTCGATCAGGGCACGCACGAAATTCAACGTCAAGGATGCGCGTTCATAGCCGCGCAGCAGCAGCTCCGGGTCGGGCTCGCGCTCGGCCGCCGTGAAGCCCGGGCGGTTCACGTTGTCGCCGCGATAACACGGCAGCGTGACGCCGTCCCGAGTCTCGGTGTCGGCCGAGCGCGGCTTGGCGTACTGGCCCGCGAAGCGGCCGACCCGAATGACGGGCTTTTTCAAGCCCTGCAGCAGAACCAGGCTCATCTGCAGCAAAATCTTCAGGCGCCTGGCGATGTTGTCTGACTCACAATCCTCGAAGCTTTCGGCGCAATCGCCGCCCTGCAGCAGGAACTGCTCGCCGCGCTGCGCCTTCGCCAGTTGGTCGCGCAAGGCCTCGATCTCCCAGGACACCACCAGCGGCGGCAGGCGGCTCAACGCGGCCACCGTGCGCTCCAGGGCTTGGGGGTCGGCATATTTTGGCTGCTGGGTGGCCGGGAAGCCGCGCCAGGTCGCCGGGTGCCAATTGGTCAACGCAAGGCTTTTGGACATGGCTGCGATGCTACGGCAAAATGCCGCCCCCACCAATATGCGTCTGAACCCACCATGCACAAGACCACCGATACCTTGAAGGCGCTGGGCCTTCGCGACCTCAACCCGGGCACCTGGTCCGGCATCCGCGGCTGGAGCGAGCAGCAATCAGGTCCTCTCATCGAATCCCTCAACCCCGCCACCGGCCAACGCCTCGCGCAGGTGCGCGCCGCCACGGAAGAAGACTATGAGCATGTCATGACGGCAGCCGTCGACGCCGCCCGACAATGGCGTCAAGTGCCGGCTCCGAAACGCGGCGAGGCGATCCGCCTGATGGGTGAAGAGTTGCGCCTGCACAAAGATGCGCTGGGCAGCCTGGTCTCGCTCGAGAACGGCAAGATCAAGGCCGAAGGCGACGGCGAGGTCCAGGAAATGATCGATATCGCAGATTTTGCGGTTGGACAATCCCGCATGCTGTACGGCCTGACCATGCATTCCGAACGCGTTCAGCACCGTATGTACGAACAGTGGCATCCGCTGGGCGTGGTAGGTGTGATTTCCGCGTTCAATTTCCCGGTGGCCGTTTGGTCGTGGAACGCCTTCCTCGCAGCAATTGCCGGAAACTCGGTGGTGTGGAAGCCTTCGCCGAAAACCTCGCTGTGCGCATTGGCGGTGCAGCAGATCTGCAATCGCGTGCTCGAGCGCCATTCGCTGCCGCCCATCTTTCAAATATTCATCGACTCCGGCACTCACCTCGCGACCCGCTTCGTCGACGACAAGCGCGTGGCGCTGGTGTCCTTCACCGGCTCGACGCATGTCGGCCGTCACATCGGCGTGCGCGTCGCCGAGCGGCTGGGAAAGAGTCTGCTGGAACTGGGCGGCAACAACGCCATCATCGTGGATGAGACCGCCAATTTCGAACTCGTGGTTCCAGCCATCGTGTTCGGCGCCGTGGGGACTGCGGGGCAGCGCTGCACGACGACCCGCCGGGTATTGGTGCACCGGTCAAGGGCCGCGGAACTCGAGCGCCGCTTGATCGCTGCATACCACCAGGTTCGCGTGGGCGATCCCCTGGATCCCGGCACGCTCATGGGTCCCTTGATCGATCCCAACGCGGTATCGCGCTTTCGAGCCGCCATTGCGGCTGCCCGTCATCAAGGCGGCGAATTGCTGTGCGGCGGCAATGTTCTCGAGCGGCCGGGAAATTTCGTGGAACCTGCCATCGTGCGTGCCTCCGCGGACATGCCCATCGTCGGCACCGAAACCTTTGCGCCGATTTTGTACCTCATCAGCTACGACACCTTGGACGAGGCGGTGGCACAGCAAAACTCCGTGCCCTACGGCTTGTCCTCGGCTGTCTTCACCGATCGCCTGCAGGTGGCGGAACGCTTTCTATCCGCCGACGGCAGCGACTGCGGCATTGCCAACGTCAATCTGGGCACATCCGGTGCCGAGATTGGGGGAGCGTTCGGCGGCGAGAAGGACACCGGCGGAGGTCGCGAGGCCGGCTCGGACTCGTGGAAAGCCTATATGCGGAGACAGACTACGACCATCAACTGGAGCTCTGCGCTGCCGCTCGCTCAGGGCATCGAATTCAACGTGTAAGCCAGGCGTCGATCTCCGCGGAGCGTGCCGCCAGGCGCGCGGCCGACACCGGACCTAAGGTTTTCAGCTCCTGTGCGTACAGGGAAACGCGGTATTCCTCGATCCACGCGTGGAGTTCGTCGAGTTGCGGAACCCAGCGCATTTCCGCGGAAACGCGCGACTCCAGGAGCTTTGACCGCGCGGTCCACTCGTCAAGTTCGTGAAGAATGCTCGGCGGCTCGCTGCCGCGCGCGAGGAGCCTCTGCCAGCGGCGTTCCTCCGCCTTCATGTATCGCGGCAGTTGCCTCAGCCACTCCATTGAAATAGCTACTATTCTTTCGGCTGAAAGTAGCCGACGCAGATGCGCATGACTCTCTTCGGTCAAGGATGAGTGGGCGCGCGCTCGCGGATCATCCAGCAAGCGACGGATCCCGCGCGCCTCGGTGAACCAGGAACGCGCGTTCGCGATCAGTTCCGAAAGAACCGGATACAAGCGTTCACGGCCCACGTCCACGGCTGCTTCGAATGCTTCGCGTGCCATCGGTGGATCTGCATCCTGAAAACACGCGCGGCGGAACACCAGGTGAAGCAAGGCGCCGGTCAGTGCGTCGCCATGCAGGTAGGGGCTGGCCGCGAGCAACAGCTGCGTGTCTGAGGCGATCGTTTTGGCGAGATCGCGCGCCTGGCGCTCGAGCATCAGCCGCGCGAGCGCCGTGGCGCCCTGCCTCGAAGTGCGCACCGCTTCCTCGCGCGACCACTCGAAGCGCAACTCCACACCGGCGGGACGCAGCGCGAGTGCCGGATACACATGGACGAAACCCTGCCCCACATCGATGGCCGCCGTCTCGCCGAGTTCGGCCAGTTCGAAGCGGCGCCAGACTCCGGGAGACAGAGTGCTCGCGCGGCGGTCGAGTTCCGCGCGCGCCTTGGCGGCGCAGCGACGGCGCAAGATTCCGAGATCACTGCCGCGCGTCATGGCACTGAGCGGCCTGGGATCAGGAGGCGCCGGCCCAGGCCCCCGCGAGGGCTCGGGAGCCGGTTCGACCACCGCCAGTTGCACCGTAAGGTGTGGGGGCACCGCAGCGGCATCGAAACGAATGAGCCCCTCGGGTATACCGCGGGACTCCTTGAGCCAGTCCTTCAGACGCTGCACGTCCGTCGACGGGGCGCCCATAGAGTCCAAGAAAGCGGCCGCCGTGGCGGCGATGGGTATCAAGCCGCGCCGCGCGTCCTTGGGCAGCGACCGCAGCAGCGCCTCCACCCGGGGTTCGGCGAGGCCCGGCACTGCGGTATCCACGGTTGCGCGGGTCAGCACAGGCACTGCCAGCAGCGGTACCTTCAACGTTGCGCCGTCCCATTCTTCGCCCGGCGCCAACCGGTAGTCCACGGCCACGCCCACAGAATCGCCGGCCACCGGCAGCATCACACGCTCGGGGAATCGAGCAAGCAGCTCAGGGTTGGCGCGGCGCGCGAAAATATCGTCCGGCTGCAGAGTGAAGGCGGCCTGTCCCGCCTCGGAAAGATGTCTGGTGAAGTTTTCCAACGTGGCGGCGCTCGACACCTGGCGCGGCAATGCCTTGTCGTAGAACTCGACGAAGAAATCGGCGGCCCGCACCAAGTCGCGCGTACGCAACCGCTCTTCAATGCGTTGCGCCGCGAGAATCGCCTCATCGTTTGCCCGCAGCCAGGCGGGCCTGCGCTGCAACCGCTGATATACCAGAGCCTCCCGGGCAAAGATCAGCCGCGATT
Organism: Gammaproteobacteria bacterium; assembly: GCA_034667965.1. Lineage (GTDB taxonomy): Bacteria > Pseudomonadota > Gammaproteobacteria > Steroidobacterales > Steroidobacteraceae > Bog-1198. The sequence continues at coordinate 4,593 of JAXDQI010000157.1, forward strand.
CTTCAGGGGCGATGGGTCCGTAATTGACGACGCGATTGGCACTCAGGACCAATCCCAGGAAACCGATCCGTTCACGCGCAACGACTTCCTCGCGCGCTTCGTCCCAATCAGGTTCCAGGTATTCGTGCTTCAACAGATGATGCGCCGCGGCTTCGATCCACATGGGTTCGATTTCGGCGACACGCCGGGCGAACACACGCGACGTCTCGACGATATTCGCGGCCATGACCCAGCGCGGCCGGCGGCGCTTCAACGGCGATCCGGGGAAGATATGGAAGCGCACGCCGCGCGTGCCGAGATAAGCGCCGTCCTCGCCGCGTGTTCCAACCATGGTGCAAAAGCCGGCCAGGAGTGCGCGGTGCACCCCGGTATAACTTGCGGGCTGGTTCTGCGCGACGATGCCGATCTCGGCGGCGCGGTCGACCACCTGTGCGTACACGTCTTCCCACTCGGATAAGCGCAACAGCGAAAGGCCCCGGTCCTTGCACCACCGTCTAAGTTCACGGCGCGGACCCTTGCGGGCGATTCGATACGCGCGCCACAGCTTTACCAACGCCGAGAACTCGGACTTGCTGTCGTCGAAGGCGGCGACCGCGGCGGGGTCTTCGCCGGCACCATCCGAATTCGCGATGCGAGAGTCCGGAACGCTCAAGCCTGAAACGATCGCCAGCAGCTCGCTCTCCGCACGGAAGCGCTTGCTCTCCAGCAGCGCTCTCCCCAGGCGGGGGTCGAGCGGCAGCCGCGCCATGGCGCGTCCGCGGCGCGTGATGCGCCGCTCCGCGTCGAGCGCCTCCAACTCCTGCAGCAGCCGGTAACCGTCGCCGAGGGCACGTGAGTCCGGCGGATCGATAAACGGGAATTTCTCGGCCTCACCGAGCCCATCCGCGGCCAGCCGCAGCAACAGGGCGGCAAGATTTGTGCGCAGCACCTCGGGCTCTGTAAACGCGTCGCGAGCCTCAAAATCGGCCTGGGCGTACAGGCGCACGCACAGCCCGGGTCCGAGCCGGCCGCATCTGCCCTTGCGCTGGTCGGCGCTGGCGCGCGACACCGGTTCGATCGGCAGCCGCTGCAGACGATTGCGCGGGCTGTAGCGGCTCACGCGCGCGAGACCTGAATCGATGACGGCGCGGATTCCCGGCACCGTAATCGATGTCTCAGCCACGTTCGTGGCCAGGACGATTCGCCGTCGCGAGCCGCGCTGAAATATTCTGCTTTGCTGGTCCCACGACAAGCGCGAATACAGCGTCAGCACCTCGACGTCCGACGAGAGTTCGCGCTCGAGGAAGTCGCCCACGTCGCGTATCTCTCGCTCCCCCGGCAGGAACACCAGCACGTCGCCGTTGCCCGCCGGACCGGGCGTCGTCGCGATGTCCCGAAACGCATCGAGCACCGCGACCGGCAGATCCGGGTCCTCGGCTTCGTCGGTGTCCGCGGTATAGCGCACTTCGATCGGGTGGTTGCGGCCGCTGACCGCGATGATGGGCGCGTCATCGAAGAATTTCGATACGCGCTCCACATCGAGCGTCGCCGACGTCACGATGAGTTTGAGATCCGGCCGGCGCGGCAGGAGACGCTTGAGCACGCCGAGCAACAGATCGACATTGAGGGTCCTCTCGTGCGCCTCGTCGACGATGATCGTATCGTAGCGCGCGAGCTTCGGGTCCGATGCGAGCTCCGCGAGCAACAGGCCGTCCGTCATCAGCACCAGCCGCGTGGCGTCCCCGACTTGGTCGGCGAAACGAACCCGGAAACCCACCGCAGCGCCCACCGGTTGTGCGAGCTCGTCGGCTATGCGCGCCGCCAATGCACGGGCCGCGAGCCGCCGGGGTTGGGTATGCGCAATGAGCCCGTCGATTCCGCGACCCATTTCCAGACAGTACTGGGGCAGCTGGGTGCTCTTGCCGGACCCGGTATCGCCGGCGACGATGAGCACCGGATTCCGATGCAGGGCGTCGACGATCTCCTCGCGCCGAGCGGATATCGGCAGATCGGCATCGTGCTTGAAGACGAGCTTGGCGAGGCTGCGCGCAGCGGCCGACCGCGCCTCAATCGGCACGTTTGACTTCTTGCCACAGCGCCTCCTGCGCCGCGAGACTCAAGGTACTGAAGTCTTCGCCGCGCTGCACGGCCAGGCGTTCCATTCCATGAAATCGGCGCTCGAACTTCACGTTGGCCGCGCGCAGCGCCGCTTCGGCGTCGACATCGAGCTTGCGCGCGAGATTCGCCGCCGCGAACAGCAGATCGCCGACCTCCTCGAAGACCCTCCGATGCGCGGCCGTATCCGACTCATCGGCACCGTTTGCGGCGGCGGCGGCTTCGCGCACCTCGGCCAACTCCTCCGCCACCTTGTCCGCGGTCTCATCGGGGCGCTCGAAATCGAACCCGACACGCGCCGCCCGCCTGCTGAGTTTGAAGGCCCGCATCAGCGCGGGCAGCGCCAGCGGCACGCCGTCCAAGGCGCTCGGTGCTGCGGCCGTTGCCGCGGCGCGCTCGCGTGCCTTGATCTCTTCCCAGGCAGCGCTTTGAACGGCCGCGGTCACCGCCGGCTCGAGGCCGTTCGCCGGCACTTCCGTTCCCCCAAACACGTGCGGATGGCGCCGCACCAGCTTGTCGCAGATGGCCCCGGCCACCGCATCGAAGTCAAAATGACCGGCCTCCTCCGCGATTCGCGCATGGAAGACTACCTGAAACAAGAGATCACCGAGTTCGTCCTTGAGATTCGCCATGTCGCCATGCTCGATGGCATCGGCGACTTCGTACGATTCTTCGATGGTGTAGGGGGCGATGCTCGCAAACGTCTGTACGCGGTCCCACGGGCAACCGTCCGCCCCGCGCAGGCGCTCCATGATAGCGAGAAGATCGAGCAGTCGGGATGTCATGGCGACTCAGCCGGCCCGCGCCCGCAGCTGACGCCGCAGAGTCAGCAACATGCCGGCGGTGGCTCCCCAAATATTGCGATCTCCATAGGGGATGTCATAGGCCTGCAATACCACGCCGCCCAGATTGCGCTCGCGGGCTCGATGATTCGCCTCATCCAGAATATAGTTCAAGGGCACCTCGAACACATCGTGCACTTCGGCCGTCGCAATACGCAGCTCATAGGCGGGGTTGACGAACCCCACGACCGGAGTGACGCGATAGCCGGTTCCCACCCAGTGATCGGGCAGATAGCCCGCAAATTCCACAAAATTCTCCGCGAGCCCGATTTCCTCATGGGCTTCGCGCAGCGCGGCGTGCCACGCATCGGCATCGTCCGGCTCGATGCGCCCCCCGGGAAAACTGATCTGTCCGGCGTGGTCCTTGAGCGTCGCCGCCCGCTGCGTCAACAGCACCGTGAGGCCCGCTTCGCGCTCGACCAGGGGCACCAGCACCGCCGCTGGAATCCGCGACGACGGCAGCGCCGCCCGGATTCGTTTCATGACACCCGGGTTCCCCTCGGCCAACCACAGCATATCGTCCTCCGGACCCGACGGACCGGGCGAAAGGGCTTCGCGAATGTGTGTTTTGCCGAACAGCGGATCCATCACTGGCTGGACGACCCCGCAGGACCCGACGAACCCGCCTGACCGGACGAACCCGCCTGACCGGACGAATCCGCGCCCTGGATCCCGCCCTGGGTCAGCGCCATGGGATCGAGCAACTTCTCGAGCTGCGCACGGGGCAGACCGGTCATTTCCTCTGCGACGTCTAGAACGGCGCGGCCTTCGGCATACGCCTTCTTGGCGATCGCCGCACCCTTCTCGTAGCCGATGACGGGATTGAGCGCCGTCACGAGAATCGGATTTCGTTGCAGCGCCGCGCCGATGCTTGCGCGGTTCACAGTGAAACCGCAGAGCGCATGATCGGCGAGATTGCGGCAGCCGATGCCGAGCAATTCCAGGCTCTGAAACAAGTTGTAAGCGATGACCGGCAGCATGACGTTGAGCTGAAAGTTGCCCGACTGACCGGCAATGGTGATGGTCGCATCATTCCCGATCACCTGCGCGGCGATCATCGTTACGGACTCGGGAACCACCGGATTGACTTTGCCCGGCATGATGCTGCTTCCCGGCTGCAACGCCGGCAGTGCGATCTCGCTCAATCCAGCCAGCGGTCCGCTGTTCATCCAACGCAAGTCGTTCGATATCTTCATGAGGCTCACGCCGAGCACCTTGAGCTGGCCCGACAATTCAACGGCCGTATCCTGACAGGACAGCGCCTCGAAATAATTGTCGCTCGGAACGAACGCGAGTTTCGTGCGTTCCGCGAGATGCCGCGCCACGGCCGCGCCGAATTCCGGCCGGGCGTTGATGCCGGTCCCGACCGCGGTGCCGCCCTGCGCCAGCTGGAGCAGGCGCGGGATGACCGATTTGAGGCGTACGGTGCCCTTGTCGATTTGCGCCCGCCAACCCTTCAGCTCCTGCGCCATGGTGATGGGCATCGCATCCATGAGATGGGTCCGGCCGGTCTTGACCACATCGCTCAGGTCAGCGGCACGCCCGGCGAGCACCTCGCTCAGGCGCTCGAGCGCCGGCAACAGATGTTCCGTGAGAAGCAGGGCAGCACCGAGATGAATCGCCGTCGGCACCACATCGTTGCTGCTCTGTCCCATGTTCACTTGATCGTTCGGGTGCACTGCGGCGCCGAGCGCGCGGGTCGCAAGCGTCGCGATGACTTCGTTGGCGTTCATATTGCTGCTGGTGCCGGAGCCCGTCTGAAACACATCCACGGGAAACTGATCGTCGCAGCGACCCTCGGCGACTTCCAGCGCCGCGGCTTGCACGGCGAGCGCCGTCGGCTCGGCGAGGTCGCCCAGCTCCTTGTTGGCGGCGGCGGCGGCATGCTTGATGAGCCCCAGTGCTCGTATGAACGTGCGCGGCATCTTGAGGCCGCTCGGCGGAAAATTTTGAATGGCCCGCTGGGTCTGTGCGCCCCAAAGGGCGGTCGTCGGCACATCGAGCGGGCCCATACTGTCACGCTCGACGCGCAGTGCGGTGGTCATCGCGCCTTACTCCGCCGGTCTTGGATTGTTTACGGTAATATCCCAGTAGTCTAACACCGAGTACACGCTCCTCCGATGCCCGACTCCGCTATTGACGCGCTCTCTCCGCTCGACGGCCGCTATGCCGGGAAGCTCGACGCGGTTCGATATCTGTTCAGCGAGGCGGGCCTGATGCGCGAACGCGTCCGCGTGGAGTGCGCGTGGGTCTTGGCGCTGGCTGCGGGTCCCGCCGCCGGCGCTCTGGCCGCGCTGCCGCGTGATGCGCGCCTCTGGCTCACGTCCCTCGCGAAGGATCCCGCAGGCGCCGACGTGCGCGCGATCAAGGGCATCGAGGCGCGCACCAACCACGACGTGAAGGCGGTCGAATACTGGATCCGCGGGCAATTGCAGGCGCGCGGCGCGCTGCCGGCGCAGCTCGAGTGGGTGCATTTCGGATGCACGTCGGAGGACATCAACAATCTGGCCTATGCGCTCATGCTGAAGGGCGCGCGCAGCACCGTGCTGTTGCGGGCGTTCGATGCCATCGGCGCACGCCTCGACGAACTCAAGGAGCAGTACGCCTCCGTGGCCATGCTGGCCCGGACGCACGGCCAGGCGGCGACGCCGACGACGGTCGGCAAGGAGATCGCAAATATCGCAGCCCGCCTGTACGGCCAGCGCATGGGGTTGGAGCGCGTCGTCATCATGGGCAAGATGAACGGCGCCGTCGGCAATTTCAACGCGCATGTGGCGGCATTCCCGGACGTCGACTGGCCGGATTTCAGCGCGCGCTTCGTCGCCTCGCTGGGTCTCGAGTCGAACGCCTACACTACTCAGATCGAGCCCCACGACTGGATCGCCGAATATTGCCATGCGCTGATGCGCGTCAATACCGTGCTGTTCGATTTCGCGCGTGACATGTGGAGCTACATTTCCATCGGATACTTCAGGCAGCGCCCGGTCGAGGGAGAAGTCGGGTCCTCCACCATGCCGCACAAGGTCAACCCGATCGACTTCGAAAATGCCGAGGGCAACCTGGGGCTGGCGAACGCTCTGCTAGGGCACTTTGCCGACAAACTGCCCGTCTCGCGGCTTCAGCGCGACCTTACCGATTCGACGGTGCTGCGCAACCTCGGCGTCGCGGTGGGGCACGCAGCGCTTGCCTATCGATCTCTCGAGACGGGTCTTGGGAAACTGGAACTCGATGCGGGCCGGCTGGGGGAGGATTTGGAGAGAGCCTGGGAGGTTCTGGGTGAAGCGGTGCAGACGGTCATGCGGGCTCACGGAATCCCCGACGCCTATGACCGCCTCAAGGGCTTTACGCGCGGCCGCCCCACGGACCGGACGGCAATGCGCGATTTCATCGCCTCCCTCGAACTACCTGTCGCTGAAAAGGAACGTTTGCTGCAATTGACTCCGGGGAGTTACCTTGGGTTGGCGCCGGAATTGGCGCGCCGCCCCCGCGACAGGTTCTAGGTTTTCGCGCGGGCCGCGTGAAACGTGACGCAGTTGGCACGATCGTATGCAACGCAAACTGTAGTATCGCTGAAAGTACGTGAGTTTGGGCACCTGCCCGTCTACGTCCATGAGGCAAGCATATGGCGGGTAACTATAACGATTTGACGAAGCCTGTCGTGGATCGGGCCGCCGCGGCCGATTCGCCCGCGGGGTCCGGAACCCGCATGATCCTGAGCACCATGCCGGAAGTGCGGGACGCCAGTCTCAAGGTCGCCAAATCGGCACAGCGTTTGCTGTCTATTTTCACGCAGGACTTGGAACCGCAGGTCTACGGCGAAGAACCGTTTCTCGAGGCAATCAAGCGGTTGGTGCTGGCACGTTCCTATGCGAAGGTCCGCGTATTGCTGGCCGACCCGTCGCGTGCCATGGTGGACAACAACCGATTTCTGGCGCTGGCGCGCCGCCTGACCAGTTGCATCGACATGCGCTCCATGAGCGCCGAATACCCGGCCAGCGCCGGCGCGTTCATCATCGCCGATGACAGGGCCCTGGTGTATCGATTGCAGGCCGATCGATGGGACGGCATTTCAGACATGAACGATCCGGCCAACGCGCGCCGCTACCTCAATTTCTTCGACGAGGTGTGGCAGACCAGCATGCAGGAATCGCAGATGCGGCAAATGCTCATGTAGTGCTCCCGGGCGGCCCCCCGCCCGAACGACCGCCGGCGCCGGTATAATGCGCCATGCTCCCTCGCACCCTCCCCAGCCAGCCGGACCCAGGCACCGTCATCGTCGGCATGTCCGGCGGCGTCGATTCGGCGGTCTCCGCTCTGCTGTTGCGGGAGGCCGGATTCGACGTGCAGGGATTGTTCATGTCCAACTGGGACGACGGCGATGCCTACTGCACCGCCGCGGCGGACTTTCAGGACGCGCGACGGGTCTGCGAAGACTTGGACGTTCCCCTGCACCGCGTCAGCTTCGCCGCCGAGTACCGGGAACGCGTGTTTGCGCATTTCCTTAGGGAGTACCAGGCCGGGCGCACTCCGAACCCCGACGTTTTGTGCAATCGAGAGATCAAGTTCGGCGTCTGTCTCGACTACATGCATCGTTTGGGGGCATCGTGGGTCGCAACCGGACACTATGCAAGGGTCGGGCGCGACGGCGGCCGGACCAGGCTCCTCAAGGGTGCGGACACCGCCAAGGACCAGAGTTACTTTTTGCACCAAGTGGCGCCGGCCGCATTGAGTAAAGTCCTGTTTCCCATCGGCCACCTCGACAAGAAGGAGGTGCGCAGGCGCGCGCACGCGGCCGGAGTTGCGGTTTTCGACAAACCGGACAGCAGCGGTATCTGCTTCATCGGTGAGCGGCCCTTCGAGGCCTTTCTGAGCCAGTTCCTGCACCAGCCGGCGGGCCCGATCGAAGACGCCGACGGCGCCGTCATCGGGGAACATCGGGGACTGGCCCTCTACACGCTGGGCCAACGATCGGGCCTGCGCATCGGCGGCCGCTCCGGTGCCGCGGCCGCGCCATGGTACGTGGCGGACAAGCAGCCCGAGCGCAATGCGCTGATCGTCGTGCAGCATCACGATCATCCGCTGCTCATGTCCGATGCGTTCGACGTCGAGGAACTGCATTGGCTGGACGAGACGACCACCGGCCGTGCCGCGGTGCGCGAGTTCGACTGTGCCGTTAAAACGCGCTACCGGCAAAGCGACCTGCCATGCCGCGTACAGGTCGGTGACACGGCGGTGCATGTGGTGCTGAGCACGGCCGCGCGTGCGGTGACGCCCGGCCAATACGCGGTTTTTTATGATGGCGACGAGTGCCTCGGCGGCGGGGTCATTGCAAGGCGCTACAACACATGCGTGGCGCACGCCGCGCCGCCCGAGGCCGGCCGAATCGCCTATACTGCTTCGTTTTCAGCGGAGGGGTCATGACGGATAGTTTCAAGGCAAGAACGACGCTCAGTGTGGGCGCACAACGGTATGAGATTCTCTCCTTAAGCGCGCTCACGGGTCACAAGGTCGACCGCCTGCCGTATTCCTTGAAGATACTGCTCGAGAATCTTTTGCGCTTCGAGGACGGCGTCAACGTCACCAGAAGCGACATCGAAGCATTGCTCGGCTGGGATCCGAAGGCGTTGCCGAATTACGAGATCGCGTTCACACCGGCGCGCGTCATCATGCAGGACTTCACCGGCGTTCCGTGCATCGTGGACCTTGCGGCCATGCGCGAAGCCATCGTGCGGTTGGGGGGCGACCCGCAGCGGGTGAACCCGCTGGCGCCCGCCGAATTGGTCATCGATCACTCGGTGCAGGTCGACGAATATGGCTCCGCCGACTCGTTGCAGCACAATAACGAAATCGAATTCGCCCGCAACGGCGAGCGCTATATGTTCCTGCGCTGGGGTCAAACGGCGTTCAGTAATTTCAAGGTGGTTCCCCCCAACACGGGAATCGTGCACCAAGTGAACATTGAACGGCTGGCGCGCGTCATTTTCTCGGATGACGGCAGCGGCAAGGCGGTCGCTTATCCAGATACCTTGGTGGGCACGGATTCGCACACCACCATGGTCAATGGACTGGGCGTTCTCGGATGGGGCGTCGGCGGCATCGAAGCGGAGGCGGCCATGCTCGGTCAGCCCGTGACCATGCTCATTCCGCAGGTCATCGGTTTCAAACTCACGGGCACCTTGCCTGCCGGCACGACGGCCACCGACCTGGTGCTGACGGTGACCGAGATCCTGCGCAAGAAAGGCGTCGTCGACAAGTTCGTGGAGTTCTTCGGCGACGGCCTGAAAGGCCTGCCGCTTGCGGATCGAGCCACCATCGCCAATATGTCGCCGGAGTTCGGATCGACCTGCGCCATTTTTCCAATCGACGAGGAAACCACCCGCTACCTTGAACTCACCGGCCGGCCGCCGGAGCAGATCGCGCTGGTCGAAGCCTACGCCAAGGCACAGGGGCTGTGGCGAATCGACGGAGCCGCGGCCGCCGACTACACCGACATCGTCTCTCTCGACCTGTCCACTGTCGAACCTTCGCTCGCCGGACCGAAGCGCCCGCAGGATCGTGTGCCGCTGCGCTCGGCAAAGACCGTCTATCAAGCCAGCGTCAAGAAAATGTCCGAAGAGCGCACGCAAAAGAATCCCGGCGCCTTGGGCGTTGGCAGCGCACAGTTGAGCGGCAGCCGCTTCGACGTCAAGGACGGCGCCGTGCTGATCGCCGCGATCACGAGTTGCACGAATACCTCGAACCCCACCGTACTGATCGCCGCTGGACTGCTGGCACGCAATGCCAACGCTTTGGGACTGAAATCGAAACCCTGGGTGAAGACCTCCCTGGCGCCCGGTTCGCGCGTGGTAACGGACTACTTGCAAAAGGCCGGCTTATTGCGCGAACTGGAAGCGCTGGGTTTCTACACCGTGGGGTATGGATGCACCACCTGCATCGGCAACTCGGGACCCCTGAAACCGGAAATCTCGGAGGCCGTGAGGACCGGCGATGTCATCGCCGCTTCGGTGCTGTCGGGCAATCGAAATTTCGAGGGCCGTGTGCATCCGGAAATCAAAATGAATTTCCTGGCGTCGCCGCCGCTCGTGGTGGCGTACGCGTTGGCGGGCAGCCTCGACATCGACATCACCACCGAGGCATTGGGCCACGGTAGGGACGGGAAGGCCGTATACCTCAAGGACATCTGGCCGAGCGCGGCGGATGTCGCGTACGCCGTGGCGGCGTCGGTCGATTCCGCGATGTTCAAGAAAGGCTACGCCAACGTCTTCACCGGCGACGCGAATTGGAGCAGCATCAAGACACCGGCGGGCAAGATCTACGAGTGGGACGCCAAGTCGACCTACGTCAAGAACCCGCCCTACTTCGATGGCATGACCATGTCTCCGGCCGCCGTCGGGGACCTAAAGGGCGCACGCGTTTTAGCAGTGCTCGGCGATTCGGTGACCACGGACCATATTTCCCCGGCCGGGAATATCTCCAAGTCCAGCCCGGCGGCCAAATATCTCGTCGCACAGGGCGTGCAGCCCACGGATTTCAATTCCTACGGCGCGCGCCGCGGCAATCACGAAGTCATGATGCGCGGGACGTTTGCGAATATCCGCTTGCGGAACGGCCTTCTTCCCGGGACGGAGGGCGGCGTGACGCTGCACATTCCAAGCGGCGAATCGATGTCGATATTCGACGCCTCCGTCAAGTACAAGGCCGACGGCACGCCGCTGGTCGTGCTGGCCGGCAAGGAATATGGAACGGGAAGTTCGCGGGATTGGGCGGCCAAAGGCACCATGCTTCTCGGCGTGAAGGCGGTCATCGCGGAGAGCTTCGAGCGCATTCACCGGTCGAATCTGATCGGCATGGGTGTTCTGCCTCTGCAATACAAGGATGGTCAAAGCATGCAAAGCCTCGGATTGACGGGCCGGGAGCGTTTCGAGATCGTGGGCCTGAACCAGGGAGCGGCCAAGGTGGTCAAAGTCATCGCCACGGCCGACGACGGCAAGAAAACCGAGTTCGACGCTCGTCTGCGCATCGATACGCCGAAGGAACTCGACTATTACCAGCACGGCGGAATACTGCATTATGTGCTGCGGCAACTCGCCGCGGCGACTAAGGCGGCCTGAACCATGAACCTCACCATGCATCACGCCACCGTCTCGCCCTGCGTGCGGGCGCTCACCGCTCTGACGGATATTCTGCACAAAGCGGAGAACCACGCGGCGAGTCGAAAGATGGATCCCGCGGTACTGCTCGGCACGCGGCTGTATCCGGACATGTTGCCGTTGTCCATGCAGATCGTCATCGCGGGCGACATCGCCAGAGGAGGCGCGGCGCGGCTGGCGGGCGCCGCGGTTCCCGTGCTCGAAGCCGGCAAGACCTCGTTCACCGAACTCATCGACGGTGTGCAGCGTTCCATCGGGTACCTGGGCTCACTGAAGCCGGAACAGTTCGAAGGCGCCGAAGATCGAACCGTTACATGGCAGACCCGGAGTTCCACGAAGAGCATGCAGGGTCTGCCCTACCTGTTCAATCATGTGCTGCCGAACGTCTATTTTCACGTCACCACGGCCTATGACATCCTCAGGCAGGCCGGGCTCGAGATCGGCAAGCAGGATTTCCTCGGCAAGAGCTGAGCGGGCAAGACTTGACCGGTTTCCCCCCTACTTGTCGGCCCCGGTCTTGAGGGTCCCCGCCTCCACCAGCACCATGGTGGAGGGATCGAGATGCGTCTTGATGGCGGTGTTGACCTGGGCGCGGCTGAGCACCCTCACGGCCTCGGGGTAGCCATCGAGCCAGGTCAGGTCATACCCCCGCTGGATGGTGGTTACGATGGCGCCGGCGAGGCCCCCGGTGTTGGACAGGCCAACGAAGTAGCCGCCGATCAGCCCTTGTTTGCGGTCGGCAAGCTCGCTGTCGGTGACGCCATCGGACCACCATTTCTGCAGTTCGCGCCGGGTCGCTGCAACGCCCTTGTCGAGCAGGGCGGGTGCGAAGCTGGCCGAGATGTCCCACGCGCCGTCCACAATGGTGTCTTCCGAGACCCCGGCGCCTATGTTGTACGTCAGACCTTCCTTGTCGCGTACCGTCCCCATCAGGCGCCCGGTGAAGCCGCGGCCCAGGATCGCGGTGCCCACCCGCAGCGCAAGCGCGTCGGGATCTCGGTACTTCAGGCCGGTCGCCTGACCCAATATCACCGACACGCTGGTCTTTTCAGCCAGCTGCACGGGAATTTCGCGCGGCCCGGTGGCAACCGCGGGTTGCGCCGGGCGCACGTAGTCTTGACCGCCCGTCCAGCCGGCGAACGCCTTGGAAACCTCTGCTTCGACGCCTGCCGGCGATACGTCTCCCACCGCCACGAGCGTCATGTGCGCCGGACCGTAGTATTTGGCGTTGAACGCCTTGACTTCATCGAGCGTCGCCGACTTGGCGGCGGCAAGGTAGTCGGCAATCGAATGCGGGCGGTTCGGGTGGCCCTCGGGAAACACCGTGCGGCCGAACGCCTCCTGAGCGCGTCCCTCGGTGTTCTGCAGCGACGCCTCCAGCGAGCCGATGAACTGCTGCTTGGCCTTCGCAAATTCCTGCGACTGCAGCGCGGGGGTCCGCAGCTCCGCGGCGATCAATCCCAAGACCAGAGGCAGATCCTTCTTCAGACACTTGCCGTGAATTTCCAGACTTTGAACGCCGACGGCGAACGAAATCGAGGCGCCCACATTGTCCAGCCGGTCGGCAATCGCGAATTTATCGAGCGCTTTGGTGCCACGGTCGAGCATCATGCCGGCGAGCGTCGGAACCGCGATGTTGCCCGACTGGGCCATGGCATCGCCCGCCGGCAGCACTCCGACGATCACCACGACGTCCTTGACCCCCGTTGGATACGTGACCACGTCGATTCCGGCAGCCTGCGCCCGGTGGCTGTGCTCCGCCATGTTTGCACCCGCGGTTGCGCTCGACAACAGAGCCAGCGGCAATACGCACTTCTTGAACATCTTGAGTCGAATCACGAGCCCTTCTCCGCTCCGGAATGCACCGGCACGAACCAACCCGTCGTGCTCTGGTCTTCGTTGAAATATTGTTTCGCAACCCGCTGAACGTCGGCGGGGGTCACTTGCTGAACTTTCTGTGGAAACGTGACGTACAACGTCCAGTCGCCCACGCCGATCCATTCATTGAGTTCGCCCGCGACCGCCGCCGTACCGTCGCGCTTGTACGCGTCGGCCGCGATGTATTGTTGTTTGACTCGGGCAATCTCTGCGGGGGTCACGCCGTCGGTTTTGATCTTCGCGATGACCTCGCCCAGCGTTTCCTCAACCTGCTCGTGAGTGGACCCGGGCGCCAGCGATGCGGAAAGCACGTGCAGCGACAAGTCAAAATGTAGATCCGTGCCGGCACTCGCATTCAGAGCCAGCCCCTTGTCAACCAGAGCTCGATACAGCCGCGCGTTCTTCCCCGAACTCAGGATGGCGTCGAGCATTTCCAGAGCCGGCTGATCCGCGTCGCGCGCATTCGGCACTTTGTGGGCGATCACGACGGTGCCCAGTTCGCCGGGACGCTTGACCAGAACGCGGCGCGGACCGGTCTGTTGCGGCTCCTCGGTGTACATCCCGGGAATGGGCTGCGGCGACGCCGAATACACGCCGTAGTACTTCTTGATCAAGCCCAAGGTGACCGCCTCGTCGACGTCGCCGACCACGGTCACCGTTGCATTATTGGGCCAGTAAAACGTGTCGTAGAACTGGTGCAATTGCGTAATGGACGCGTGCTCGATGTCGCTCCTCCAGCCGATGGTCGGGTGGTGGTACGGAAGAGCCTGGAAGGCCGCCGCGGTGACCTCCTCCCCGAGGACGCGATCCGGGTCGTTCTTGCCTCGTTCGTATTCGTTTCGAACCACGGTCATTTCCGCCTGGCGGTCCGCCTCCCGCAACCATAGATGGCGCATCCGGTCGGCCTCGATCGCGATGTACCCCTCGAGGCTCTCGCGGCCGACGGTGGCGAAGTAATTGGTCCGATCCACCGCCGTGCTGGCATTGAACTGCCCGCCCACCCGTTCGAGAAACTGCTTGACGCTGT
>JAXDQI010000158.1:0-17596 GCA_034667965.1 Gammaproteobacteria bacterium
GGCCTTCGCACCGGCGGCCGGGGCGCCGAGCGGGGAATAGCGGCCACGGGAAATACTCAGACAGGCTCCTAACTTAAGCCCCCCCGAGGAAGTGCAGCTGCCGCCAAGCGTCGAAGGCGACGATGGCCACGGCATTGGACAGATTGATGCTCCGGCACTGAGGCCTCATGGGAATGTACAGCGAATTCTCGCGTCCGATACGATCCTGTACCGCGGTCGGCAGGCCCCGGGTTTCGGGCCCGAACAGGAAGGCGTCGCCCGGTCGGACCGTCAAGTCGCAGTAGCGGATCCGTCCGCCGGTCTCCACGGCGAACACGCGCGCGTGGCCCAGTCCGGCGAGGCACGCCTCCAGATTCGCATGCACCTTCAGGTCCGCAAGATCGTGATAGTCGAGACCTCCGCGCCGCAGACTCTTATCGTCCAGTCTGAAGCCCAACGGCTGCACCAGATGCAGCGTCGCACCCGTGTTCGCGCAAAGCCGGATCGAATTGCCGGTGTTCGGCGGGATTTCCGGTTCATACAGCACGATGTGAAACATCGCTCAAGTGTCGAGAACGACACGCTGCGTCGGCAGCGCAAACTCGATGCCGCGGCGGCGGAACTCGTCGATGATCTGAAAGTTCACGATTTGCTGTAGATCCATCAGCGGGTTCAATTTCGGCTGCTGGGCGAAATACGACAGTTCGAACTGCAGCGACGATTCGCCGAGCGACTTCAAGTGACAACGCTCGAAGCGCGCACTCTCCTGTCCGCGGACGATGTCTTCGAGCAGCTTCGGTATCCCCGTCAGAATCTCCGTGGGCGTCGCATACGCCACACGCAGCGTCGTCAATACGCGCTGTTCGGGCATGCGCCCAAAGTTGCGCACACGACTCTTCAATATATCGGCATTCGACAGGATGATTTGCTCACCGGTCTCGCTGCGCAGCCGCGTCGTCTTGATGCCGATGTGCTCGACCGAACCGGTGTGCGTGTCGATGTTCAGGCTGTCGCCGACCACGAAAGGCTTGTCCAGTGCAATCGAGAGCGACGCGAACAAATCGCCAAGAATGTTCTGGAGCGCGAGAGCCACGGCGACGCCGCCGACGCCCAACCCGGCAAGCAGCGCCGTGATGTTCACGCCCAGGTTGTCGAGCGCCACAAGAATCAACAACGACCATATAAGCATGCGCGCGACGAAGTTGATGACGTCCAAGGACCCTGCAAAGAGACGGTCGGAACCGCGCTCCATTTCCTTGATCTCGAGATAGAAGCGGATGGACCGCCCGGCCCACAAGCCGACCTGCAAGAGGACGAGCATGAGCACGACGTTCGAGACGACATGCTGCAATCTCGGAGGCAGCGACAGACTTTCCTGTCCGGCGTACAGCGCCAGCGCCAAAAACAAGAACTGCTTGGTATTGCCGACGAGATAGAACAAAAGCCGGATGGGCGTCGAGCGATGGTCCGCCGAATAGCGCTTGGAGCGCGCGGCAATCAGCCGCCGCATCACGGAGAGTCCGGACCACACGGCCAGGCCCACGATGCCGGCAACGAGCCAATCGGCAATCGTGTTGCCGTAGAAAATGCGTTCGGATGCTCCCAACGTAAGGTTTCGGAAATCGGCCATGATCGGACCGATTATAAACTGCCGCGGAGCAATTACGACGCCAAGGAGCCTTGGAGCCTGTCTAAGCGACATCCTCCATGCCCAGCTCCTTCATCTTCCGGGTCAACGTGTTGCGTCCCCAGCCCAGAAGCTTGGCTGCATCCTGCTTCAGGCCATCGGCTTTACGCAAGGCCACCCGAATCAGGATGCGCTCCACTTCAGGAACGGCCTGGTCGAGAAGCCGCCGAGTGCCGGCATCCAATTCCTGCTCGGCCCAGTGCGACAGCTTCGCCGTCCAGTCATGATTCGTCGCCTGTCCCAGCGGCGCGCCGCCGAGATCGGGAGGAATATCCTCGGCGCGAATCTCGCGACCCGGCGCCGTCACGGTGAGGCGCCGGCAGGCATTCACGAGCTGCCGCACGTTGCCCGGCCAATCAAAGGTCACCAAGGCGGTTTCCGCCGACGACATGAGCAGCTTGGGCTCCACACCCAACTCCTGTCCGGCGAGACTCAAATAATGGCGCAGCAATTCCGGAATGTCCTCGCGGCGTTCACGCAGCGGCGGAATTTCGATTCGGATGACATTGAGCCGGTGCAGCAGGTCTTCGCGAAAATGGCCGGACTTCACCCGGGTCTCGAGATCTTGATGGGTGGCCGCGATCACCCGCACGTCGACCTTCACAGGGGTCTGTCCGCCGACGCGATAAAATTCCCCTTCGGCCAGAACGCGCAACAGGCGCGTCTGCAGCGCCGGCGACATGTCGCCGATTTCGTCGAGAAACAACGTACCGCCGTCGGCTTGCTCGAAGCGCCCGCGACGCAGGGTGTCGGCGCCGGTGAAGGCGCCCTTTTCGTGGCCGAACAACTCGGACTCGAGGAGGTCCGCCGTAAAGGCCGCGGTGTTGAGGGCGACGAACGACTTGGAGGAACGCGGACTATGCCGGTGCAGCGCATGCGCCACGAGCTCTTTCCCCGTCCCCGATTCGCCGGTGATGAGCACCGTCATGCTGGAGCGCGAGAGTCTGCCGACCGCCCGGAACACCTGCTGCATGGCCGCCGCCTGGCCCAGTAATTCCGGAATGCTCCGGCGCGCGGCCTCGACGTCCGTGGAGACCGTGGCCTGCTGCGCGGCGCGTCGGACCAGATCCACCGCCTTATCGATGTCGAACGGCTTCGGCAGATACTCGAACGCGCCGCCCTGATAGGCGGCGACCGCGGCATCCAAATCCGAATGCGCGGTCATCACGATCACCGGCAGACCCGGCCGCGATACTTGAATCTCCTTCAGCAGATCGAGTCCGCTGCGGCCGGGCATCCGGATGTCCGTCATCAATACATCCGGTGCATCGGCACGCAACGCGGTCAGCGCGTTGTCCGCGCCGTCGAAACACTTGGCGAGCATCCCACCGCCCTTCAGCGCTTTCTCGAGCACCCAGCGAATGGACGAATCGTCGTCGACCAACCAAACACTCAGCGGCTTTGCATTCATACGGAGTCCATGGGTAGAAAAATCACGAATATGGTTCTGCCCGGCGCGCTGTCGAACTCGATGAGGCCGCCGTGGCGGCTCACGAGATCCTGCGCTATCCCCAAGCCGAGACCGGTCCCCTCGGAGTGGCCGGACACGAGCGGATAAAAAATGGTATCGCGGATTTCCGCGAGTACACCGGGGCCGTTGTCCTCGAATTGAATCGATGCCACCAGGCGATGGCGCTTGGCGCCGATGCTCACACCCGATGCCGCGCGCGTTCGAAGCACCAGGCGTGGAGACTTCACGTCGCCGCTCGACAGCGCTTGAATGGCGTTGCGGCCGAGGTTCAGCATCGCCTGAATGATGTGGTTGGGATCGACTGCGAGCGCCGGCAGACTGGGATCGTAATCACGATCGACGGTCACCCCTTCGGCAGCTTCGCTGCGCAACAGGTGATAGACGCGCTCCAACAGCTCGTGAACATTCACGAGCTGTTTGGCCGGCGGGCGGCCCGGGCCAAGCATTGAATCCAGCAGATGCGTGAGCCGATCGGCCTCGCTGATGATGACGCGGGTGTATTCGCGCAAGCTGGGATCCAACAGCTCGCGCTCGAGCAGCTGCGCGGCGCCGCGCAAACCGCCGAGCGGATTCTTGATTTCATGGGCGAGCTGCCGGACCATGAGCCGGCTGCCGCCGAGCTGCGCCAACAGCGCATTTTCACGCGTCAGGCGCCGATGCTGCGTGATGTCCTCGATCTCCAGCAACAGACGAGGCGTATGTCCGATGGCGATGAGAGTCACTGCGCAGTCGAGTGTGCGGTCGGCGCCGCCCGGAGCCGGCCACGCCAGTTCGCGTTGCACGACGCCCTCGCCGCCCGACCGGGCACGTTCGAAAAGGTTGAGCAGGGTTTCGGCGCCGCGAGCAAGATCGATGAACCGCCGGCCAAGCGCCTGATTGGCGCCCAGACCCAGCAGGGTTTGACCCGCGGCATTCAAGTAGCAGACGTGCAGATCTTGATCTAGAAGAAAGACGCTGGTCACCAGCGCATCGAGCAGTTCGGTCCCTTCGATGGCGGGCCCCTGCATTTCCAATTCAGCAGCCAAGCGGCACACCCGCGTCGGCTGCGATGTGTGTCAGGGCTTTCGGTGCTGCGGCGAAAGCTCGGACGGCTGTCTTACGTAGAAGGTGACGGCTTCCGAAGTCTGCGTCTCGCCGGTCACGGTGTCCGTGAGGGATGCCGAGATCTGGTAGGTGCCGCGCGACAAGGACTGCAGGGCGAACGAGCGCGATGTCGGCGGCTGGTCGGTCAACGGACTGCCGTTCAGATACCAGCTGATCGTCTGATTCGGCTGCAGCTCCGGATCGATCTTCAATCGCACCGGAATGATCTCGTCGCCGAAGAACGATTGCTCCTTCGCCGGCGATTCGATCGCGAACGATGCGTATTCGAGGCGCGACGGCGCCTTCTTGTTGGGCGTGGCGCCGGAAGGCGCATGCGTCCCGCCGCCGATGCCGTTGGACGAACTCGACGACGTGATGATCTTTTCCGCTCCGGGCACCGCCTGATCCGAGTAATGAACCACGCCGTCGGCGTCGGTCCATTTGTAGATCACCGCCGCGTCGGCCGCGCAAGCCGCGACCAACCCGAGAGCAATCCAAAGTCGCAAAAGGTGCATAACGCGAAAGCATATCCCTATCGCCTCCAGTCCACAAAGCTCAAGGTGACGGCGGCGTGACCGCCGTCACCTTATGGCTGCACCGCCTGCAAGGAGACTCACAGACTGTAGTACATCTCAATTTCGATCGGATGCGTGGTCATCCGCAAACGAGTGACCTCCTTCATCTTCAGCTCGATGTAGGCATCGATGAGATCGTCGGTGAAAACGCCCCCGGCCTTGAGGAACGCGCGATCCTTGTCCAAGTAGTCGAGCGCCATGTCGAGAGAGTGGCAAACGGTCGGGATTTTCTTATCCTCTTCAGGCTCCAGATCGTACAAATCCTTGTCCGCAGGCTCGCCGGGATGAATCTTGTTCAGGATGCCGTCGAGGCCCGCCAACAGCATGGCCGAAAACGCGAAGTAGGGGTTGGCGGTCGCGTCCGGAAAGCGCACTTCGATGCGGCGGCCTTTCGGATTGGCAATCCAGGGAATACGGATCGAGGCCGAGCGGTTGCGCGCCGAATACGCCAGCTTCACCGGAGCTTCGAATCCCGGCACCAATCGCTTGTAGCTATTCGTGCTGGCATTGGTGAAGGCATTGATTGCACGCGCGTGCTTGATGATGCCGCCGATGTAGAAAAGAGCGATGTCCGACAGACCGCCGTATTTGTCGCCGGCAAAGAGGGCCTTCCCTTCTTTTTGCAGGGACTGATGCACGTGCATGCCGTTGCCGTTATCGCCGACGAGGGGCTTCGGCATGAAAGTCAGCGTTTTCCCATAACCGTGCGCAACGTTCTGCAACGCATATTTGAGAATCTGCACCTCGTCGGCCTTCTTCGTCAGCGTATTCGCGGCGACGTTGATTTCGCCCTGGCCCGCGGTGGCCACCTCGTGATGATGTACCTCGAATTTCAGGCCCATCTCTTCGCAGGCCATCGACATGGCGGTGCGGATGTCCTGCTGAGCATCCACCGGCGGCACGGGGAAGTAGCCGCCCTTCACACCGGGCCGATGTCCTTTATTTCCGTCTTCGTACGTCTTGCCCGAGTTCCATGCGCCTTCATAGGAGTCCACTTCGTAGGAACAGCCGTTCATGCTGGAGCTCGACGTTACGCTGTCGAAAATAAAGAACTCATTCTCGGGGCCGAACAGGGCGGAATCCGCGACGCCGGACGATTTCAAGTAGGCCTCGGCGCGCTTCGCCAGCGAGCGCGGATCCCGGCCATAGCCTTGCATGGTCATGGGCTCGATCACGTCGCAGCGTAGATTGACCGTCGTCTCTTCGTAAAACGGGTCGATCACCGCCGTAGCCGGATCCGGCATCAAAATCATGTCCGATTCATTGATGCCCTTCCAACCGGCGATGGACGAGCCGTCGAACATCTTGCCGTCTTTGAAGAAGCCCTCATCCACGAGCCGCGTCGGCACGGTTACATGCTGTTCCTTGCCGATCGTGTCGGTAAACCGGAGATCGGCGAACTTCGCCTCTTTTTCCTTGATCAATTTGAGAACATCAGCCGGAGTCATTGTTATCCTCGCGAGTTGGAATAGTTCTTTCCGCCGGCCTTAAGCCGGGTTCTGTGACAATGCAGCAAATGTGCCAGCAAGACGCATATAAGGATCAATGGTTTGCGACCCAGAGCCTGCATCGATGCCCTAGTATGGCGCAACTTCAGCCACAGCGCGCCCCCAAACGGTGCGCATGCGCAATACAGGTGCATCGAAGGAGCGGGCGACCCAAGCGCTGGGAGCCTGTCTCAGGCAGCAGCGCGCGCCCGGCATCGCTATACTCGCCGCCGTTGTTGTACCCCCGCGAGCTCATGATGGCCAAACCACGTCCCTCGTCGCCCAGGACCTTTCAGGACCTGATTTTTGCCCTGCAAAAGTACTGGTCGGAGCAGGGATGCATCATTTTGCAACCGTATGACATGGAGATGGGCGCCGGCACGTTTCACACGGCCACGTTTCTGCGCGCGGTGGGACCGGAACCCTGGGGAGCGGCCTATGTGCAGCCTTCCCGCCGGCCGACCGACGGGCGTTACGGCAACAACCCGTTCCGCTTGCAGCATTACTACCAGTTTCAAGTCTGCATCAAGCCCTCTCCGGATGACTTTCAAGAGCTGTATCTGGGCTCGCTTCGCAGCCTCGGCTTTGATCTGCTGACTCATGATATCCGCTTCGTCGAGGACAATTGGGAATCGCCCACATTGGGTGCGTGGGGACTGGGCTGGGAAGTGTGGCTCAACGGCATGGAGGTCTCGCAATTCACCTATTTCCAGCAGGTCGGCGGCTTGGATTGCCGACCGGTCATGGGCGAGATCACCTACGGGCTCGAGCGCTTGGGCATGTACATCCAGGGCAAGGAAAGCATCTACGACATCGTATGGACCGATGGTCCCTTCGGCACCATCACCTACGGCGACGTGTTCCATCAAAATGAAGTGGAGCAGTCCACCTACAATTTCGAAAAAGCCGACACGCAGGTACTTTTCGGCCAGTTCGAGATCCACGAGACCGCCTGCCGCAACCTGCTGCATGACAAGCTGGTACTGCCGGCCTACGA
Organism: Gammaproteobacteria bacterium; assembly: GCA_034667965.1. GTDB lineage: Bacteria > Pseudomonadota > Gammaproteobacteria > Steroidobacterales > Steroidobacteraceae > Bog-1198. The sequence goes on from JAXDQI010000158.1 coordinate 7,280, forward strand.
ACAAATGGTGAAAGCTTCACACTCGTTCAATCTCCTCGATGCCCGGCATGCGGTCTCCGTCACCGAGCGCCAGCGCTTCATCCTGCGGGTCCGCACGCTCGCACGGGGCGTCGCCGAGGCCTATCGCGAGAGCCGCGAAGCGCTCGGCTTTCCGCTGCTCAAGAACGCAATTTCGCCCCAGGCCGCCTGATGACGGTCCGCGATCTATTGTTCGAGTTGCGCACCGAGGAATTGCCGCCGCGCACGTTGTTGACGCTGTCGACCGCTCTCACCGAGGGGATGTTGAAGGGTCTCGACGCCGCCGGCATTCCGCATGGCAAGGCGCATGGCTTTGCGACGCCCCGGCGTCTCGCGGTCAAAGTGGCGGCCTGCGCCGAATTCGCGCCGCACCGGCGCGTCGAGCGTCGCGGCCCGCCGCTCGCCGCCTCGTTCGATTCGCAGGGTGCGCCCACTCAGGCCGCCGCCGCATTTGCCAAGAGCTGCGGAGTGGAGGTCGGCGCCCTCGAGCGCTTGAGCACGGACAAGGGCACCTGGCTCGCGTTTCGCGGCACGGAGCCCGGCGCCGCAACGGCCGGCCTTTTGAGCGGGATCGTGACCCAGGCCATCGCAGCGTTGCCGATCGCGAAGCGCATGCGCTGGGGGGCGCGCACCGCGGAATTCGTGAGGCCGGTGCGCTCGGTCATTTTGCTTTTCGGCGAGGACGTGATCCCAACGACCGTGCTGGGCCTCGACTCCGGCCGGATCACCACGGGGCACCGCTTCCATGCGCCGCGGCCGCTCACCATCAAATCGCCCAGAAGCTATGAGAGTCAATTGCGCCGGGGGAAGGTGATCGCCGACTTCGTCAAGCGCCGTGAGGTGATCCGTTCCGGTGTCATGACGGCGGCGGCCGAGTCCGGCGGCTCCGCTTTGATCGAGGATGCGCTGCTCGATGAGGTAACCGCTCTAGTGGAGTGGCCGGTTCCCGTCGCCGGCCGTTTCGAGCAACGCTTTCTCGCGCTTCCCAGGGAAGTCGTGATTGCCACCGTGCAGGACCACCAGCGGTATTTCCCGGTCGAAGGTGCGGACGGGGGGCTGACCGGGGGCTTCATTACGGTGAGCAACATTCAGAGCCGCGATCCCGCCAAGGTGCGCGAGGGAAATGAGCGTGTGGTGCGGCCGCGATTGAGCGATGCCGCTTTTTTCTGGGACCAGGATCGAAAGCTCTCTCTGGAAGCGCATGCCGCGCGCTTGAGTGGAGTCACCTTTCAGATCAAATTGGGCAGCTATGCGGAAAAGACCGCACGGGTTCGAAGTTTGACGAAGCATATCGCCGAACGTATAAGTGCTTCGCCCGATGCTGTTCGGGCGGCGGAACTTTCGAAGGCTGATCTCATGACCGCCATGGTGGGCGAGTTCCCGGAACTGCAGGGCACCATGGGCAAGTACTACGCCCTGGCGCAAGGCGAACCCGCCGAACTGGCGCAGGCCATCGAAGAGCACTACCGACCTCGCTACGCGGGGGACGCGCTGCCCACGACCAGGACGGGTCAAGCGCTGGCGCTCGCCGACAAACTCGATACCTTGGTCGGAATCTTCGCCATCGAGCAGCGGCCCACCGGCACCAAGGATCCCTTCGGCCTGCGCCGGGCCGCGCTCGGCGTGTTGCGAATCATCCTGGAGGGCCGGCTGAATCTTGACTTGCCGGCCCTGCTCAAGGAATCCGAAATGGCACAGCCCGTACACCGGCCGGGAGTCGTCGAGGAGGTCTACGATTTCGTTGCCGAACGCTTGCGCGGCCTGCTGCTGGAGCGTGCCGACGGGACCACAGCGGAAATGATCGACGCGGTGCTCGCCGGTCGACCTGCCTCACCCTTGGATGTGGAAACTCGGCTGCAGGCCCTGAAGGTGTTCTTGTTACTGCCGGATGCCGGTGTGCTGACCGCCATCAACAAGAGGATCGCCAATATCCTGCGCAAGGCCCCGCCAGCGCTGTCCCTCGCCGTGCAGACAGGCGCGCTCGCCGAGGATGCGGAACTCGCCCTGCATCGTGTTCTCGGTGAGCTTAGGCCGACGGTCGAAATGGCGATTGCCGAGCAGCGCTATGCGGACGCCTTGCGTGCGCTGACCGGACTGCGCGCCGCCGTCGACGAGTTCTTCGAGAGGATCATGGTCATGGACGAGGATCTCGACAGGCGCAACAACCGGCTGGCACTGCTGCGCAATGTCCAAGTGCTGCTCGGCGGCGTGGCGGATCTGTCGCGACTACCGGGGTGACGGGTCATGCAGCTGTTGCGGTCGCTGTTGTTCAACGCCTACATGATCCTCTCGGCGTGCGTGTTCGGTGCGTTCATGTCGCTGTGCTTCTGGTCTTCCCATGGATTTCAATTCGCGATTGCCCGTTGTTGGGCCCGCTGCCTGCTTTGGGTGCTGGCGCGTCTGTGCGGCTTGAAGTTCACGGTCGAGGGCCGCGAGCGGATCCCGGAGGGCACTCACATCGTGATGAGCAACCACACCTCCGCCTGGGAGACCATCGCCCAGTTCGTGATCTTCCCGCCGCATGTATGGGTGCTGAAACGTGAACTGCTGTGGATACCGTTCGTCGGGTGGGGGCTCAAGTTGTTGCGGCCGATCGCCATCAATCGTGGCGAGGGTCACCGCGCCGTCCATCAGGTCGTCGACCAGGGCAAGGCGCGGCTCAGGGACGGCCTATGGGTCATCGTGTTTCCGGAAGGCACCCGCGTCGTGGCCGGCCAGAAGAAAAAATTCGGCGTGAGCGGAGCCATGCTGGCGACGGCGACCGGCAAGCTCTTGGTGCCGCTGTCGCACAATGCCGGACAGTTCTGGCCGCGGCGCGGCATCGTGAAGACGCCCGGCACGATTCATGTGGTGATCGGCGAACCCATTCCGTCCGTCGGCAAGAATCCGCGCCACCTCACGGACGAAGCACGGCGGGCCATCGAAGCCGGGTTGGCAAAAATCGCCGCGATGTAGATCGAGCCCGACGCGCTTATACATCGGCACGCGGTAGGTGTTCTGGCCGTCGCCGGTCAGTCCACGCCGATGATCACGCTGGATGCCTTGATGACCGCGTAAGCCTTGGCGCCGGGCTTGAGTCCGAGCGATTCCGCGGACTTCTTCGTGATGATCGATACGATCTCGATTCCCGGAGCCAATTCGACGACGACTTCGGTGTCCACGGCCCCGGGAGTCACGGCTTTGACGGTGGCTGATAGAACATTGCGAGCGCTAAGTTTCATGGCATCTCCGCGAGCGACCAAAGTCGTAGACTACCCGTCTCGGACCGTCTTGCCATCATGCCTGCGCGGATTAGTTCGCCAACGGAGCGGCTGACCCGTCCGGCTCCGGACGCCGCAGCCCGGGCTGGGCCTTGTGGGTTTTTTCCGGGGCGGCGGCCGGCTTCGACGCGGGCAGCGCATCAGGCACCGGCGGCGCCGGCTGCAACTTCGGTACCGAAGTCACTTGTACCCAGGCGTCGGGGGAAGGTTCCCACTTGATGCGCAGCGCCGGCATCAACCAAAGACCCAGCAGCAAGACCGCATGGAAAGCCACGGCAATCCCGAACCACAGCAAGAGGCGCTTACGTTCGAAGCGTCGACTGGTGACGCTGCCGTCCGTGGTGGGAAACAACGGCACCCGCTGCACATACGCCGAGGGCGGGGGCAGGTTGATCGGACCAGGCGGCGTCGCGGGACGCATATCCGGAAACTTGGTAACTTGATTCATGATGGATGCAGCATTTTAGGCGGCAACGGGGTCGAGCGCCATGCGGGGGTCAATGGCCCGCTCGATCGGACGGTGTTTTCGTCAGGCTGACCGCGATGCCGGCGGCGTACGGATCAATTGGACGCCTTCGCAAATCGTCGAAAGAAGCTATCGCTCTTCCATGCCGGCCGGCGCGGATCATTGGCGATCTCAACGGTGAGACCGCGCATGACTTCCTCGAACCCGGCCGCCGCCGCGAGGTTCACCGGCTGATCGGCATCATCCGACGGCGCGTGGTAGCGGTCGGTAAGCCATTGCTTGAACTGCTTCTCTTCTGCCGACCCGGAGTCGAATCCCACCTTCATCGCAAGCGACGGAACTCCCTGCTTGATGAAATTGTACTGGTCGCTGCGGATGAAAAGGTTGCGAAGGGGTTCGGGGTCGGCTTGCACCCGATACCCCAAATGCGCGGCAACCGCAGTGGCTCGGTCGCCGAGATCGGATTCGGCCAGCCCATACACCGTCAATACTTTCAGTGGGACGATGGGCAGAAACATGTCCGTATTGAGGTCGGCGACCATCTTGCCGCCGGGTACGGTGGGGCGCGCCGCGTAATAGTGCGAACCGAGCAGACCCTTTTCCTCGCCGGTCACCCACACGAACAGAACCGAGCGTTTGAGTTTGTCATGCCCGCGCTTCAGAGAACGCGCCAGATCCAGCAGCATCGCCGAACCCGACGCATTGTCCATCGCGCCGTTGTTGATGCGGTCGCCGTTGATGGGTTCACCGACACCGAGATGATCGATGTGCGCGGTGAGCACGACGTATTCGTGTTTGAGGAGCGGATCGCTGCCGGGTATTACGGCGATCACGTTGTTCGAATGCACGTCCTTGGTCACCAACCGGGTACTTGCACGAACGCTCAGCGGCAATGCGAACCTCGGCAGCGGCTTTCGATCCTTGCCCAGTTCGGCGATCTCCGCAAAGCTATGACCGGTGCCTTCGAACAGCATCTGCGCGTATTCGGGATTGAACGTCGCCGCGAACAGATCACCAGGGGTCTCGTCGAAGTCCGCCCCCACGAGCGCCATGCTCGGCTGTCTGCGATTGAGGGACATGCGGGTCCACGGGATGTCCATGGCGGCCGGATTCGGAATGCCGAGGATGCCGATCGCACCGGCGGCCTTGAGCGCTTTCCAGCGTACCGCCAAGGACTGGTAATGCGCCGCCAGGGCGGAGGCCATCGGAGCCGGCGATCCCGCGAATATCACGGCTATTTTTCCCTTCAGATCGAGGCCCGCAAAGTCGTCATACCCCTGCTCCGGAACCCGGAGCCCGTAACCGACGAAGACCAGTGGAGCGGCGATTCTTGGAGCAAGTTCGACGCGGGTCGTGAAGAAGGCCTGCTGCCCGAGCGTCAGCGGCTCCTCCTTTCCATCGCGCAGCAGGACGAGACCAGAGTTCGCCTCATCAAGCTCGCGCGAACGCAATTCGACGGGTTGGTAGTATCCATTCGCCCCTGCCGGCTCGATGCCGAGCGCCCTGAGCCGGCCGACCAAATATTCCTGTGCGCCTCGCTCGCCGGGGCTGCCGGTATTGCGGCCCTCGTACTTGTCGTCGGCAAGGACCTTCACAACCTCCCACCATGACCTGCCATCGAAATGCTCGGCAGCGTGGGTGACGCTCGTTACGGTAAGCAGGCAAAGCAGAACGAATCGGTTTCCCATCGAAATCCCCGGTGATTATTTTTCGGTGGCCGGCACTATAAACCGCCGGCCATAAAGGGTAGCGATTTCCGATGCGTGACACCGCGCGACGTTTCCGCGGAAACGCTCATTGTCCGCTGGCCGGACACGGTGTGTTCGCGGTTCGTCAGCTATTACGCCAGTGAGGAGGGCGCTTCGTCAGGAAAGCATCGATGCCTTCGGCTGCGTCCTCAAACTGCAAGTTCGACGTCATCGCCGCACCCGCCACGCCATAGGCGCAGATCAAGCCCGATTCGATCTGGCTGTAAAAGGTGCTTTTCCCGAGGGCTATCGCCGCGCCGCTACGGGCGAGAATGCGATCGACGAAGCGTTGAACTTCGTCATCCAGTTTTTCGCTCGCGACGACTCGGTTGATGAGGCCCCAAGCAAGCGCCGTGGCGGCATCGATGGTATCACCGGTCAGCAGCATTTCCATCGAACGCTTGCGACCGATATTGCGAACGACGCCGACCGCCGGCGTCGAACAGAAAACGCCGATATTCACGCCCGGCAATCCGAATCTGGCCGCATCGTCGGCCACCGCCAAGTCGCACATCGATACGAGCTGGCATCCCGCCGCCGTTGCAATTCCATGCACGCGGGCAATGACCGGCTGAGGAAGCTTCGCAATCTTCATCATCATGCGGCTGCACGAATCGAACAGCTGCCGCTGCAGGGCGGCATCCTCGCCGAAGTCCCTAAGTTCGCGAAGATCGTGACCTGCGCAGAACCCGCGGCCTTCACCCCGCAGTACGATCACGCGGACCGAAGAGTCCTCGAGAACCTCATCGAAGGTGTTCTCGAGCGCGGCAATCATCGACGATGACAGGGGATTGAAACTCTCGCCGCGATTCAGCGAAAGCGTCAACAGGCCACCGCTCCGAGTGCGCTTGAGATGCGGCTCGACTGGTTCAGCTTCGGGATTCGGGTGGATCATTCCGACAACCTATCATAGAAGAATCGGGGCCAGCGACTAGACAGTGCGGCCTGCAAAATTCAGAATTGCGCCGGCGCGGCCGGCATCCGACACGTTCCGACCTCATGAACAGGGATACACATTATGAAGACATTGATCTGTGCAATTCTTCTGCTCTCCGTAACGGCGTGCGCCACCTGCAAGAGTTCCGATTCATACGAAGTATGCAGAACCAAGCAGCGTGACCATTCACAAGCTCGTCCTTGACCACCCGCTGACCCCGGCTCCGCGGGATCCCGAAACTAGGAGGTCAATTCGACCTCGGTCCGGCGCTACCGACGCGTTGCATATCCTGAACCATGTCTTTGCCGGCTTGGGAGTCGTGCTCTAATTCCGCAGCACTCCGACAAATCTTATTTTCGAATCGCGAGCCCAATACCGCCTCCTTGCGGCAATAGACCGTCGTGCCGCCGCGGGTCTCCGGTTTATACCCGCGGGCGCGCAAACTCTTATCCTGCGAGTTCGCCGCATCCTGGAGCGAACTTGGCGACGCGTTGGCCGCGGCAAGGGGCGCCTTCGACGCGGCAGAAGGCGAAGGGTTGCTCGAGTCATTCGTCGCTGGTGCCGTCGGTTTCGTGTTCGCCGCCGCCGGCTCCGGCGCCGAGATTTTCTCTCCGTCCGCAACGGCCGACGCCGGCGCGGGCGGCTCAGCGGCCACCGCGGGTAAGCACAGCGGACCGCAGAACGAAATCAACAGGGGAGCAAAGATACGCATCGGACCATCCCCTTAATCTACATGCCTGGGCCACGAGGTATGCCACAGACGCCTCCTCCGCGTCAATCGCAGCACCCGCCGCGACATTCGATGCGCGGCCGGGCCCTGAAGGTATGATGCAGCAGGTAAACACAAGGGCGTCGACATCACTAAAGTTCTCTGCATCTTGGCCGCTCTTGCCGCGGCGACGCCTCTGTCGCCGACAAACGCCGCGACGGCCGATGCTCCTCCTACTTTCAATACGGAGGTGGCGCCCATCCTGTACAAAAATTGCATCAACTGCCACCGACCCGGGGGGTCCGGGTCAGCGATGTCGCTGCTGTCATACGACACCGCGAAACCGTGGGCCGCCTCCATCAAGCGACAGGTGCTTGCCCGGCAAATGCCCCCATGGCCGGCGGATGCGCATCGCAGCATGAAGTTTCGCAATGACGCGCGATTGAGTGAGCAGGACATCGCGACATTGGTGGCATGGGCGGACGCGGGCGCTCCCAAGGGCACCGCAGCCGATCCGCCGCCGCCCAGTTCTTCACGCCATTGGCTGCATCCGCAAGGACTGGCTCCGGACGCCGTGATTGCGTTGCCGGAATTTTCCGTACCGGCCACGGGGGAAATCCCCTATGTCGTACGGCGAGTCAAAGTCCCGTTGACCCAGGACAAATGGATAGCCGCCATACAGGTACGCCCCGGCAATGAGGCCGTCGTTCATCACATGGGGATAACCGAGATAGTGTTGGACGAGGGCATCAGCGCCGAGCAAGCCGACGCGTTTTCGATACTTTCTCGACAGCTCGGCATCGCCGACGGTGCACTGACGACGTTTCGGGCGGCCGTGGCGGATCCCATCAATTCGAACGCGTATGACATGCTCGCCGTGTATACGCCCGGATCCACTTTCGAGTCGTTTGAAGGTGCCAGCGCCAAATTGCTGAAGGCGGGCGCCAATTACTACATCAATTTCAACATTCATTACACCACCATCGGCACACCCACGAAGGACCGTTCTCAGTTGGCGCTGTGGTTTCGGTCGAAGCCGGCGGAACATCAGTTGTTCCGCTCGCCGGCGGCGACGGAAACGATCATCTCGAACGGCAGGGAATTGTTATCGGATGATCCTGGGACCAAGGCGGAAGGCACCTACGTGGCCATTCCGCCGATTCCGCGGTATGCCGACAATTACGAATTGATCGGGATATCGGCCTATACCGCGCCGGTGACCATCTACCAACTTCAACCGCACGCGCATATGCGAGGCAAGGATTTCACCTACGCCGTCGTTTATCCCGACGGTCACGAGCAGACGCTGTTGACGGTTGCCAAATATGATTTCCACTATCAGCCGGCATACGAACTCGACGCGCCGCTTCAATTGCCCGCGGGCAGCAAATTGGTCGTCACGGCACACTACGATAATTCCCGGAACAACGTGCATCTTCGAAATTTGGGAAGTGGCGAGCTTGGACGCAACTGCGGTCCGGACAAAGAGGCCTATTTTCGCAGGCAGAATCAAACTTGGCATGAAATGTTCAGTCCGCTGGTCCAGTATTCAATCGATCAGCCGAAAGCCGGCGCGAACAAACGGGACCCACACGTGCTTAGAATGGTCGAGATTGTCGGATGTCTTGGCCAAGAGCCGGCGTCCGGGTGGGCGCTCATGAATGCCGGCAGCCCGCACGCAACGACGACGCAATCCACTTCATCGGCCGCGATTCATTCGAGCCGCGCCGTTGCGCTTGGCGCTCAGGAATTCGAACTCCTGGGCGCATCGGCTTTTGGACCTCAACGCTACGCCAATCATAAAGTGGCGGTCAAAGGAGTACTCATCGCCGATTCGCAGCACCGCCGCCTGAATGTGACGTCGCTGCAAGCGCTTGCGGAAACCTGTCTGTGAGCCGTGCGCCTGCGCCGCCTCCCGTTTAGCGTCGCCGCTTGGATGTTCGTCGGACTTACCCTCCCGGCGCTCCCCGCGTTCAGCCGTCCGGCATCGACGTCGGCTACCAGGCCCGATTATCGATTGGCGCCCTGGCCGCAGACGGCTGACGCGCCCGACTTCAACCTCGTCGATGTGACCGGTCATACGCGCACTTTGGCCGACTACCGAGGACGAGTTGTGGTGATCTTATTCGGCTTCGTGCGTTGCCCCGATGCATGTCCGACCGAATTGCTCAGCCTCGCGCTGGCCATGAAGCGGCTCGGCGCCGCGAGCGAAGCAGTGAACGTCATATTCATTACGCTGGATCCGGAGCATGACACGCGAGAGATCCTGAAGAACTACCTCACGGGGTTTGACCCGCGGTTCATCGGCCTTACCGGCACCAGCGCACGAGTGGATCAGGCAGCCGCGCATTTTCATGTCGAGTACGCGCGAGTCGCAGCCGGCGCGGACTATACGATTGATCATTCCACTTCGACTTTCGTACTGGACAGGCAGGGCCGCCTTCGACTGGTGGGGACGCTGAGCACGAGTGCGGCCGACTTCGCCCATGATCTGGCCGTGCTCGCGATGGAATAGCTAAGCTAGGGTTTGAGCCCGTAGATGTCCAGTTCACCTGGTACGCTGGTGGAGCTGTCCACTCCGCCGATGTTGTTCCCGCGAGTACCGACGTAAACCTTGCCGTTGGCGACCGTCGGCACCGAAAATTTGACCCCGTACCCTGCCGCGTCATTGGCGTTCAAAGAACTGTTCCACAATTCGGTGCTCATCGACGCAGCATTGTGGGCGTACAGAATCACGGGTGCGCAGGATTTGGACTGGTGCGTGCACCATGAGCCCGTGTCCAAACTCCAGACGACGCCGTTCTGTGTCGCCGCGGACGACACCGAGGGGGTTGCGCCGGCAAATCCATAGAGATGGCTGGTCGCCGAGGAAATCGCGAATTGAGCGTTCGACGTGTTCAGCCGCAGCGCCCTTAAAGGAGCGTTCAGACCCCCGATATAAAGAGTGTTGTTCCAATACGCGGCGGTCGAGAAGGTCGCGTACGTCAAATCAAGTTTTTGCACGGCCGCAGCGTCGCCAAACCCACCGAGCAGATCCCGGTTCAAGACGAACAACTGCTTGTCCTTTCCGGCCGCGATGATCGCGTGGGTGACAGTGTTGCCGGCAGGAAGATCCGCAAGGATCGCGGCGCCGCCGGATCCGAAATCGATGTCCTGATCGGCGTTGACACTCTCGTCCG
>JAXDQI010000159.1:0-27036 GCA_034667965.1 Gammaproteobacteria bacterium
CCAAGAACCTCGCGCCGCACTTCAAGAAGCCGCTGCTCGAGACGCCCTTCCACGCTCGGGCCAGAGACCTGAGCCAGGTCGACAGTTTCGTGGCGTGGGCGGGCTATACCACGGTCGACGTGTTCACCTCGGTCGAACAGGAGTACTTCGCGATCCGCAATGCGACCACGCTCTACGATCTGACGCCGATGGTGAAGTACCGGATCGCCGGACCGGGTGCCGTGCCCTACCTGAATCGGCTGGTCACGCGCGACATGACCAAGCTCAAACCCGACCGCGTCGCCTATTGCGTCTGGTGCAACGATGGCGGTCATCTGGTCGACGACGGCACGGTGTTCCGCTTGAGCGAGGGCGAATACCGTCTGTGCACGGCGGAGCGGCAGATCGATTGGCTGCTGGATTCCGCCATCGGATTCGCCGTGACGGTCGAGGAAATCACCGAGGAAATTGCGGCTCTCGCCGTTCAAGGGCCAACGTCCTGCGCGGTGCTCAAGGCGGCCGGCCTCGCCGGTCTTCCGCTCCTGAAACCCTTCGAGATCGGTTACTTCTCCCTGGCCGGTCTTCCCGTTACGGTATCGCGCACCGGCTTCACCGGGGATTTAGGCTACGAATTGTGGATGGCGCCCGCAGCCGCCGAGCCGGTTTGGGACGCCCTGATGGCGGCGGGACGTTCGCGCGGAATTCGCGCCGTCGGGTCGCAGGCGCTCAATCTTGCGCGTCTGGAGGCCGGCTTCTTGAGTCCGAACGTCGATTTCGTCTCCGCGGAGCACACCCTTCGAACCGGCCGCGAGCGCTCGCCGCTGGAACTGGGGCTTGCCTGGCTGGTCGATTTCGACAAAGGACATTTCACCGGACGCCGCGCGCTGCTCGCCGAGCGGCAACGGAACCCTGGACGGCGGCTCGTGGGACTCGATATTGCCGGCAATAAACCGGCTCACAACGCGCTGCTGTACGCGCGACCCGACGGCAGGCGGGAAATCGGCAGCATCACCTCGGCGGCATGGTCGCCGACTTGCAAGCGCAACATCGCCCTTGCTATGGTCGATGCTCCGTATTTCCAGATGGGTTCGGCGATCTGGGCGGAAATCTATCTGAACCGCGAACTCGTGTGGGAGCGCAGAATGTCGCGAGCCGAGGTGGTCGAGCGTCCGTTTTTCGCGCCTAGCCGACGCCGTGCGACTCCTCCGGCCGAGTTCTAGACGGGCTCCCGGCGCGTGCTGTCGACTCAACCGAAATCGATCGCCGATAAGCCGTGGCTCGACCCCGACGCCAAACCGCAAATAGTCATCGAAGGGGTCAACAAGACCTTCGGCGGATTCACGGCCGTGGACAGCGTCAGCCTGCGAATTTACAAGGGCGAGATGTTCGCCTTGGTGGGGGCCTCGGGCTGCGGTAAGACCACGTTGCTGCGCATGCTGGCGGGTTTCGCGACCCCCAGCGCCGGCCGGATGATGATCGACGACGTGGACATGACCGCGGTCCCGCCGCACGAGCGCCCGGTGAACATGATGTTCCAATCCTATGCGCTGTTCCCGCACATGACCGTCGAGCAGAACGTGGGCTACGGCTTGCGGCGCATGGCGCTCGATGGCGCGGCAAGGGCAGAGCGCATTCGCGATGCGCTCGAGATGGTGCAGCTCGGGCCGCTGGCAAAGCGTAAGCCGCATCAACTCTCCGGCGGCCAGCGCCAGCGGGTCGCGCTGGCGCGTGCTCTGATCCGCCGGCCGAAGGTGCTGCTGCTGGACGAACCCTTGAGCGCCCTCGACAAGAAGTTGCGGGAACAGACCCAATTCGAACTGATGAACATCCAGTATCAGGTGGGCATCACCTTCGTGTTCGTCACCCACGATCAGGACGAGGCGATGGCCTTGTCGACGCGCATCGCGGTGATGAACCGAGGCCAGGTGATTCAGGTGGGCACGCCGTCCGAAATCTACGAGTTTCCACAGAGCCGGTTCGTGGCCGATTTCATCGGCACCACCAACCTGTTCGAGGGCACGGTGCGCGGCAGGGAGACGGGGCACCTCGTCGTGAGCTGTCCGGAAGCGGGCTGCGACTTGATCGTCGATGAGATCGGCCGGTTCAGCAGCGGCCAGCGGGTTTGGGTTGCGCTGCGCCCCGAGAAGATCCGGCTGAGCAAGCAGAAGGTGCCGGCCGGCTGGGTCGGCGAGCCCACCAATCAGATCAAGGGCACAGTCTGGGAGCTCGGGTATCTCGGCAATCGCTCCACCTATCGGATCAAGACTGAGACCGGCAAGGTGGTCACGGTGTTCGCGCAGAACGACCGCCGCACGTCTGAATGGTCCATCGACTGGAGCGACGAGGTCTACCTGAGCTGGTCCGCCGACGGTGCCATGGTCTTGAATCAGTGAGCATCCGGCCATGAAACACCCGGCGCGATTCATCCCTGTGGCGCTGGCCACTGCCCTGTGTCTCGCTATGGCGGCGCCGCGCATCGCGCAAGGCTCCGATCTGCCGGCACGCAAGACTCGAACCGTGGTGCTCATCGTGAGCGACGGCCTGCGTTGGCAGGAGATCTTCGGCGGCGCCGAGGCCGATTTGCTCAACGAGAAGGAGGGGGGCAGCTGGTTGTCATCGGACGAGTTGCGGAAGCGCTATTGGCGGCCGGGCGCCGCCGAGCGGCGCGCGCTTCTGTTTCCGTTCCTCTGGGGCACGGTCGCGAAGCGCGGCCAGATTTTGGGCAACCAGGCGCTGGGCAGCGTGGCGCACGTGACCAACGGCAAGGCGTTCTCATATCCCGGCTACAACGAAATGACCACCGGCTATCCGAACGATGCCATCGACAGCAACGAGTTCGGACCCAATCCGAACCCGACCGTGTTCGAGTGGCTGAACAAGTCGGACGAGCTGCGCGGACGCGTGGCTGTCTACGGGACGTGGAATGTGTTCGACGACATTTTCAACAAATCCCGCAGCGGGCTCGTCATGCAGACCGGCTGGTCGCTCGCGAAAAAAGCTCACGAGACGCCGCGCGATGCCATGCTGCGCGATGTGTTCGAGACCACGACCCGATTCGACGAGGAAGACTGCCCCAACTCGCTGCTTCAGATCCCTCTCATCGACTACGTGAAATCGGGCGAGCCGCGGGTGCTGTTCGTGGGCTACGGCGAGACCGACAACTGGGCGCACCAGGGCCGCTACGATCTCGTTCTCGACAGCGCGCACCGGTTCGACCATTTCGTCGAGCAGCTCTGGAACACCATGCAGGCCATGCCGAAGTACCGCGGAACCACCACGTTCATGATCACGACCGATCACGGCCGGGGCGGCGGCCTCATCGAATGGAAGGAGCACGGCGTGGAGGAAAAGGGCTCAGAGGACATCTGGCTGGCCGTCATGGGACCCGACACCCCGGCCCTCGGGGAACGCAGCGGTGCCGCGCCTGTCGCCCAGGCAGGGATAGCGGCCACCATCGCGGCCTTCCTGGGCCAGGACTACCGCGCCGCGGTCCCCGCGGCCGCCGCACCCATCCGGGACGTGCTCGCGGAGAAATAGCTCCCGCCGCTCATCGCGCCTCCGGCGCATTTTTTATATTATACTCGTGACATTACAAACCCTTTGCACGGGCGAGGCTGTCATGAGGAAGGTCAAAACACTGGGGCTCTTGGGAACCGGAGTCATCGGCGGCGGCTGGGCCGCGCGCGCGCTGCACTTCGGCATCGACGTGATAGCCGCGGATGTAAAGCCGGAAATGGAGGCATGGATACGCGGGGCGGTCGCCAACGCCGAACCGGCCCTCGCGCGCCTGACGTTTGCGCCGCTGCCTCCCAAAGGGACGCTGTCGTTCACGACGGATCTGCGCAACATGGCGGAGCGGGCGGATTTCATCCAGGAAAACATCCCCGAACAGCTGGCGCTCAAACAGCGGATGCTGGCGGAAGTAAGCCGGTACGCGCGCGAGGACGTCCTCATCGCCTCGAGCACGTCGGGGCTCACTCCGACGGATCTGCAGCGGGACATGGTGGCGCCCGAGCGGTTTCTGGTCGCGCATCCGTTCAATCCCGTTTACCTGCTGCCGCTGGTCGAACTCGTGGGCGGCGCGCGAACCGCGCCCGCCGCCATCGAGGCGGCCGCCGAATTCTTCGTCTATATCGGAATGCATGCGCTCAAGGTGCGGCGCGAAGTGCCCGGCCATTTGACCGATCGACTGCAGGAGGCGATCTGGCGCGAAATATTGCATCTGGTGAACGACGGGGTGGCGACCACCGGTGAATTGGACGAGTCCATCATCTACGGGCCGGGCCTGCGGTGGGCCGCCATGGGCACCAACATGATCTACCACCTCGCGGGCGGCGAGGCGGGCATGCGCCACATGCTGGCGCAATTCGGTCCGGCCTTGAAGTGGCCCTGGACGAAGCTCGAGGCCCCGGAACTGACCGACGCTCTCATCGATCGCATGGTCGAGGGAACGCAGGCCCAGGCTGGAGGACGATCGATCCGGGAATTGGAGCGGCTTCGCGATAATTACCTGGTTGCCATTCAGCAGGTTCTCCGCCAATACGACATCGGCGCGGGTTCGACGCTGAGGTTGCTCGAGGAGCGGTTGTACAAGGATGCATCGGCCGCGAACGCCGCGAACGCCGCCAATACCCGCAGCGCGGAATTGCTCCGTCTGGATATGGTGGTTCGTCCGGAGTGGACGGACTACAACAATCATCTGAGCGATTTCCAATACGGCCATCTCTTCGGCAGCGCCATGGATGCCCTGTACCGGCTCGTGGGAATCGACGCGGAGTATCGTGCGGCAGGCGGCATGTACTACACCGTGGAAAGCCACGTGAAGCATTTCGCGGAGGGCAAGGCGGGTGATGCGTTGTACGTTACTACGCAAGTGCTTAAGCTGGATGACAAGCGTCTGCACGTGTTCCACCGGCTGCAGCGGCGCGGCGACGATACCTTGCTCGCCACCGCTGAGCAGATGCACCTCCATGTGGACACGGCCTCCGCCAAGGCGGCGCCCGCGCATGCCGCGGTCCGCAGCAAGCTCGAGGCCCTGCGGGCGGCGCACGCCGCGCTTCCCGCTCCCCCCGAAGCGGGCCAGCCCGTAGGCAGCCGGGCAAAGGGCTGACCCTGATGCCGAAGATCGTCGATCACGCGAAGCGCCGAGAGGAGATCGCGTTGGTGGCGTGCAAGGTGGTGGCCGCTCATGGTTTCGAGCAAGCCACGGTTGCACGCATCGCCCGCGCGGCCGGCTACACCACGGGAATGGTCGCTCACTACTATGAATCGAAACAGGCCATCATCCTCGCCGCCTTGCGCCTGATACTGCTGCGCATCGAAGAACGCCTCACCCGTGAGCGCGACAGCGGGGAGGCCAACCTCTTGAGCGTGCTGTCGGAAGCTCTGGCGGTCGATGCGGGGCGATTCACGGAGTGCGCCTTCTGGATGGCATTCTGGGGACAGGTGTCCGCCGACAAGCGGCTGAAGCGGCTGAATGCATGGGTCCACCGCGAATACATGCGCTTGTTCGCGCGCTGTTTTGCGGAACATTGGCCTGAGTGGTCGGATTGGCCGCCCGCTACCCGCGACCATGTCCTGCGATCCGTCGTCACTTTCATCAACGGGTTGACCGCCGGCGCGGTGACCAGCCCGCGCGATTGGCCGGCGGCCGTGCAGCTTGAGCAACTGGATCTGCAGCTCGGCCTGTTGCGGCAGTGGGCGAAGTCGAAGGGGCGGGCGGCCGGCAAAGCGAGTCTTGGTCAGCGCATTTTGAAAGGGGTGTAACGATGGACTTCTCCCTGAGCGACGAACAGCAGCTCATCATCAAGACGACCCGGGAGTTCGTGCAGAACGAACTCTATCCGCACGAGAAAGAGGTGGAGGAGAGCGGGGTGCTGCGCGACGACCTGCACCGCGAACTCAAAGCCAAGGCCATCGACGCCGGGCTCTATGCCGCTAACATGCCGGCTGAGGTGGGCGGTGCCGGCCTCGACACCGTGGCATGGGTGCTGTACGAGAAGGAATTGGGTCGAACCAACTACGCGCTGCATTATTCCTGCGTGGGCAGACCGTCGAATATTCTGCTGGCGTGCGCCGGCGATCAGCGGGAACGCTATCTTCTGCCCACCGTCCGCGGCGACCGGACGGAATGTCTCGCGATGACCGAGCCGGGAGCCGGTTCCGACTTGCGCGGAATGAAGACGTCGGCGGTGGCATCCGGTGATGACTTCGTCATCAACGGCACCAAGCACTTCATCAGCCACGCGGATCATTCGGACTATGTGATCCTGTTCGCGGCCACCGGCGAGGAGACCACTTCGCACGGCACGCGCAAGAAAATGACCGCATTCTTGATCGACATGGGCCATCCGGGATTCGCCGTGCGTCCGGGCTACAAGAACGTATCCCATCGCGGCTATACGAATAGCATCCTTGAATTCAGCGATTGCCGGGTGCCGAAGTCGGCCATTTTGGGCGACTTGCACCGGGGATTCGACGTTGCCAACACTTGGCTCGGGTCGACGCGGTTGCAGGTTGCCGCCACCTGCCTCGGCCGCGCCGAACGCGCCCTGGAGCTCTCGACACAATGGGCGGTCGACCGGGTGCAGTTCGGCCAGCAGATCGGCAAGTTTCAGGGCGTGAGCTTCAAACTGGCCGACATGGCGATCGAGCTGCGCGCCGCCGAACTCCTCGTGCTCGAAGCCGCCTGGAAGCGCGACCGGAAAATCGATACCGACATGGACATGGCGGTCGCCAAGGTCAAAGCCACGGAAATGCTGGCGATGGTCGCGGACGAGGCGCTGCAGATCCACGGTGGTATGGGCCTGATGAGCGACCTGCCGCTCGAGCGGATCTGGCGGGACGCACGCATCGAACGCATCTGGGACGGTACCAGCGAGGTTCAGCGGCACATCATTTCGCGCAGCCTGCTGCGCCCATTGGGCGGCTGACCCCCTAAGCTTCCGACCCAGGCGCTATTGCGGCTTTTACGCAACAGTCGGCTATCGTGGAAGTGAACATAATCTTGCTCTCTCGCAATCGCGCGAGAATGGGTCATTTTCCTACAGAAATTAGCTTGCGAAGGCGCGATGCTTGTGGCGTGGTCTCAACCTCTGTTGTTGCGGGAAAGCACAGGAGCACGCCATGAGTCTAAGGAATGCGCCATGATCGATAGGGAAGTAGAGAGACTTCGCCGCCTCCGGGCCACTGCGCTGCGGGTTCGAACGGTCGCGCGTGCGCTCGGCAGGACCGTCAATGCGGCTCCCGGTTCGCTGCGGGATGTGCTTTTGAATCGTGGAAGATGCGCCGCGTGGCGCGTAGCCCGCACCGTCTCCGGACGATTGCGCGCTCATCCCTATGCGAGCTTTCAGAAAGATCCCGGAATAGGCGTAGTGGTCGCGAACAGCCTGGTAGCGGCCAACGCGGTGCTGGGTGTGAAAACTCGGCAGCAGGGGCTTTTGAGATTTGAAGCGCATTTGAGATCGCTGGCACGCGAACTGTCCGATGTTCGGGCGCTCACCAGTGCCTCCGATCTCAACGACAGTTTCGGCAGGTCGCAAATCGAGATACGCGCTCTGCTCGCCGCCCTGGCCCATGAAACCAGCGGGCTGCGCATGCCGGAGGCCGCGGCGATCCCTCCCGTCACGAGCGCGCGCGGCGCGGCTGCCGTCGATCCCGACTGGCCATTCCTGGCCTTCTGAGTGGTCCACAGCGGATGTCGCCGTCTGAATAGTCCTACAGGGGTCGCGGTGATCGGCCGACCGTATTCGCTGCGGCGCATCCGCATAGTGTTTGGCAGTTCGGTTTCAAGTACAACGAGGAGGGTTCAATGAGTAACCTGGCACAACAAACCCTGGGGCGCGACCGGATGTCCAATGTCGTCAGCTTGTTCGCCGATCAGTTAACCGGCGCCGCCAAGACCACCGAGCGCTATGTCCGCTCGAATCCCTGGCAGGCGGCGGGCGCTCTCGCGGTCGTGGGATTGGCGGCGGGACTGCTGTTGATGCGCGGCACACGCCGGTTCCGCAATGGCAAGGCCGATCTTTCGGGCGCAGCGTCGGAGGTATCCGGCGGATGAATATGAATATTTTTAACGAGAGCGTTCCCGTCCCTCCGAGTCCTGAACAGCCTCCGCTGGCCCCATATGATCCTCCGGCACCCGCTCCCCAGGCCGATGCCTGGCGCAGAGCCTTGAAGGTGGTGACGAGCGAGGGGTCGCGGCGGGCGGCAACAGCCCCGAAGACACGCACGGGCCGGAGCTGGACGCGACAAACGCAGGACTCGGAACCGCAAGAGCGCGACCCGCGCTAGTGGTTGTTGTGACGGAGGGTGGATTCATGGATCAGAGGCAGACCGTGGCCGTGTCGATTGCATTGCAGACTCACGTCCTGCGGACTTGTCCGCTGCACGACCGGCTTATCTACGATGAGGAAGCGGATCCGGCCTGCGCCTTTGGGCTGGCCGTGGATCTGGTGCGGCATGGCACACCGTACGTACACGATTTCCGCAACGGCACCCACGAGTTGACGGAACTGCTCCGCGAGACCATCGCCGCGGCGCCGGCCGAATGTCCGCAGTGCGCGGCTTTCGCCCTCGAGCGCCCCACCTGAGTTTCTGGGCGCGCGGGGCCCGCCATATCGGCGCGCTCGCAGCTTTTCTGCTCGGTGTTTGTGTCTTCAACCCCCAGGCCGCGTTTTCGCAGACGCCGTCGCCGCTGCAGGAATGGCAATACTCGGCGGGTATCGTCCTATTCCGGATGTTCGAGCCGAATCAACCGGACTGGCGGGCGCAGATCGGTCTGGCGGCGGAGCCGCGACCCGCGTATGAGGGGGCACGAAATTACCGCACGTTGGCGGGGCCGGTGATCGATGTACGGTACCGCGATATTTATTTCGCCTCGACGGGCGAGGGAATCGGGGTCAATTTCGTGCGCGGGGAGAACTACCTCGCAGGTATCTCGGTCGGTTATGACTTCGGCCGCCGCGAGTCCGACGACCTGAATCATCTGAAGGGCCTGGGCAATATCGAAATGGCTCCGGTCATCAAGCTGTTCGGTTCCTACGTGATCTCGAAACAGTTTCCGTTGGTCATGCGGGCGGACGTGCGGCGTTTTGTGGGTGGTGCCGAAGGCTGGGTGGGCGACCTGGAGGCATATCTACCGCTACCCGGAAGCTCGAAGAAGTTCGTGATGTTTGCGGGCCCGTCGGTGACATTCGCGGACCGCCGGCACATGCAAACGGCGTTTGGTGTCAACGACAGCCAGTCGCTGGCGTCAGGTTATCCTGTGTTCGCCGCCCACGGCGGTATGAACGCCGCAGGATTGGGATTCAGTGCGACGCGAATCATCAGCACGCGCTGGCTCGTGAATGTCAGCCTGGCCGTGAATCGCCTGCTAGGCAGCGCGCGCGACAGTCCGTTCACACACGAGCCACAAAAAGACGCGGGAGCGGCTCTGGCCCTGACGGGCGGAGCTCTGACCCTGTCGGTGCTATATACCTGGTAGATCCTACAAACGCGCGAATTCCGCTGCCTCGTGGAGCGTCTTCTCCAGCATCTCCAGGTCGTACGGCTTCGGCAGCACCATGACGCCCGCCTGCGCGTTTCCCATCAAGAACTCCACATTGAGAGATCCGTACCCGGACGAGATGACCACGGGAAGCTTCGGATATTTCTTGACGAGTTCCTTGGCCAGTTCGATTCCAGACATCCCCGGAAGACTGACATCGGTCATGACCGCATCGAATGCCCGTTGAGCGACCTGTTCCAGCGCAAGCTCCGCATCGACGACGGCAACTGCCTGATGACCCAATTCTTGTAAGTATTCCACCGTGATCAGGCTGACTTCGGGGCTGTCTTCCACTAATAAGATTTCCATTTCAGGAGCTTGGACGTAAATTCGCCCGCTGACTAGGGGGACGTTTCACGCTTACTGCCCCGTCCATCGCGGTTTCCGCTTTTCCGCAAAGGCGCGCGTGCCTTCCTTCAGGTCCTCCGACCGGATGACCCGCTGCACCAGATCCAGCGAATCGTGGAGCTCAAAGGCCTCGTGTTCCGGCACCATTTCCGTGTGGCGCAGCAACTGCTTGATGGCCGGAAAGAGCAGCGGCGGCCCGTCCGCCAGCTGACGCGCTATTTCGCGGGCCTTCGCCAGAGATTGCCCTTTGGGCACGACATGATTGGCCAGACCCCAATGTTTAGCTTCCGTCGCGTCCATCCAGCGGCCGGTGAAGAGGAACTCGACCGCGACGTGATAGGGGATGCGCCGCCGCAGCTTCACCGTACCCGCATCCGCCAGGACGCCCACGTTGATCTCCGGCAGCGCGAATTTCGCGTGCTCTTCCATCACGATGATGTCGGTGCCCAAAACCACTTCGAAACCGCCGCCGCAGGCGATCCCGTTGACCGCGGAAATGATGGGCTTATTGAGATTCCGGGGATAGTTCAGACCGCCGAAGCCGCCCACCCCCCAGTCCTCGTCGGATTTCTCGCCGGCCGCCGCTGCCTTGAGGTCCCAGCCGGGCGAGAAGAAACGGTCGCCGGCGCCGGTGATGATGGCGACCTTGAGCGATGCATCGTCTCTGAATGACGTAAAAATCTCGTTCAGCCGCCGGCTTGCCGCGAGATCGATGGCGTTCGCCTTGGGACGATCGATGGTCACTTCCAGAATATCGCCGGCTTTTGTGACATTTACTCCATCCGACATTGAGGTTCCCCTTCGATTAGGTTCGACTATTGAGACGAATCAGGGCGTCCACGGCGACCACACCCAGCCCCAAGGGCCGGACGATCACCGGGTTGACGTCGATTTCCACGACCTCGGCGAGATTTGCCGAAGCATAACGCACGACCCCGAGAATCGAGTCCACCAGGGCGGCGATGTCCCCAACGGGCTTGCCGCGGTAGCCTCTGAGAAGAGGCGCCGCTCTGAGACCGTCCAAACCCGCGATGATCGAGTCCCGAGTCCACGGCGGCAACAGTGTCACGCTGTCCGCCAGCAATTCCGTCAAAACGCCCCCGGCGCCGAGCACCAACACCTGCCCGAACTGCGAATCCACGATCACCCCGATCAAAATTTCCGCGACTCCGTCGGTCACCATCTCCTCGACCAGCAGAGTGTCCGATAGCGCGGCCAATCGCTCGGCGGCGGTCCGGGCCTCGGCGGCGCTGCGCACGTTGAGGACGACGCCCCCCACCTCGGTCTTGTGCTCCAGCTGAGCCCCGACGGCTTTCAGGACAACGGGGAAACCGATCTCGGCCGCCGTCTCGGCAACCGCCGCCAATGGCACCGCGCGGCCGCGCGGGATGCGCACGCCAAAGGCGGCGAGTGCCTGCTTGCCGTCGGCTTCGCTCAAGGTCTGCGCGTCTCCGCCGGCGTCCGGCATCCCCCGCGGCAATTGCAACGCGGGAATCAGGTTGAGTCGCCACGCCTCGCCGACTCCGCCGGCCAGAGACAGAGCCTCCAGAGCCTCACGCTGACCCTGCATTGGGATGACGCCACCCTCCAGGCAGCGCTGCCGGATCCGGGCGCTGATGGTTTCGGGCAGCGAGGCGATCAGTGCGGCGCGCGACGGTGCGGCCGGCGTCCCGGCACTCTGCGCGGCGGCGATGAACACGTCGATTACCGCGTCGAAGGAGGCGGTGTCGGCCTTTTGTTCGGGCGGACAATCGAGCATGAATCCCACGGCATCGTAGCCTGAGTGGAGCGCCGTGCTGAACACCTTTCCCAAGGCCGGTGGATCGAACCATAAATAGGTGTGGATATCGAACGGATTCGCCACCGTGACCCGGTCGGTCAGGAGTTCGCGGAGCATGGTCGCCCGATGTTCCGGTATGGGGGCAAAATCGAGATCGAGGGAGCGCGACACGTCGGCGGTCATCGCCATGTCGCCGCCGGACGCCCCCATGACCAGGAGTTTGCGGCCCGGCAGGGGGCCACCCACGTGAAACAGCTTCAAGGTTTCACAAAGCGTGGCCAGGGTGTCGCAGCGCGCAATGCCGGCTTGCCGGCAGAATGCATCGAATACGGAATCCGCGCCCGCCAGGGCGCCCGTGTGACTGTGTGCGGTACGCGCCGCCGCCTGCGTCCGGCCCGATTTCACCACGGCAATGGGCTTGCCCAGTGCCCGCGCCTTGTCGGCGGCGCGTGCAAACGCAGCCGCGTCCTTGATCCCTTCCAGATACAGCCCGAACGCCGTAACGCGCGGATCTTCGGCAAGAATATCGATCAGGTCTTCGACCGCAACACGGGTCTGGTTGCCGACCGTGAACAGACAGCCGATGGGCAACGAGCGATCGTTGAACATCAAGGTGAGAGCGATCGTGCCGCTCTGGCAGATCAGCGCGACGCCGCGCTCCATTCGCGAGCCCACTACTTGATCCGGCATCATCGCCGCTTGATCGAAGAAATTGACGAAGCCGTAGCAGTTCGGGCCGAAGAAGGGCAGGGTGCCGGCCTGCTCGACCAGTTCGTCGGTGGCCCGGCGCCCCGCCTCGCTGCCCGTTTCGGAAAACCCCGCCGTGAAACACACGAATCCACCGGCGCCGCGCGCGGCCAAGGCTCCGGCAACCGCCGGCGCCTCGTGGCTGGGAACGGCGATGAAGGCCGCATCAGGCGCTGCGGGGAGATCGGCAACGGAACGGTAGTAGGTAACCGCGGCCGTCGACGTCCGCGTGGGATGCACGCGCCAGATCGCTCCGCTGAAGCCAACCGCGGCATTGCCGGCGGCGACGGCGTCAGTCCATGCACCGGCGCCGATGAGCGCGATGCTGCGCGGTGCGATGAGCCGCCGGATGCCGGCCGTCATTCGACGGCGGCCGGACCCGCCGGGCGGCGCCGCAGTTCGATCTTGCGCGATCCCGGCCCCCACGCAGCGCCGGCATCGGGGGACAGCTTCAGCGTCTGGAGCCTGGCGTCGATGTCGTGTGGAAATGGCGCGCTCGCGGGCTTATCGCCCTGATGCACATGCAGCAGCATGACTTCGCCCGTTGCCGCGACGTCGTTCAGGCGATCGCACATGAAGCGGCAGCCTGTATGGATACGCTTGCGGTCGGCGTCCAATATCGAAGTCGCGACAACGAGATTGTCCGTGCCCTTGACCTCGTGCAGATACCGCATGTGAAGTTCAAGGGTGTACAGCGTACACCGGGTGCGTTCCCGGTACGCGGCGTCCAACCCGAGGTGATCCATGAGGTCATCGATGGCGTAGCTCAACACCAGACCATAGTACGCATCGCGTATATGACCGTTGTAATCGATCCATTCCGGCTGCAGCTGCGCACGGTACAGGGGAAGCGCGGCGGACGGCGGTGCGTTCAACGCTTGGGACTCAACGCAGCTGCAGTTTTTCGCGGGCCTGCGCCGCGGTGAGCACGCGCGCGCCCATGGCCTCGATGATGGTGCGCGCCTTCTCCACGAGTTGCGCATTGCTGGCGTAAACGCCCTTGCTCAAGTACAGATTGTCCTCGAGCCCCACTCGAACGTTGCCGCCCAACAGGACGGATTGCGCCACCCACGGCATCTGCATGCGGCTGATTGCGAAGGTACCCCAGTTGCAATTCTCCGGCAGCGAGTTGACCATCGCCAGCAGATGACCCACATCGGCGGGTACGCCCCACGGGATGCCCATGCACAGTTGCATGAGCGACGGCGCCGTGAGCAGCCCCTCCTTGATCATTTGCTTCACGAACCAGAGGTTGCCCGTATCGAATATTTCGAGTTCGGGCTTCACGCCGAGGTCCTTGGCAATGGAGGCCCCCTGGCGCAGATAGTTCGGCGTGGAGATGTAGGCGCGATTCCCGTCGCCGAAATTCAATGAACCGCAATCGAGCGTGGCGATGTCGGGACGATACAGGCCCTCGTGGCAGAGATCGATGATGTGGCGCATGCGATCCTCCTGGGTCACGAAGTCGCTGCCGGGAGCCGGCGTATCCTTCAGACCATGATCGCCGATGACGATATAGCCGCCCATTCCGCAGGTCAGATTGACGATCACGTCGACCTTACTCTCGCGGATGCGCTTGACCACCTCGCGGTAGTGCCGGGTTTCCATGCTGAAGGTGCCGGTCTCGGGATCGCGCACATGAATGTGAACGATTGCGGCGCCGGCGTTTGCGGCGGCAATCGCGGTGGCCGCGATCTGTTCCGGCGTTATGGCGCAGTGCGGGCTCTTCGTTACCTTGGTATCGTCGCCGGTAACGGCGCATGAAATAATGACGTCATGATTCATCGACTTCCCCTGAACGAGCAAGGCAGGTGGCGGGCGCCAGTTTTTATTATCGTCATGATAATATTTAAGCGCGTTCTCGGCAACTCGAGGAAGCATCTCGCGAAGCGCTGAATCCAAACGGGTCGTCGACGCGTAACTTGCGAGCGCGGCGAGGACCGGTCGTTGCAATACTGGATATAAAAACAGGCCATTGCCAGCCCCTCATGGATGGCCGGCGAACGACCGTCCGACCTCGTCAGCGTCGGATTACAAAAGGTCGACTGCCGCGCTGACTGCGGCCGCCGGACAATCTGGGCTAATTTCTTGGTCGATACACCAACGCGAGATATCGTGTGCGACACGATCAAGAGTGTTCCGATGACGTCCTGGCATTCAGGCAGTTTCGCCGCAACGTGGTCGGATTTCTGCGGCTTCCGCTCGATGTCCGTGAAAGTGCATTGCGCGATGCACTCCACACGATCAGCCCCGGTCTCCTTGCGATCTACAAACACCGCGCCGCCCAGGCGACACTGACTTGGGCGTCGATGTGCCGAACCGATATGCAGTCCCTGCAGGTATGCGACCAACCGGTCTCGGCAGCCTCTGCGCCGCCCGCCCCGAACTCTGAAGAACCGGCAGCCGCCGCGATCTAGCGGCTTCTTCGATCCGGATCGACTCAATCGCCGCGCAGCGTGCTTCGCTGACCGGGACAGATTGTATGAGACGGGCTCGCGCCGGGCGCGGCCGCGTTCGAATGCCAGCTCGCAATCTGGTAGCAGTTGGCGTTGATCCATACGATCCAGTCACCGCTCTCGGTCCTGAAGCTATCACCGGCGTGGTGTTCCCGCGACCACCACTCGTCCAATGAGGTCGAGACGGAAATCGCGCTGCTTGGAGGTTGATCCCTTCGAATCTCGAATGCCCGTAAGGCACGATGAGCTTCCGCCGCCCAGTTCACCGCGGATCCATGACCATCGGGCGCCGATGAGGACCCGGACTGTACCGATGAGTTGAGCACCGGCGGTGCGAGCGCTATCGCGATGTTGGTGCTCATGCGTTGTGGACGGGTGTTCTCGGCGCGCACCTTCGGGGCTTTTGCCGGAGGAAGGAGCATCACTTCAATGGGATGTTCGGTGGGTACGGCCATGCTCGAGGTGCGCGACGCCACCACCAGCAGCGCGAGTATCGCCAAGTGGAGCGTCAGTACTACGAGGAAGATAATGGGCCGTGACTTTCCCGAGGCATTCGGCTCGTCCATGGCATTATGGACCCGGAACAGCCGGTAAGGTTCCTCACTTCCGGCTGCCGGCAAGGGCCCGAATGATCTCGGCTTCGCTGCAGACGCCGACGATCTTGCTCCCGTCCGACAGCAGCACGGGATGTCCGGTGGCCTGGCGCAACTGTATGATGGATTGCAGCGAGAAAGAGGCGGGCACCACGGCGAGACCGGGCTCCAAATCGGACAGACCGGTATCGTCCCGAACGTGGCGCAACGTATGCGCCACTCCATCGAGCTCGAGGTCGAGCGCCTCATCCGCTCCGCTCATCGCCAACCGGTAGCGGCGCCGCTCGTCGAGCCACAGTGTATTGCCTTCCTGCGCCATGTCCGCCCGCTCACACATGATCATGCTGCCGGTGAGCACGTCCAGCGGATTCATGTGGCGCACGAATTCCGCAACGTAGTCGTCGGCCGGCGCCAGGACGATGTCCTCCGCGGTCCCGGTCTGAATGATGCGCCCGTTCTGCAGTATGGATATCCTATCCCCCAGCCGCAGCGCTTCGTCAAGGTCGTGACTGACGAACAGGATGGTTTTCTTGACGCGCGCCTGCAGCGCCAGCAGCTCGTCCTGGAGCTTGCCGCGGATCAAGGGATCGAGCGCGGAAAACGGCTCGTCCATCAATAATATGTCGGCGTCCGTCGCGAACGCCCGCGCGAGCCCCACACGTTGCTGCATGCCGCCGGATAATTCGCTGACGTAGCGATCAGCCCATTGCGACAAACCCACCAGTTCCAATTTTTCATCGACGATGGTCTTGCGCGTCGCTTGCGGTTCGCCACGCAGCTCGAGGCCGAAGCCGACGTTCTCGCGCACGGTGCGCCAGGGCAGCAGGCCGAATTGTTGAAACACCATGGCGACGCGCTCTCGTCGTACGCGGCGCATTTGCGCCGTGTCGCAGGTGGCAACATCGATCGATGAATCGCCGGCGCGCACCAGGACGTGGCCGCGGGTAACCGGATTCAAACCATTGGCCGCACGCAGCAGGGTGGACTTGCCGGAGCCGGACAATCCCATCAGCACCGAAATCTCTCCGCGTGCCACGCTCAAGGAGGCGCCGGCGACGCCGACGATCACACCGAACTTGCTCTGGATGTCGGTGCGGGTGCCGCCGGCATCGAGGGCCGCCAAGGCCTCGCGAATGGCCCTGCGGCCGTCGCGCCCCCGTTGCTGGGCGAATAGAATATCGACGTCCTGAAATTCCACCGCTGCCGTCATCGTGCCGCTCCGCGCTCTTTGGGTCTGCTGATACGGTCCAGGATGATGGCCAGGAGCACGATGGTGAATCCGGCCTCGAATCCCATTCCGACTTGCACCGAATTCAATGCCCGGACCACCGGCACACCGAGGCCGCCGGCACCCACCAGCGCCGCGATCACGACCATGGACAGACTCAGCATGATGCACTGGGTTACCCCGGCAATGATGGTCGTGGCGGCGCTCGGCAACTCGATTTTCCACAGCAATTGCATGGGTGTAGCGCCGAAAGCTTCACCGGCTTCGATGAGCGGACGGGGTACCGAGGAGATGCCGAGGTGGGTCAAGCGGATGGGCGCCGGCAGCGCGAAGATCACGGTCGAGATGAGTCCCGGCACGACGCCGAGACCGAACAGCACCAACGTCGGAATGAGATAAACGAAGGTCGGCAGCGTTTGCATCAAATCGAGCACCGGGCGCAATGCGGCGAAAAGCCGAGGTCGGTGGGCCGCGGCGATGCCGAGCGGTACGCCGATGGCCGCGGACGCGAGGGTGGCCACCATCACCAAGCTCAAGGTTTCGAGAGTTGCGATCCAATAGCCCTGGTTGAGAATGAACAACAGCGCCAGCGCGACGAAGGCAGTCAAAGTCCAGGACCGGCGCAGGGCATACGCCAACGCGGCGATGGCGACGATCAAGGCCGGTGCAGGCAGCACGCGAAGCGCCGCTGTCACTCCCCCCACCATGCCGCGAATCACGATGGAGATGCCGTCGAACAACAAGGTTCCGTGCGTCTTGATCTTGTCGATCGCCACCGCAATGGCGTCGCCCACGGGAATTTTGTGGCTGACGACCCATTGCTCGAAGCCGCCGGGGCGCGGCGGCGGAGTCGCGTGTGCGAGCGCCGCGTACGCTGGTTTCCCGTCGAATGTGAGGACGCCATCCAGCCACGCCTTGGTGGCGGTGGGATTGACCTTCAACCACTCGGCCGCCGCGATGTCGGGCTGTTCATGGCGATCCAGGATGGCGGCCATCATTTCGCTCTCGCCGCGCAGGGTGAATTTGAGGTTGGTCAGCAGGCGCCCAATGTTCGGGCACTCAGCGCTGTAACCCTTGCGGGTGACGGTATAAATCGTCGCACCGCCGAAGTTCGGACCGAACACCTCATCGCCGCCGTTCAAGTACTTGAGGTCGAATCGCATGTTCATGGGATGCGGCTCCCACGCGAGGAACACGATGGGCTGCCTGCCGCGATAGGCCCGTTCGACCTGTGCGAGTTCGCCCTGTTCGCTGGACTCGATCAGCTTGAAATCGCCCAGGCCGAATTGATCCTGCTTCAGCATTTTCAGAACCAGGCGATTGCCGTCGTTGCCGGGTTCGATGCCGTAAATTGAATTGTTGAGTGCCGCGGCAAAACTATGGATGTCCTTGAAATCCCGCAGTCCGGCGTCGTATGCGTACGAGGGCACGGCGAGCGTATACTTGGCGCCCTTGAGATTCGGACCGATCACGACCACCGAGCCGTCGGCGTCGTAGGGTTTGCGATCGGCCTCCTGGGCCGGCATCCAGTTGCCGAGAAATACGTCGATGTCCTTGTTCTGCAGGGACGCAAACGTCACCGGTACCGACAGCACCGTGATGGTGGGTTGATAGCCGATCGTGCGCAGCAGTTGGCCGACCAGGGCCGTGGTTGCAGTGACATCGGTCCACCCGACGTCGGAGAAGCGCACATTTTGACAGCTCGACGATTCGCGGTTGGCCGTGGATTCGTCGGCGGGCTCAGCCGCGGCGGCGGGTACGCTAACGGCGGCGGTGATGAACGCGATCAGAGCGGCGGCGGCAAGCAGGGATCGCTTGACCCCGCGGCTGCCGGGACGGCATGATTGAACCCGAAATTTCAAAATTTCTCCCAATTCCCCATCTTAAGTGTAAGTCGGTCCGGGCGTCTACAACAGTCCGCCGCAAATCAGAAACCATGGCAAACGAAATTTTCGATTACGTGATCGTTGGCGCGGGCTCCGCCGGCTGTGTCCTCGCGGATAGGTTGAGCGCCGACGGCTCGCGGCGCGTGTTGTTGCTCGAATACGGCGGATCCGATCGATCCATCTTCATTCAGATGCCGTCGGCCCTGTCGATTCCGATGAACATGCCGAAGTACAACTGGTTCTATCACACCGAACCGGAACCGCACCTGGATGGAAGGCGCATGCACACGCCGCGGGGCAAGGTGCTGGGGGGATCCTCGTCGATCAATGGTCTGGTGTACGTTCGCGGTAATCCGCAGGATTTCGAGCGCTGGGCCGAGGAAGGTGCGGCCGGTTGGTCATATCGCGACGTGCTGCCGTATTTCAAGCGCGCCGAAAATCGCGAGGAGGGCGGCGATCACTACCGCGGCAGCGGCGGCAAGCTGCAGACGAGATACGGGAGCGTGAGCAATCCACTGCACGCCGCGTGGCTGGCGGCGGCAAGCGAGGCCGGTTATCCGCAGTCCTCGGACATCAATGGATTTCAGCAAGAGGGTTTCGGCCGGATGGACATGACGGTGGGCAACGGCAGGCGTTGCAGTGCCGCCAATGCGTATCTCCGACCGGCCATGCGTCGATCCAATCTCAAGGTGCTGACGCGGGCGCTCGCCACCCGCATCGTGTTCGACGGCCGGCGCGCGCGCGCGCTCGAGTACCGGCACGGGGACGCCACGCATCGCGTGGAGATCAACGCGGAACTGATACTCTCCGGGGGACCCATCAATTCACCGCAGTTATTGAAGCTGTCGGGCGTGGGACCCGCGGCCGAGCTGCGTGGCTTCGGAATCGATGTCGTGCACGATCTGCCGGGCGTGGGCGAGAACTTGCAGGATCATCTGGAGTTTTACTTTCAGGTGGCGTGCAAGGAACCCATCACGCTGTATTCATCGATCAATCTATGGAGCCGTGCCCTGATCGGCGCGCGCTGGCTGCTGCGCAAGGACGGGCTTGGCGCCACCAATCACTTCGAGACCTGCGGTTTCATCCGCAGCCGCGCCGGAGTCGCTTATCCCGATATCCAGTACCATTTCCTGCCCATGGCGGTGGCCTACGACGGGTCTACATTGGCGCAGGAGCACGGCTTTCAGGCTCACGTGGGCCCGATGCGATCGAAGAGCCGCGGCTGGGTACGGTTGGCGTCGGCCAGTGCGCTCGACAAACCGCGCATCCTGTTCAACTACCTGAGCCAGCCCGACGATTGGACCGAGATGCGCGCCTGCGTGCGGTTGACGCGGGAAATCTTCGCGCAGCATGCGTTCGATCGTTACCGCGGCCGCGAAATTCAACCGGGCGCCGATGTGCAAACCGACGAGCAGATCGACGCGTTCATTCGCGCGAAGGTCGAGAGCGCCTACCATCCTTCCTGCTCGTGCAAAATGGGCGGAAGCTCGGATCCCCTGGCGGTCGTGGATCCGGAGACGCGGGTGCACGGTCTCGAGGGGCTGCGCGTGGTGGATTCCTCCATCATGCCCTCCGTCACCACGGGGAACTTGAACGCGCCCACCATCATGCTGGCGGAAAAGGCGGCGGATCACATTCTTGGGCGGGGGATGCTTACGCCCGACGAACAGCCACTCTACGTGGCGGGGAATTGGCAGACGGCGCAGCGCTGACGAACCGACGCGGCGACGATGAACTTACTCAGCGCGGGGGCGACGGAGCGCTGTCGGGTGGGGGGGCGAAGGCCGGCTTCAAGAATTCCAGCAGCGCACCCCGTCCATCTGCAAACAGATTGAAGGGCGCATCGAACGGCTCCTGCGGCATGCGCAGGGTCAGATCCTGGCTGGTGGCGATGAAATGCAAGGTCTCCGCATTGACCTTATAGCCACGGGGAACCACGTCGTCATGCTTCGGCATGTGCAGCTCACGGCGCTGCGCGAAGTTGACGGGCAGTTTATCGACTGGTTTGAAGTCAAGGACCCTTCCGTCGGCAACGATGCGCAGTGCGCCGGCGGCGGGGTCGGGCGGCGGCAGCATGCGTCGGTCCACGGTCGACCATCGATATACCAATAGGTAGTCGCTGTAGTCGCCGGAGATGTCGATCTCCACCGCCACCACGGTTGCGTAGTCGCGCGCGTGTGCGGCGAGGTCCGATCGCTCGCGTGCGAACACGATGGGTTTGGCGGCCACCAGCAGCGTGCTGGCGTCCGACTCGTCAAAGATTTCCTGTGACGCCGCGGGCGGCCGGCTCGCGCACGACGCCAACGCGGCCAGGACCATGAGCAGCACCGCACGAATCTTCATACAGGGTTAGAAGCGTACCCGATATGCCGCCGAGAGATACAGCGAACGTTGGTCCACCTGGTTCGTCACCGGCTGCCCTGTCAATGTCTGCTGCTGCTGCAAGACTTGCTGGTTCTGCACCTGGTAGCCCGCGGTGACTTCGAACACGGATCTGCGGCTGGTCCAGTCGCCTCGCACCTGCGGCAGGTACAGCATTTGTTTGGTGCCCTGCTGCGTATCGTTCAAACGCTCGACGCTCAAGCGCGGCCCCAAGCGCCAGTTGCCGCGAACCACGAAGCGCGCGTCCCATGACACGGTCTCGCTGGTGGATATCGGTGAGTTATCGTAGCGCACGCTGAAGATGTGCAGATCGCTGGCCTGCAGCAGGCTCGAACCCGCCATCTGCAGCGAGGCGTTCTTGTCGAGCCCGGTGGACGGGGTTGCGGCGACGGCGCAGCACAGCGGATTCGCCGGATCTACAGGGTTCAGCGATGGCACTGCCGGTGAGGCGCGCGTGGCGCCCAAGCGCAGTGCCGAGAGGTCCGCCATGAACTGCCAACGCTCGCCGAACGGGCGGCTGGCCGACAGCACCACGGTGTCACTGGTCGAGGTTCGAGCCAAGGCGAGCTGTCTGATGATCGACGGTGGGAGCTGTTGCTCGAGCGCCGGAAGATCCTGGACGGCCTGGCCGATGAGCGAGTTGCTCAATTGCAGCTGCGGGCTGCGCCGATGATCTGCGTCAAAGCCAAGCACCCATGACGCGCCCACCTGCGCGTTTCCGATGAGGGTTATCGAATTCAATTGCTTGAATGCGATGTCGTAATCGGCGAGCAGCACGGCCGTGCGTCCCGCCACCGAGTAGCGGGTTTGAAATCCGATCGAGCGGCGTTCGGTGTCGCCGCCGATGGTTTCGTTGAAGATATAAGCGTCGAAGATCCAGGCGTGATTGAACGGATCCAATTCCGCGGTCACTGTGCCGAATTTTTGATTGCTGGAAACCGTCGAATAGCTGGTGTAGGCGGGCAGGCCGGCCGCAGCGCTCACCGACCATTTGGAACTCACTTGATACCCGACGAAAAGTCCATCGAACAGTCCCACGATGCCCTGGCTGGCCAGCGATTGTCGACCGACGCGGGCGGTGACACCGAAAAGACGGTCGGTGAGTTCGGCGTAGGCCGCCGTGGCGCGGTCCTGGCTGCCGCCGTTGGTGGTCGCCAGGTTGTGCGTGTACCCGGCGTTCACCCGGGCGGTGAAGTCGTACCGCTCCCCGCGGTCGCGCAGCAATAGATCGCCATACACCAGGGCGGCACTCAACGAATTCGTGGTGGTCGTAAGGCCGTTGGAGACGGTTTGATCCTTGCCGTACTGGTACGTGACCGCCGCACTGCCGGCCATGGTCCAGCGGTTGCCGGTGGCCGCGCCGAAATCGCCGGTGGATTTCGCCTCGAGCGATGCGGCGGCCAGCGTCTGCAAGCGGCCGCGGATGCGGGCCGCCGCCGGGCCATCGGGATAGCGGTGCAGATATTCCTGATACTCGGCTTTGGCCTGCGCCATCTGGCCGGCACGCTCGCGCACCAGACCCAATAACTCCTGCGCCTCGGCGCGCGCCGGATACTCCGGCTGGCGCAGTAGGCGGCTCAACAGGTCGACGGCCTCCGGATACTTGTGCTTGGCGAGCGCTTCGCGCGCATCGCGCAGCATGCTGGCACGCTCGCCATCCGGCAACGGTGGATCGGTGGGGCCGCTGGCGACGGCCGACGGCACGCCGGCGCGCTCGACTGCGGACAAATCGACCGCTTCATCGTTCACTGCGAGCCAGGCGCGCGGGTAGGTCGCCTGGGCGGCCTTCAGCACGCGCTCGGCCTCCGCGCGGCTGGAAAAAGGACCCACCCGCAGACGGTACCAATGCTGATCGTCGATGTCCGTTTCCGACACGTACACCTGGGTCTGCAGGCTGGCCGCGGCCGCTTCCACGGTCTCGCGCGGTATCTTGGTTTGCGAGGAGTCGAGATTCACCGAGTATCCCGCCGCCACTTCGGCTTCAGCGACGAAGCTCGTGCCTTTGCGGCGAGTATTGAGCAGCCGCACGCGCAGACCGAGACCGGAGGCGGTGGGCGCCATGAAGAAGTCGAGAGGTCTGCCGAACGTCAGTTCCAAGGTGATCTCGCCGGGCACGATGGCGTCGACGCGAGCCCCCGTGACGAGCTGGCCGCCGCCACCGACCAGCGGCAGTTCGGGCGATATCAGGCCGTTTTGCGAGCCGCAGTCGGGACCGAGCTTAAGGGTGATGGTGGTATGGCTGCCGTGACTCACCGGCGAATTCGTGACGTAGCGCGCCGAACATGCAAATTCAATCGAGATGTCGGCGTGATCCTCACGCTCTTGGACATCGATCAACTGCACGATGGGACCCAAGAAGAGTGGTTGGCCGATGGCCGGTGCCGCGGAGGCCGTGGCAGCGAAGCCGCCGGCAGCAACACCGATCAGCACGGTCATAATACGCCGCCACAGCGCCCGCGCGAGCAGACCTCGCGGCTTCTCCCCTTCGTCGATCACTTCGCCGGACCGTTGACTGGGCCGCGGGGCCTCGGGCTCGGTTTGGGGCGGGAAATCAGCGGCTTCAGAGGCGCCGACTGGATGGTGGTGGTCCAATTCAATGTGCTGTGGCAGCTGCCGCAATCCAGCGTGGTGGCGAGGTGCCCAAGCTGCTTGGCCGTGGCCGCGACGCCATTGTGACAGCTCTGGCAGGTGGCGTTGATGCCGAGGTGGTTGAAGTTGGCCGGAGCCCACGCGATCGTGCCGTGGCAGGCGCTGCAATCCTGATTGGTCTGAATGTGACGTGTCGGTTTGCCCGGAGCGGCGGCGCCGTTATGGCAGCTGAGACAAGTTGCGGTGATGCCTCGATGGTCGAAGTGCGCCGGCATCCAGGCGAATGTCGTGTGGCAGTTCTCACAGGTGTTGTTGCTGGCGATGTGCCTGGGGCCCTTGCCCGTCGCCAGGACGCCGTTGTGGCAGCTGACGCAATTGGCGATGACGCCCGCATGATTGACGCGTGTGATGCCGGTGGCGGAGGCCGCGCCGGTTGCGAGTGCAGCACTGCCGGCGATGCCGCCTACGAGCCCGGCGCCGGGCAGGTGGACGCCCGGCTCATTCAACACGCCGCGGTTGACCAGCCGGGCCTGGAGGCCGGTGTTGGCCACGATGCCGACCTTCGTTCTGGTGGTGACGGGAGCCGCGGCGGTCTTTCTGACTTGAGCCGCGTTCCAATTGTTGGTGCCATGGCAGCCGTTGCAATCCTTGCCGACATGGTGACCGTTGGGCCGGTGCTGGAGATTTGACACGCCGTAAAATGCCAACGTCGTCAAGTCGTGACACTGGTCGCAGGTGCCGCCGGTATTCGCGAGCAATTGAGTGTGCTTGGCCGAGGACATCGTCGTGCCGCTGAATCCCCCGGCTGCATATGTCTTCGTGTGGCAACTATCGCAAGGCGTCGCGGCGCTCGGGATATGCGGCGGCGACAGGCCCGAGGCGGCCTTGGGCGAGTAGTTATTGGCAAATACCGGCTTCGCCACGTTCGGCGCGCCGTGACAGCTGATGCAGCCGGTGCTGATGCCGGTATGCAGTACCAATATCGAGGCCAAGGTCGTGTAGTTGGCCGGGGCCGCCGTGTGGCAGACCGAGCACGCTTGATTCGCAGGATTCGGCATGTGGCCTGCCGGCATCGTACCGCTGTTCCAGTTCGCGGTGGTGTGGCAGCCGCTGCAGTCGCCGGTCAGCATGGTGCCGGTGGTGTGATCCGCCTTCGGCCGCAGCTGCATCCCCGGATTGGCCGCGCCCATGAAGAAGGCGACCGTGGCGGTGCCGTGGCAGGTACTGCAGGTCGTGGACACGAACGCGTGGGTGGCCTGCGTCATGTTCATGGGCCCGAAGGTTCCGGCGGCATACGTCGTGCCCTTGTGGCAGGAGCTGCAATCGGTGCCGGAGAGAAACGGAATGTGCGGGGGCGCGAGCACGGCAGACTTGATCACCATGTCATTGTTGAAGAACGACAGCTGGGTGGTGCCGTGGCACTGCGAGCAGTTGCCGGTGATGCCGGTGTGCATGACCGAATTCGCCGCGAACACCTTGTAGTTGGTGGGCGCAGAGGTGTGACAAGTAATACAAGTCTTGTTGCCCGGGTTCGGCATATGGCCCGCCGGCAACGTGCCGCTGTTCCAATTCGCCGTGGTGTGGCAACCGCTGCAGTCGGCGGGCGCTGCCATGTTGCCCGTGTGATTCGTCGGTCGCAGCTGCATCCCCGGATTGGCCGCGCCCATGGAGAAGGCGACCGTGGTGGTGCCATGGCAGGTATTGCAGGTCGTGGCCACGAACGCATGCGTGGCCTGCGTCATGTTCATCGGCCCGAAGGTCCCTGCGGCATACGACGTGGTCTTGTGGCAGGAGCTGCAATCGGTGCCGGAGACAAACGGGATGTGCGGGGGCGCGAGCACGGCGGACTTGACCACCATGTCATTGTTGTAGAACGACAGCTGGGTCGTGCCGTGGCACTGCGAGCACTTGCTGGTGATCCCGGTGTGCAAGACCGAATTGGCCGCGAACACCTTGTAATTCGCCGGCGCACCGGTGTGGCACACGGCACATGCTTGATTGGCCGGATTCGGCATATGGCCCGACGGCAACGTGGTGCTGTTCCAGTTCGCGGTGGTGTGGCAACCGCCGCAATCGCCGGTGAGCATGGTGCCGCTGGTGTGATCCGCCGGCCGCAGCTGCAGCTTGGGGTTGGCCGCACCGATGTAGTAGGAGACCGTGGCGGTACCATGGCAGGTATTGCAAGTCGAGGACACGAAGGCATGCGTGGCCTGCGTCATGTTCATGGGCCCGAAGGCTCCGGCGGCGTAAGTCGTGGTCTTGTGGCAGGAACTGCAATCAACCCCTGAAATGTACGGGATGTGCGCCGGCGCGAGCGGCACCGTCGCCTTCACGACCATGTCATTGTTGTAGAACGACAGCTGGGTACCGGCGCCGTGGCACTGCGCGCAGTTGCCGGTGATGCCGGTGTGCAGCATCAAATTCGAAGCGAAGAGCGCGTAATTCCCCGTCGACACCGAGGTGTGGCACACGCTGCAAGTCTGGGTGCCCGGCGTCGGCATGTGGTTCGCCGGCATTGTCGTGCTGTTCCAGTTCGCCGTGGTGTGGCAATTCTTGCAGTCGTTGGGCGCTCCCATGCTGCCCGTGTGATTCGTCGGCCGCAGCTGCAGTAACGGGTTTGCGGCACCCATGTAGAAACTCTTCCCGGCCTCGTGACAGCTGATGCAGGTGACGTTAGAGACGCTGGCGTGCGTGGCCTGGGTCATGTTCATCGGGCCGAAGCCGCCCGTGGTGTAGGTCGGCTTATGGCAGGCGCTGCAGTCATTGCCCGCGAACGAAGGAATATGCGCCGGCGAGAGCGCCGCCGCCGCCTTGATGAAGTTGGCGGCAATGGAGACGTGGTAGAAGTCCAGCTGCGTGGCACCGCCGTGGCACTGGCCGCAGCCGCTGGTGATGCCTGTATGCAGTATCTGAGTGGTTGCCAAAAGGGCGAAGTTCGCTCCCCCGATGTGGCATACCGCGCAGACCTGTGTGCCGGGGATGGGCATGTGGCCGCCCGGCAGCGTCTTCGGCGTGGTCCAAGCCGTCGTGTTGTGGCACTGGGAGCAATCACCCGTCGTCATTTGCGGCAGGCTTGGGCTGTGGACGTGATCGTAGGCCGCCGTGCCTCCGGTGCCGTCCGGCCGGGTCTGCAGAGCCGGTGTCGACGTGCCGAGGTAGAAACTCTTGCCCGTGTCGTGGCATGTGTTGCAGGTCGTCGGCACGAAGGCATGCTTCGCGGCGCTCATGTTGGTCGGCCCGAAGCCGCCCGTCGCGTAGTTCGAGGCGTGACAGGAGCTACAGTCGGTGCCCACCAGATACGGAATATGCGATGGCGACAGACCGAAGGCGGCCTTCGGCGTGTAATTTTTGTACCAGGTCAGCGCCGCGGTGTAGCTGCCGTGGCACTGGCTGCAGCTGCCGGCGGTGATGCCCGTGTGCAGCACGGCTACCGGGGCGAGGGTGGCGTAACTAGCCTCCGTGGCGCCGATCGCGGTATGACATACGGAGCAGGTCTTGGTG
>JAXDQI010000160.1:0-15854 GCA_034667965.1 Gammaproteobacteria bacterium
TCGCATTGAAAGACGCCGGCCTGTCCATGAAGGACGTGGGCGAAGTGATTCTGGTCGGCGGTCAGACCCGCATGCCGTTGGTGCAAAAAGCGGTCAAGGATTTGTTCGGCCGCGAGCCGCGCAAGGATGTGAACCCGGACGAGGCGGTCGCCGTCGGTGCGGCCATCCAGGGCGGTGTGCTGTCGGGCGACGTGAAGGACGTGCTGTTGCTCGACGTCACGCCGCTGTCGCTGGGGATCGAGACCCTGGGCGGCATCTTGACCAAGGTGATCGAGAAAAACACGACCATTCCGACCAAGGCTGCGCAGACGTTCTCGACCGCCGACGACAATCAGACGGGTGTGACCATTCACGTGCTGCAGGGCGAGCGTGATCGTGCGTCGGACAACAAGTCCCTCGGCCGGTTCGACCTCACGGATATTCCGCCGGCACCGCGTGGCATGCCGCAGATCGAAGTGGCATTCGACATCGACGCGAACGGCATCCTGAACGTTTCGGCGAAGGACGTGAAGACCGGCAAGGAACAGCGCATCGTCATCAAGGCATCCAGCGGTCTGTCGGAAACCGAGATCAAGCGCATGGTCGGCGACGCCGAAGCCCATGCCGAGGAAGACAAGAAATTCCGCGAACTCGTGGGCGCCCGCAACAAAGCCGATGCCACCGTGCACACCGTGGAGAAGGCCCTGAAGGATGTCGGCGACAAGGTGTCCGATGACGAGAAGAAGACGGCCGCGGAGTCGATCGAGGCGGTCCGTACGGCCATGAGCGGCGATGATCGCGAGGAGATCGAGCGCAAGACTCAGGCGCTCGAGCAGGCCTCCACCGCCCTTCTGCAGAAGATGTACGAGCAATCCGCGGGCGGCACCGGCGCCGATGGCGCCTCCGCTGCACCGGAGTCCAAGAAGGACGACGTGCTCGATGCGGAATTCGAAGAGGTCAAGGAAAACGACCGTAAGAAGGCCTGAACCGGCGACCGCGTTGAGGTCGATGGTGTGATAAAACCGCCGGTATGCGAAGGTACCGGCGGTTTGTTTTTATGGGCGCCGATGCCTTATGGGTGCCGATAATGTAAGGGTGTGCGATGGCGAAGCAGGATTACTACAAACTCCTCGACCTACCGAAGACTGCGACGGAAGCCGAAATCAAGAAGGCGTACCGCCGGCTGGCCATGAAATTTCATCCCGACCGCAATCCGGATGACCCCGCTGCCGAGCATAAATTCAAGGAATGCAAGGAGGCCTACGAAATCCTCACGGACGCCCAGAAGCGTGCGGTCTACGATCAGTTCGGCCACGCCGGGCTCGAGGGCGGTCGCGGCGGGGGCTTCAGCGCCGGCGAAGCCTTCGGCGACATTTTCGGGGAAATGTTCGGCGACATCTTCTCGGGCGGCCAGCGCGGACGATCGCAGGTATTTCGCGGCGCGGATTTGCGCTATGAGCTGGAACTCGACCTCGAGCAGGCGGTATTCGGCACCGAAACCGAGATCCAGATTCCCTCGCTCGCGGAGTGCAAGACCTGCAAGGGCACGGGTGCGGCCAAGGGCTCCACGCCGAAGACCTGCGACACCTGCAACGGCCAGGGACAGGTGCGGGTGCAGCAGTCCATTTTCACGATCCAGCAGCCCTGTCCGCGCTGCAAGGGCCGTGGCAAGATCATCAGCAATCCCTGCGATACCTGCTATGGCCAGGGGCGCGTGCGCCAGGAGAAGACGCTGCCGGTCTCGGTACCCGCCGGGGTCGATACCGGCGACCGGATCCGCTTGAACGGCGAGGGTGAGGCGGGCCGCAACGGCGGTCCCGCCGGCGACCTGTATGTCGAAATCCGGGTTCGCGAGCACGCCATCTTCGAGCGCGAGGGCAGTCATCTGTCCTGCGAGGTGCCGGTGAGCTTTACCACCGCCGCCCTCGGGGGGTCGGTGGAAGTGCCGACGCTCGATGGCGAAGTGGTCTTGAAGATTCCCGCGGAGACCCAATCCGGGCGCGTTTTCCGAATGCGGGAGAAGGGCGTGAAGCCGGTACGCGGCGGAGCCGCCGGGGACCTGTTCTGTCGCGTGGTGATCGAAACACCGGTCAGCTTGAGCCACGAACAAAGGGAACTGCTCAAGCAATTCGAGTCTTCGCTGCGATCCGGCAGCCACCAGCCCCGGGAGCAGACCTTCTTCGACGGCGTGAAGAAGTTCTTTACGGGCGCAGTCGACTAGGCTGTGTCGATGTCCGGTATCGCGGTATTCGGCATCACGGGTCGCATGGGCCAAACGCTGGTCCGCGCGCTTCGGGAGGGCGGACCAGCGCAGCCGCTGCGCCTGGTGGGCGCCGGAGCCTCCGCGCATAGCGCGCGCTTGGGGTCGGATGCTGCCGCGGAGGGCACCCCCACCGGCGTGATCGTCACGGCCGACCTGCGTGCGGCGCTCCGAGACGCCGCTGTGGCGGTCGATTTCAGTTTGCCGCAGTGCGTCTTCGACCACGCGCGCGCCTGCGTGGAAGCACGTGTGCCCTTGCTGATCGGTACGACGGGCTTCGATGTCGCGGCCCGCGCGGCGCTGGACGCGGCCGCCGCCGTCATCCCGGTCCTGATTGCACCCAATACCAGCGTCGGGGTAAACCTGATGACCCGGCTGGTGAAGCTGGCGGCACGGGCGCTCGGCCCCGCGTACGATGTGGAAATCAGCGAGGCGCATCATCGAGCGAAGCGGGACGCGCCCTCCGGAACCGCGTTGGCGCTGGGCGAGGTCGTGGCGGCCGAACGAGGAACGACGCTCTCCCAAGTTGCGGTATTCGACCGGCAAGGGGCGGATGGACAGCGCAGCGTGGGAGACATCGGGTTTTCGGTGTTGCGGGCCGGCGACATCGTCGGAGAACATACGGTGACGTTCGCGATCGCCGGCGAGCGGGTCGAGATAACGCATCGCGCCACCGATCGCATCACATTCGCGCGCGGGGCATTGCGGGCGGCCGAGTGGCTTCAGCGGAGGCCGCCTGGTCTGTATTCGATGGATGACGTGCTGGGGTTGGATCAGTTATAGACAGTGATCGCCGTCATCGTTAATATTCGCGCCCGGTAACAAGGCGCGAATGAATCATGAAGCGGGAGGACGTTCTTGAAGGAGCGCCTCCCGCTTTGCGCATCTGCGGAAAGCGCGTGGCGCAAAGCGAGGAACCGGAGTGTCGACACCTGCAGTGCTAGCTCTCGAAGATGGCACCGTGTTCCGTGGCGTCTCAGTAGGCGCGAAAGGCAACACGACTGGTGAAGTAGTTTTCAATACGGCAATGTCGGGCTATCAGGAGATCCTCACGGATCCCTCTTACTGCCGCCAGATTGTCACTCTCACGTATCCCCACGTCGGCAACACCGGAACCACTCCGGAAGATCTGGAATCGGGCGCCGTCTACGCGGCGGGGCTGGTGATCCGGGATTTGCCCCTACTGCATTCGAATTGGCGCGCGACGGAATCCTTGAACAGCTTCCTGCAGCGCTGCAAAGTGGTCGCGATCGCCGATATCGACACCCGGAAATTGACGCGCCTGCTGCGCGAGAAGGGAGCTCAATCCGGCTGCATCATGACCGGCGATGCCATCGACGAGACCGCTGCGGTGCGGGCGGCTCGAAAGTTTCCGGGCCTCAAAGGAATGGATCTGGCCAAGGCGGTGGCCACCAAGAAGATTTATCAGTGGAACGACGGTGCCGTCTGGAAGACCCAAGCCAAACCGCCGCGCCCGCAGAGCCGCGTGCACGTGGTGGCCTACGATTTCGGAATCAAACGAAACATCCTGCGGATCCTCGCCGAGTATGGTTGTCGAATGACTGTCGTGCCAGCTCAAACTCCGGCAGATCAAGTACTTGCGATGAATCCTGATGGTATATTCTTAAGTAATGGGCCCGGTGATCCAGAACCTTGCGACTATGCCATCACCGCCATTGCACAGTTCCTCGAGACCGACGTCCCCGTGTTCGGCATTTGCCTGGGTCATCAGCTGCTGGGTCTGGCCAGCGGTGCCAAGACCGTGAAAATGAAATTCGGACATCACGGCGCCAATCATCCGGTGCTGGAAATCGACTCAGGCCGCGTCCTGATATCGAGTCAAAACCATGGTTTCGCGGTGGACGAGTCCACGCTGCCGAGCAACCTGCGTGCCACCCATCGCTCGCTGTTCGACGGTTCGCTCCAAGGCGTCGCGCGCACGGACCGTCCGGCGTTCAGTTTTCAGGGACATCCCGAGGCAAGTCCCGGCCCGCATGATTTACACCTGCTGTTCGAACACTTCATGTATTTGATGGTCAAGCGCATCCAAACGAACTCACGCCACCGTAACGCCGTCAAACAAAAATCGGCTGGAGGATAGCTCCATGCCAAAAAGAACCGACCTCCAAAGCATCCTCATCATCGGTGCCGGGCCCATCATCATCGGTCAGGCCTGCGAGTTCGACTATTCTGGAGCTCAAGCGTGTAAGGCGCTGAAAGAAGAAGGTTTTCGCGTCATCCTGGTGAACTCGAATCCTGCCACCATCATGACCGATCCGGAGACCGCGGACAGCATTTACATCGAGCCCATCAACTGGCGCACCATCGAACGCATCATCGAGAAGGAGAGGCCCAGCGCCCTGTTGCCGACCATGGGGGGCCAGACCGCCTTGAATACGGCGCTCGACCTGGTGCGCGAAGGCGTGCTCGAGAAATACAATGTCGAGATGATCGGCGCTTCGCAGCGCGCCATCGACATGGCCGAAGATCGCGAATTGTTCCGCCGCGCCATGGCCGACATCGGCCTCGAAACCGCCCGCGCCCGCATTGCCCACAGCATGGAAGAGGCCTTGGCCGTTCAGGCGGAGATCGGCTTCCCCACGGTGATCCGGCCATCGTTCACCTTGGGCGGCAGCGGCGGCGGAATCGCGTACAACCGCGAGGAGTTCGAGGCCATCGTCGCGCGCGGCCTCGATGCCTCGCCGACCAACGAGGTGCTGCTCGAAGAGTCGGTGGTGGGCTGGAAAGAGTACGAGATGGAGGTGGTCAGGGACCGCAACGACAACTGCATCATTGTCTGTTCCATCGAGAACCTGGACCCCATGGGCGTGCACACGGGCGATTCGATCACGGTCGCGCCCGCGCAGACGCTGACCGACCGCGAATATCAGCGGCTGCGAAATGCGTCGATCGCGGTGCTGCGCAAGATCGGCGTGGATACCGGCGGATCCAACGTGCAATTCGCCGTCAATCCGGACGACGGCCGCGTGCTCGTCATCGAAATGAATCCGCGCGTCTCACGATCGTCGGCGCTGGCGTCCAAGGCCACGGGCTTCCCGATCGCGAAGATCGCCGCCAAGTTGGCAGTGGGCTATACGCTGGATGAACTCAAGAACGAGATCACCGGCGGCGGTACGCCGGCATCCTTCGAACCGACCATCGATT
Source organism: Gammaproteobacteria bacterium (assembly GCA_034667965.1). Taxonomy (GTDB): domain Bacteria; phylum Pseudomonadota; class Gammaproteobacteria; order Steroidobacterales; family Steroidobacteraceae; genus Bog-1198. Next base: position 5,405 of record JAXDQI010000160.1, read on the forward strand.
ACGTGGTCACCAAGATTCCACGCTTCACCTTCGAGAAGTTTCCGGGGTCGAACACGCGCCTGACCACGCAGATGAAATCGGTGGGCGAAGCCATGGCCATCGGGCGCACCTTCCAGGAATCCATGCAAAAGGCCCTGCGCAGTTTGGAACTGGGCTACGACGGATTCGATGCTCAGCTGACCCTGCCGCTCACCGATGCCGCCACCGAGAAGCTGTCGTACGAGCTGCGCTGGCCCGGACCCGACCGCATTTTGTATGTGGCCGATGCCTTCCGCGCCGGTTGGACGCTGCAGCAGATTTTCGACGCCACCAAGATCGACCCGTGGTTTCTGGCTCAGATCGAGGATCTGATGCTGGAGGAGAAACGGCTCGCGGAGCAGGGCTTCGAAAGTCTCGAGCTTGTGCGGCTGCGCGGCTTGAAACGCAAGGGTTTTTCCGATGCCCGCATCGCGGCGTTGGTGGCCCGCGATGAAGCCACGGTGCGCGCCCGGCGGCGCAAGCTGGGTTTGCATCCCGTGTACAAGCGGGTCGATACGTGCGCCGGGGAATTCTCGACCTCGACCGCCTACCTGTACTCGACCTACGAGGATGAGTGCGAAGCGAACCCAAGTTCCCGCCGCAAGATCATGATATTAGGGGGCGGGCCGAACCGCATCGGGCAGGGAATCGAATTCGATTACTGCTGCGTGCATGCGTCGATGGCGCTGCGGGAAGATGGCTTCGAGACCATCATGGTCAACTGCAATCCTGAGACCGTGTCCACGGATTACGACACCTCCGATCGCCTGTACTTCGAGCCGCTGACCTTCGAAGATGTGATGGAAATCATCGAGAAGGAGAAGCCTGAAGGCGTGATCGTGCAATACGGCGGGCAGACGCCGCTCAAGCTGTCGCGTGCGCTCAGCCTGGCCGGCGCTCCCATCATCGGCACCTCGCCCGACAGCATCGATGCCGCCGAAGACCGTGAGCGGTTCCAGAAACTGGTCACCAGCCTGAAGTTCAAGCAGCCCGCCAATGCGCTGGCGCGCACCGCGGACGCGGCGGTGTTCCTGGCGCGGGAGGTGGGGTTCCCGCTGGTGGTGCGGCCGAGCTACGTGCTCGGCGGCCGCGGCATGGAAGTGGTGTTCAACGAGGACGACCTGCGCGAGTACATGATCGAGGCGGTCAAGGTGTCGAACGACAGTCCGGTGCTGCTGGATCGATTCTTGGACCTCGCCATCGAAGTGGACGTGGATGCCGTGTGCGACGGCCGGGACGTGTTGATCGGCGGGATCATGGAGCACATCGAACAGGCCGGCGTCCATTCGGGCGACTCCGGTTGTTCGTTGCCGCCCAATGGTTTATCGCCGGAAGTTCAGGATGCGCTGCGGGTCCAGACGCGCGAACTCGCGAAAGCCCTCAACGTGATCGGCCTGATGAACGTCCAGTTCGCGATCCAAAGCGGCGTGATCTACATCCTGGAGGTCAACCCGCGCGCTTCGCGCACCGTGCCCTTTGTCTCCAAAGCCACCGGCGTCCCGCTCGCCAAGGTGGCGGCGCGGGTCATGACGGGAAAAACGCTCGCAAGCCAGGGCCAGACGGTCGAGCGCATCCCGCCGTACTACTCGGTGAAGGAGGCGGTGTTTCCCTTCATCAAGTTTCCGGAAGCGGATCCCATCCTGGGACCCGAGATGAAATCGACCGGCGAAGTCATGGGCACCGGCCACACCTTCGGCGAGGCGTATGCGAAAGCGCAGGCGGCATCGGGCGTGATCCTGCCGACGCGCGGTTTGTGCTTCGTCAGCGTACGCGACCGCGACAAGCCGGGTGCGGTGCTGCTCGCCCAGATGCTGATCGCCCGCGGCTTCGAAATCGCGGCCACGGGCGGCACCGCGCAGGTTCTGGAGGCGGCCGGGGTCGCCTGCAGGCGGGTCAACAAGGTGCGGGAGGGTCGCCCTCACGTCGTCGATATGATAAAAAACGACGAAGTGGCCCTGATCGTGAATACCACGGAGGGTAAGCAAGCCGTGCGCGAATCGCGGTCAATTCGCCGCGAAGCGGTGGCCAGACGGGTAACCTACTACACGACGGTGGCCGGCGCGCGCGCCACCTGCGATGCGCTGGATCACCTCGGCGACATCGAAGTCAATCGACTGCAAGATTTGCACAAGGAGCTTGTTTGAATATTCCGGAAGTGGCGTGAAACGAACTCCGATGACTTTGCGCGGCGCCGAACGGCTGCGGCAGGAGCTGAAACAGCTGAAAAGCGAGGCGCGGCCGAACGTCATCAAGGCGATCGCCGAAGCGCGCGCGCACGGCGATTTGTCGGAGAACGCCGAATACCACGCGGCGCGTGAACAACAGAGTTTCATCGAGGGACGCATCAACGACATCGAAAACCGCCTGTCGAACAGCGAGGTGATCGACGTCACCAAGTTGACGGCCACCGGACGGGTGGTGTTCGGCGCCACGGTGCAGCTCGAGGATCAGGACGGCGGTGCCAAAGTGAACTATCAGCTGGTCGGCGACGACGAAGCCAACATCAAGGAAGGGCTGCTGTCGGTCTCCTCTCCGATCGCGCGCGCGCTCATCGGCAAATCCGAAGGGGATGTGGTCGATGTGACGGCGCCCGGCGGAACCCACACCTACGAAATCGTGTCCGTGCGCTACGTGTGACCGCGATTCGTAGCGCTTTCCGCGTGTTGCTGGTGCTGTGGGCCGGCAGCCTCTGGTCGGTGGGCTTGTGGGTGACTCCGATCCTGTTCGCCGTAGAGAGCGATCATCGTCTGGCCGGGGTGCTTGCCGGGCGGATCTTCAGCATCGAGACCTATGTGGGGATCGCGGTCGCCGTGTTCGCGCTCATGCTGCCGGGTCGAAGCAAATTCGTGTGGGGCTATCTCGCGGCCGTTCTGCTTGCGGTCAACGAATGGGCGCTACGGCCCGTCATGGTCGTGGCGCGCGCGCATGGTTCTGCGATGGGCCTGACCTTCGGCGCCTGGCATGGCGTGTCGGCGGTGATCTATGTACTGGCCTGTTTCGCCGTCCTGGTGTTGATCTGGCGGGAAGACTTTCGTTAAGCGGGCGCCCGGGATGAAGTTCCCTCATATGCCGGGGCTAGGGACGATGCAGCTTTCCGCGGAAACGTTCTTTGTCCGCTGGTCGGACACGAATATCTTGCGGCGGGCCTGCGCGTTCCTCCTTTGCGTTCTCGTTTGCGCGCCGGGCCTGCGCGCAGCGCAGCCGGACGGTGACCGCTACCGAATCGTAGGGTACGTCGCGGGCTGGGCGACTCCGGCGGTGATCCATCCGAGGAAGCTCACGCATCTCAACTTTGCGTTCGCGCGGATCACTCCGGATGGCCTGGTGGCGCTGGCAGACGGCGGGCTCGAGGCGAGTCTCCTGCGCGTCGTGGCACTCAAGAAGATAAATCCACGGCTCAAGGTCATCGTTTCCATCGGCGGATGGGAGGCCGACGGTTTCTCCGATGCGGCACTCACCGACGCGTCGCGCGCCGCCTTCGCGGAGAGCGCCGTCGGGTTCGTCCGCAAGTACTCGCTGGACGGGGTCGATATCGACTGGGAATATCCGGGGCAGGGCGTTGCCGGCATCAAGTACCGCGCCGAAGACCGGCAGAATTTCACCCTGTTGCTCAGGGCACTGCGCGAAAAGCTGGACGCCGGGAGTTCCGTTCAGGGCCGCACCGGCGGCGATCGGTACACGCTTTCCATCGCATCCGCGGATCGCGAATATTTTGATCACACCGAGATGGACAAACTTCAGGTCTATCTCGACTGGATCAACGTCATGAGCTATGACTTTTTTAACAGCCTGACACCGACGACGGGCCATCATGCGGGTTTGTACCGCGCGGCGCTGGCGTCGCCCACCGATCGCGATGCCGATGCCTCGGTCGAACAACATCTGGCCGCCGGCATTCCTGCGGAGAAGCTCGTCCTCGGTGTCGCGTTCTACGGCAGGGGCTTTGCGGGTGTGAGGCCCGTCGAGAACGGGCTCAACCAACCCTACGCGCGATTCGAGGCTGCCCACGACTACTCCGAGCTCGCGGACAAGCTCATTGGCAGGCAGGGTTTCGTCCGCCATTGGGACGATCGCGCCAAGGCACCGTTTCTTTGGAACAGCTCCTCGAAAACCTTCATCAGCTACGACGATCCGCAATCGATCGGCATCAAGGCGCAGTACGTCAAGGCGCATCACCTCGGCGGCATGATGTTCTGGGAGTTGAGCGAGGACCGGGACGATGAGCTCCTCGATGTCATCGTAAGGTCGCTGCGATCCAACTGACGCGGCTATTGATCCGGAATCAGGATTTGATGCGCATCATTGATGCGCATGGTTTTGCACCGTATGATGCGCACGATGAGCGTCAGGGTCCGCAATGCCTCGCCGTAACACGTCCGCCGCCAAACGCGCCACGAACGTCAGCGTCAGCGTCGACCTGCTCGCGGCCGCGCGCGCGGCCGGCGTCAATCTTTCCGCGACTCTCGAACGCGCCTTGACGGAGGAACTTGCCGAAGGGAAGCGCAAGAAATGGCGGGACGCAAATAAGGAGGCCATCGCTGCTTACAACGAATTCATCGACAAGCACGCAACATTTTCGGACGACGTCCGGAGCTTCTAGTGCGTCAATTCACGGTCTATCGGAACAAGAGCCCGCGAACGAAGTCAATCTTCCCTTTCCTCGTCGACGTGCAGTCGGACCTGCTCGAGCAGCTGCAAACCCGCGTGGTCATACCGCTCACTCGAACGGCTGGACTCGCAAAGAAACCGTTGAGCCACTTGACGCCCGCTCTCAAATTCGACGGTGAATCGTATATATTGATGACTCCGCAACTCGCCGGGGTCGCGAGGTCTGATCTCGGTGCGCCGGCCGGCAGTCTCGCCGGGGAGCGGCACGCGATAGTTGCGGCGATGGATTTCCTGCTGACGGGGTATTGAGACGGCCCCGGCCCGGCTATTGATCCGGAATCAGGATTTTCGGCATTTCGGCGCGGCGCCGATAGAAGACGCCGACATGCCCCACACGTTGCACCAACGCGCTCGCGGTGCGATCAGCTAAACTGTCGAGGGCCGCGTTGCGTGCATTCCGCTCGCCCACGCGGGCGCTGACTTTGACGAGTTCGTGGTCGGTGAGCGCGCGATCCAACTCGTTGACCACGCCGTCGGTGAGCCCGGCATTGCCGATCATGACGATGGGGTTCAAGGGATGCGCCAGGCGCCGCAGATGTTTCTTTTGTCTTTCCGAAAGTTGCATCCGCGTCATTATAGTTGGCGAAGAGAACGAAGTAAGCCCTGAGCGCACGAAGTAATGCCCAAACGCACCAAGAGCAGCGCCCGCTGGCTCGCCGAGCACGCGAACGACGAGTTCGTCAAACGGGCGCATCGGGAAGGTTGGCGATCGCGCGCGGTATTCAAGCTTCAGGAGATTCAGGAGACCGAGCGGTTACTGCGGCCGGGCATTCGATGCGTGGATTTGGGCGCCGCGCCCGGCGGCTGGAGCCAATATGCCGCGCGCATCGTCGGCGGCGTGAGCCGTATCGTGGCGACGGACATACTGCCCATGGATGCGATTCCGGGCGTGGATTTCGTGCTCGGCGATTTTCGCGAGGAAGCCGTCCTGAGTGAAGTTCTCGCCCTGCTCGGCGGCTCCAAGGTCGACCTTGTTTTGTCGGATATGGCCCCCAACATGGCAGGAATAGATGCCGTCGATCAGCCCAGATCCATGTATCTGGCTGAGCTGGCGCTGGAGTTTGCGGACCGTGTCTTGGCGCCGGGCGGGGATTTGCTGGTGAAATTGTTTCAAGGCGCGGGATTCGAAGAGATCATCAGGAACGCCCGGGCACGGTACGGGCGGGTCGCGACGAAAAAGCCGAAAGCGTCACGAACCCGCAGTCCTGAGATCTATCTGTTGGCGCGGCAGTTTGGGATGGTGTAAGTTCGGGGGGCCGCCCTTGGGAGGAGCCCATCGGGGAAGCCCGTCCGTCTGGGGAACGACCATCCAGATAATGTGTCGTAATGGGTATGCGGTTGTAGGTGAAACTTGAACGATCTGACGAAGCAAATTCTCTTATGGGTCGCGTTGGCGGTCATTCTGCTCGCGATATTCAGTCAATTCGGGATGCGCACCGGACAGCCGGCGACCATTGACTACTCTCAGTTTCTCTCCGAAGTCAAAAGCAACAGCGTCGATTCGGTCACCCTGAAGGGGGAGATCATCGAGGGCAAGCGCCGCGACGGCAACCAATTCGTCACCTACAACCCGGAAACGGGCAACGGCGCGCTGATCGGTCTATTGCAATCGCAGGGCGTGAAATTCCGCGGTGAGCCGCCGAAGCAGCAGTCGGTATTCCTGCAGCTGCTCATATCCGCCTTTCCCATCCTGATTTTGATCGGCTTCTGGGCCTACTTCATGCGGCAGATGCAGGGGGCCTCCGGAGGGCGAGGCGCCATGTCGTTCGGCAAGAGCCGCGCGCGCCTGCTCGGCGAAGACCAGGTCAACATCACCTTCGCCGACGTCGCAGGCGTCGAAGAGGCGAAGCAAGAAGTGGTGGAAATCGTCGACTTCCTGAAAGATCCCGGCAAGTTCCAGAAACTTGGCGGCAAGATCCCGAAAGGCGTGCTGATGGTCGGCTCACCCGGAACCGGCAAGACGCTGCTGGCGCGGGCCATCGCCGGTGAGGCGAAGGTGCCATTTTTCACCATCTCCGGCTCGGACTTCGTCGAAATGTTCGTCGGTGTGGGCGCCTCGCGCGTCCGCGATATGTTCGAGCAGGCGAAGAAGCACGCCCCCTGCATCATCTTCATCGATGAAATCGATGCGGTCGGCCGGCATCGCGGCGCCGGGTTGGGCGGTGGCCATGATGAGCGCGAGCAGACCCTCAATCAGCTGCTGGTGGAGATGGACGGTTTCGAAGGCAACGAAGGCATCATCGTCATTGCCGCCACCAATCGACCTGACGTGCTGGACCCGGCCCTGCTCCGCCCCGGCCGTTTCGACCGACAGGTGGTCGTACCGCTGCCGGACGTGCGCGGACGCGAACAAATCCTCAAGGTCCATATGCGCAAGGTGCCGCTGGGCGATAACGTCAAGCCGTCGGTGATTGCGCGCGGCACCCCCGGATTCTCGGGCGCCGATCTCGCGAACTTGGTGAATGAAGCGGCGCTGTTCGCCGCTCGCGGCAACAAGCGCTCGGTGACGATGGAAGAATTCGAGCGCGCCAAGGACAAGATCATGATGGGCGCCGAGCGCCGGTCCATGGTCATGACCGAGGAGGAAAAGCGCAATACCGCCTATCACGAGTCGGGCCATGCCATCGTGGGCCTGAGCGTTCCCGAGCACGATCCGGTTTACAAGGTGACGATCATTCCTCGGGGGCGCGCGCTCGGTGTGACCATGTTCCTCCCGGAACAGGATCGTTACAGCACCAGCAAGCGGCAGCTCGAGAGCCGCATCGCCACGCTGTTCGGCGGCCGGGTGGCCGAAGAATTGGTGTTCGGTGCGGATGCCGTGACGACCGGGGCGTCGAACGACATCGAACGGGCGACCGAACTCGCGCGCAACATGGTGACGCGCTGGGGCCTGTCGGACCGGCTTGGTCCGCAAACCTACAGCGAAGAGTCGGGTGAAGTGTTTCTGGGCCGAAGCGTCACCCAGCACAAACAGGTGTCGGACGTCACCGCGCATGTCATTGATGAGGAAGTGCGCCGCGTGATCGACAGCAACTACCAGCGCGCTTACAAGATCATCCAGACCAACATGGACAAGTTGCAGACCATGTCGGAAGCCTTGATCAAGTACGAGACCATCGACGAAGAGATGATCAAGGACATCATGGAAGGCAGAGTGCCGCGGCCGCCCCGGGACTGGGACGACACACCGACGGCCACGCCGCGCCCCCCGACCGCCGAGAAGCCGGCGCCGCCGCTGGTCAATCCGGCAGGGCAGCACTAGCAGGAAGCCGGGAGACGTTCCTGGGAGCCTGAGCAGCCCTTATGCACTGGCGCTGCCTGAATCGAGTCGTCGACCTGACGCGCCCCGTGGTCATGGGCATTCTCAACCTGACCTCGGATTCGTTCTCCGACGGCGGGCGCTACCTGCGCCCGGAAGCTGCGCTGGACCGCGCGGCTGAGATGGCGAGCGAGGGCGCCGACATCATCGACATCGGCGGAGAATCGACCCGGCCCGGCGCGCACCTAGTCGAGGAATCCATCGAGACCGAGCGCGTCGTGCCGATCATCGAGCGCATCGCACGCACCCTGGACGTGACGATTTCCATCGATACCAGCAAGCCGGGCGTGATGGCCGCCGCCGCCGCCGCCGGCGCGCACATCGTCAATGACGTCTATGCATTGCGGGCTCCAGGCGCCCGCGAGTGGGCCGCCGGGTCGGGAGTGGGAGTGTGCTTGATGCACATGCAGGGCGAGCCGCGTACGATGCAGCAACATCCGCACTACCAGGATGTCGTGGCCGAGGTGTCCGAATTCCTCGTGCGCGAGCGGGAATCCTGTCTGTCGGCGGGGGTGGCGCGCGACGCCATCGTGCTGGATCCGGGAGTTGGCTTTGGGAAAGGATTGGAACACAACATGACTCTGCTCAAGGAACTGCCTCGGTTGGTGGCGCTCGGTTCCCCATTATTGGTGGGAGTGTCGCGAAAAAGCTTCATCGGCCGCGTTCTCGAACGCAGCACCGAGGAGCGTCTGTACGGCGGCCTCGGCCTCGCGGCGCTGGCTGTTTCCATGGGAGCGCGAATCATCCGTACCCACGATGTGGCCCCCACTCGCGATGCGATCCGCATGGTCGCCGCGGTGCTGCAGGGGCGCCAGGGCGCCGAGCCGGCGCGTTGACCATGCGCTACTTCGGTACCGATGGCGTGCGCGGCCGGGTCGGGCAGGCGCCCATGACCGTGGATTTTGCCCTCAGGCTGGCAAGCGCCGCGGCGCGGGTGCTGGCACCGAACGGCGGCCGTGTGCTCATCGGCAAGGACACACGGCTGTCGGGTTATCTCTTCGAGTCGGCGCTGGAGGCGGGTTTCGTTGCCGCCGGCGTCGACGTGATGCTGATCGGGCCTCTGCCCACGCCCGGCATCGCCTACATGACGCAGCGGCTCGGCTGCTGTTTCGGCGTCGTCATCAGCGCGTCGCACAACTCCTACGAAGATAACGGCATCAAATTTTTCGACGCCACGGGCAGCAAGCTCTCCGATGCGATCGAGACGCTGATCGAGCGGTCGATCGACGAGCCCGTCATCACGCAGGAATCGCAGCATCTCGGCAGGGCGGTTCGCATCGATCGCAGCAGGATGCAGTACCAGGAATTCTGCGCATCGACCATTCCCGCGGGAATGAATCTGCGCGGATTCAAGATCGTCATCGATTGCGCGAACGGCGCAGGGTACAAGGTCGCGCCGCGCGTGCTCGCGGATCTCGGCGCGGAAATCGTGCCCATCGGATGTTCGCCGAACGGCCGCAACATCAACGATGGCTGCGGCTCGACCGCACCCGAACTCCTTCAGCTCACTGTTCCCGGGGTACGGGCCCAAGTGGGCATCGCCCTCGACGGAGACGGCGACCGGGTTGTGATGGTGGATGAACTGGGGCGTTGCGTGGACGGGGATCAGCTCCTCTACATATTGGCGAATGCGCGTCATGCCGCCGGCGAAATCAAGGGACCCGTGGTCGGTACCGTCATGAGCAACCTCGGGCTCGAACACGCGTTGGCCGAGCGCGGCATCGAGTTTCTGCGCGCCCAGGTCGGCGATCGTCACGTCCTCTCGATGCTGAATGAGACCGGCGGCACCCTGGGCGGCGAAACTTCCGGCCACATCCTTTGTCTCGACAAAACCACGACCGGCGACGGGCTGGTGAGCGCCCTGCAGGTGCTTGCCGTGATGAAATCGACGGGCGCAGGACTTGCCGAACTGACGGCGCCCATGCGCAGGTATCCCCAGGTTCTGTTGAATGTGAGGGTGGCCGGGCGCTTCGATCCCATGACCAAACCCAGCGTGCTCGCCGTGGTCGACGCGGTCCAGCGCCGGTTCGAGGGCCGTGGCCGCATCGTGCTGCGCGCCTCGGGCACCGAGCCGGTCATTCGCGTAATGGTCGAAGGGGCGGATGCCGGCCTGGTCAAAAAAGGCGCCCGCGAAATCGCGGCCGCGGTGGAAGCCGCGGCCGGCGGCGTACCGGTGGCGGCGGCCGACAGCGGGGTGGCGATGGGCGGCGAATCGGCAGAGACCGATGCGCCAGTCGACGAAGCAGCGGCCCATACCTGGGCCGGGCTTGCAGTTACGGGGCGGCGCAGCTAATCTTCGCCGCCTTTACTGCAGGGCTGTGCCCTAAGGTGGTGCGTATGCGTCGTCCTGTAGTCGCGGGTAATTGGAAAATGCACGGGTCTCGAGCTGCCAACCAGGTGCTGCTCACCGAGCTGGAGCGGCGGATGAGGCCGGATTGGCCCGTC
>JAXDQI010000161.1:0-18797 GCA_034667965.1 Gammaproteobacteria bacterium
GGTATTTCCGCCGTATGTCTACTTGGCCGAAGCGGTCCGACTGCTCGACGAGGGGCAGATTCGGGTCGGTGCTCAGGATGTTTGCGCCGAGACGGCCGGAGCGTTCACGGGTCAGGTGTGTGCGTCGATGTTGAAGGACGTGGGATGCCGCTACGTCATCGTCGGGCATTCCGAACGGCGGCGTTTGTATCATGAAGATGACGCGCTGGTATCGCGTAAGTTCGCCGCGGTCTTAGGCCAGGGACTCACGCCGGTCCTGTGCGTCGGCGAGACGTTGGAAGAACATGAGGCGCATCAAGCGCAGGCAGTGGTGGCCCGGCAGATCGATGCGGTGATTGCCATGAACGGCATCACGTGTTTTGCCAAGGCTGTGATTGCGTATGAGCCGGTTTGGGCGATCGGGACGGGCCGCACCGCGTCACCGCAGCAGGCGCAGGGGGTGCATGCCTACCTGCGCGGCCGGATCGCCGCGCAAGATGCTAATATAGCGCGCCATTTACGGATCCTGTACGGCGGCAGCGTCAAGGGCGGCAATGCGGCAGAGCTTTTCTTGATGCCGGATGTCGATGGCGGATTGGTGGGCGGCGCTTCGTTGAGCGCCGATGAGTTTCTTGAGATATGCGCGGCTGCGGCCGTTCGCCACTGAGAGATTTCTATGTTGCGTGGTTTTATTTTGGGCTTTCATGTGCTGCTGGCACTGATGATCATCGGTCTGGTGCTGCTGCAGCGTGGCAAGGGTGCGGAAGCGGGAGCCGGCTTCGGTTCGGGCGCGTCGGGCACCGTGTTCGGTGCACGCGGCACCAGCACGTTGTTTTCGAAATTGACGGCAGTGTTTGCGGCGCTTTTCTTTGTGACGAGCCTGTCGCTCGCGTATCTCGGGACGCGAGCGCCCGGTGAACCCACCAGCGTGTTGGAACGCTCGGTGCTGTCGACACCGGCGCCGGCGGCGCCTCAGCCGGCCGCTCCTCAGCCGGCCGCACCGAATCCCGCGGCTCCTGCCGCTCCCGAGCCTAAGTGATTCAAGAGAAGTGATTCAAGCCGACGTGGCGAAATTGGTAGACGCGCTAGTTTGAGGGGCTAGTGGGGCAACCTGTGCCGGTTCGAGTCCGGCCGTCGGCACCATCTTTGCCAGATGGACAGAAGTGTTCATGTGGCGCATTGCGATGTCCTGTTATGATAATTTGCAGACTTTAGCGATCGACGACGTATGTTGCGACAGTATTTGCCGATCCTGATTTTTATGGGCCTCGCCGCGGTATTGGGTCTGGCGCTGTTCACGATCGGTTGGATCGCGGGTCCGCGGCGGCCGGATGCTGAGAAGCTCTCGCCTTACGAGTGCGGTTTCGAAGCGTTCGAAGACTCACGTATGCGGTTCGACGTGAGGTATTACCTGGTCGCCATCATATTCATCGTCTTCGATCTCGAGATCGCGTTCTTCTTTCCGTGGGCCGTATCGCTGGGTGTGACCGGCACTTTCGGACTGGTCGCGATGCTGATATTTGCGTTGGTGCTGGTCGTCGCGCTGGTGTATGACTACCGGAAAGGGGCTCTTGAATGGGATTAGAAGCCGTGTCAGCCGACATACCCACCGTTCGCGGCTTCGAAGTCACCACTGTCGATAAGCTTATCAACTGGGCCCGCACCGGATCGCTGTGGCCGATGACCTTCGGCCTTGCCTGCTGTGCCGTTGAAATGATGCATGCCGGTGCCGCGCGCTACGATCTCGACCGCTTCGGCGTGGTGTTCCGCCCGAGTCCACGGCAATCGGACGTCATGATCGTCGCCGGAACGCTGGTGAACAAGATGGCGCCGGCGTTGCGCAAGGTGTACGACCAGATGGCTGAGCCGCGGTGGGTGATCTCGATGGGATCATGCGCGAACGGCGGCGGCTACTACCACTACTCCTATGCGGTGGTCCGCGGCTGCGATCGCATCGTTCCGGTCGATGTTTACGTTCCGGGTTGCCCGCCGACGGCGGAGGCGTTGCTCTACGGCATCATCCAGCTGCAGAACAAGATCAAGCGCAACAAGGCAATCATCCGATGACCGATAAAGCCGGCGCCGCTGCGGCCGTGGTCACGCCTCAGCAGGCCGAGCCTGCGCGTGTCGCACCGACCCGTCTGGAGATCTTGGCGGCGGCGATCGCGCGGGCGTGTCCCGAAGACCTCGAGCCGGTGGCCGGCCATGCCGGCGAACTGACGTATGAAATTTCCGCCGATCGCTTGCTGAGAACCGCGGCGGCGCTTCGCGACCACGCCGAACTCAAGTTCGAGATGTGCATGGATGTGTGCGGCGTCGATTACCTGGAGCACGGCCGCGCCGAATGGAAGACGGACGAGGCGACGGCTTCCGGCTTCAGCCGCGGCGTCGCCCGTGGCGCGCGTGTCGCCGCCGCCGATGTGCCGCTCGGCCGGCGGTTTGCGGTGGTCTATCATCTATTGTCGATATCGCACAACCATCGCGTGCGCCTTCGAGTTTTCTGCCCCGACGATGCTCAGCCCATGGTGGACTCGGTGGCCGGGATCTGGGCGTCGGCCGATTGGTTCGAACGCGAAGCCTTCGATCTTTTCGGTATTCTGTTCAGGGGCCATCCGGATCTTCGCCGCTTGCTCACCGATTACGGCTTCATCGGTCATCCTTTCCGCAAGGATTTTCCGTTATCGGGCAACGTAGAGGTGCGCTACGACCCCGAGAAGGGACGGGTGGTCTACCAGCCGGTGACCATCGAGCCGCGAATCCTCGTGCCCAAGGTCATCCGCCACGATAATCGCTATGATCCGGCCCTCACCAATGCGGCCACCGCGGCGACATCGGGCAAACCGTCCGGCGCACCGTAGGGAAACCGAATGGCTGAGATTCGAAATTACACGATGAACTTCGGGCCGCAGCATCCCGCCGCTCACGGCGTGCTGCGTCTGGTTCTCGAGATGGACGGCGAGGTCATTCAAAAAGCGGATCCGCACGTGGGTTTATTGCACCGCGGTACGGAAAAACTGGCTGAGAGCAAGCCCTTCAACCAATCGATCGGCTACATGGACCGGTTGGACTACGTATCGATGATGTGCAACGAACACGCGTACGTCATGGCCATCGAAAAGTTGCTCGGAATCGAGGCGCCGGTGCGTGCGCAATACATCCGCGTGATGTTCGACGAGATCACCCGCATTCTCAATCATCTGATGTGGTTGGGAGCGCATGGTCTCGATATCGGCGCGATGACGGTGTTTCTCTACTGCTTTCGTGAGCGCGAAGACCTGATGGACTGTTATGAGGCGGTATCCGGCACGCGCATGCATGCAACGTACTATCGGCCGGGAGGCGTGTATCGAGACCTGCCGGAGGTCATGCCGAAGTATCAGCAGTCGCAATGGCGATCCAAGAAGGATGCCGATCGCCTCAACCAACGCCGCTCCGGCGGACTGCTCGATTTCATTGCGGATTTCGTCGGACGGTTTCCGGCCTGCATCGATGAGTACGAAACGCTGCTCACGGATAATCGGATCTGGAAGCAGCGCACCGTCGATATCGGCGTGGTGACTCCGGAGCGCGCCATGCAATTGGGATTTTCAGGCCCGATGCTGCGCGGCTCGGGAATCGAGTGGGACCTGCGCAAGAAGCAGCCCTACGAAGTTTACGAGCTCATGGATTTCGACATCCCGGTGGGCGTCAACGGCGACTGCTACGATCGCTACCTGGTGCGCATCGAGGAACTGCGTCAATCGACCCGCATCGTCGACCAGTGCGTCGCGTGGCTGAAGAACAATCCCGGTCCCGTCATGATCGAGGACCGCAAGATACGGCCGCCGCGGCGCGAGGAGATGAAAGGCGACATGGAGTCTTTGATCCATCATTTCAAATTGATGACGGAGGGCTATTGCGTGCCGGAAGGTGAGGTCTATGCGGCCGTCGAGGCTCCCAAGGGCGAACTCGGCGTGTACCTGGTATCGGATGGCGCCAACAAACCTTACCGCCTCAAGGTGCGTGCTCCGGGATTCGCCCATCTCGCGTCGCTGAATGAAATGGTGCAGGGCCACATGCTGGCGGACGTCGTGGCCGTCATCGGCACCCAGGACATCGTATTCGGCGAGATCGATCGATGAGCGTCGAACTGCCCCCGCATGTGCGCGAGGAAATCGATCGGTGGGTCGCGAAGTTTCCGCCGGATCGAAAGCGGTCGGCGGTGATTTCCGCGCTGCACGCGGCCCAGCACGAGAACCACGGGTTCCTCACGCCCCCCATCATGGATGCGGTTGCCGAGTATCTCGGGCTGCCGCACATCCAGGTGTATGAGATTGCCACCTTCTATTCGATGTTCGAAACCAAACCGGTGGGTCGCCACCATGTATCGGTGTGCACCAATATTTCCTGCATGCTGCGTGGCTCGCAGGAAGTGGTCGACTACGTCGAAGGAAAGCTCGGCATCAAGACGGGCGAGAGTACGCCGGACGGCCGCATTTACTTGAAGCGCGAAGAGGAGTGTCTGGCGGCGTGCACCGGTGCTCCGATGATGATGGTGGACCATGTATTTCACGAGAATCTGACGTCGGAATCCATCGACAAAGTGCTGGATGAGCTGGCATGACGCGACGAATCGACAGGAGCGGACGAATGGGTGCGATTTCGAGCACGCGGGGGCGGGGCTGATGGAATTCGAGCAGAATCTGGTGTTGTTCGAAGCGCTGAAGTACGAGAAGCCCTGGACCCTCGAGGGCTATCGGAAATTCGGCGGCTACCAGGCGTGGGAGAAGATTCTGCGCGAGCAGACGCCGCGGGAGAAAATCATCGAAGAGGTGAAGACTTCGGGCCTGCGCGGCCGCGGCGGCGCCGCGTTCCCCACCGGCGTGAAGTGGAGTTTCATGCCGCGCACATCGCCGATCCAGAAATACGCCGTGTGCAATTCGGACGAGTCCGAACCGGGCACGTGCCATGACCGCGACATCCTGCGTTACAACCCGCACTCGGTGATCGAAGGCATGGCCATCGGCGGCTATGCGATGACGGCGACGGTGGGCTACAACTACATCCGCGGCGAATTCTTGGGCGAGCCCATTCCCCGGTTCGAAGCCGCCTTGGCCGAGGCCTACGCGGCCGGGTTGCTTGGAAAGAACATTCTGGGGTCGGGAGTGGATTTCGATCTTCACATGTTCATCGGCGCGGGCGCTTACATCTGCGGCGAGGAGACCGCGCTGCTGGAGTCGCTCGAGGGGAAACCGGGCAAGCCGCGGTTCAAGCCGCCGTTCCCCGCCGGCTTCGGTCTATACGGCAAACCGACCACCATCAACAACACGCAAAGCTACGCCTCCGTGCCGACCATCCTGCGCAAGGGCGCGGCGTGGTTTGCGGGTATCGGGCCGCCGAATTCGGGCGGCACCATGATCTTTTCTCTGTCCGGACACGTCGCCAAGCCGGGCAACTTCGAATTGCCGCTGGGGATTCCCTTCAAGGATTTACTCGACCTTGCGGGCGGCGTATGGAAAGGACGGCAGCTCAAGGCGGTGATTCCGGGCGGCGTTTCCGTGCCGGTGGTGCCCGCCGCGGCCATGATGACGGCCAATATGGACTACGATTCCGTCAAAAAGGCGGGTTCTTCGCTCGGCACGGGCTCCCTCATCGTCATGGACGAGACCACGTGCATGGTGCGCACCTTGGAGCGCATATCGCGCTTCTACATGTCGGAATCCTGCGGGCAATGCACGCCGTGCCGGGAAGGCACGGGCTGGCTCAACCGCATGCTTAAACGCATCATGGCGGGCCACGGCCGCAGCGAAGATTTGACGCTGCTGGTGGACGTGGCCAATCGAATCGAAGGTCACACCATATGCGCCCTCGGCGATGCGGCGGCGTGGCCCGTGCAAAGTTTCATCAAGCACTATCGTCACGAGTTCCAGTACATGATCGAACACAACGGTCGATCGATGGTTGAAGGTCAGCCGAACGCTTCCGCAGCGGCAGTGGCGGCGTAAGGGCGGATGATGAGCGACGACCTGGTCAATATCGAAGTCAACGGCGTTCCGCTGAAGGCCCGCAAAGGTCAGATGATCATGCAGGTCACCGATCCTGCGGCCATCTATATTCCGCGTTTCTGCTATCACGAAAAATTGACCGTCGCAGCCAACTGCCGCATGTGCTTGGTCGAGGTCGAGAAGGCGCCGAAGCCGATGCCCGCGTGCGCGACGCCGGTGGCGGAGGGCATGAAGGTATTCACCAAATCGCCGAAAGCAGTCGCCGCGCAGCGCGCGACGATGGAGTTCCTGCTCATCAATCATCCGCTCGACTGCCCGATCTGCGATCAGGGCGGTGAGTGCGAACTGCAGGACCTCGCGATGGGTTTCGGCCGTGACATCTCACGCTTCGCCGAACGCAAACGGGTCGTCAAGGACAAGAATCTGGGGCCATTGGTTTCGACCGACATGACGCGCTGCATTCATTGCACCCGCTGCGTACGTTTCGGCCAGGAGATTCAAGGCTACCCGCAGATGGGCACGACCGGCCGCGGCGAACACATGGAAGTGGGCACCTATATCGAACAGAGCGTCGATCATGAGTTGTCGGCGAACATCATCGATCTGTGCCCCGTCGGCGCGCTCAACAACAAACCGTTCCGCTATCACGCCCGCTCCTGGGAAATGCAGCAGCAGGAATTGGTGTCGCCGCACGATGCATTCGGCACCAATATCTATGCGCACACGCTGCGCGGCAAGATCATGCGGATCGTGCCGCGGGAAAACGAGGCCATCAACGAGACCTGGATCGCTGACCGCGACCGTTTCGGCTTCGAGGGTATCTATTCGGGCGAGCGTGTCACCCAGCCGCTGATGCGGATCAACGGTGCGCTCGAGGCGGTCGAGTGGGAAGCGGCGTTGACCGCCGCGGCGGAAGGTTTGCAGAAGGCGATCGCGGAGCATGGCGCCGCGTCCGCCGGATTCCTCTCGTCACCCACGGCCACCGTCGAGGAGATGTATCTGCTGGCGCGGATTGCCCGCGGCTTGGGGTGCGGCAACATCGATCACCGCCTGCGCCAACTCGATTTTCGAGCGCAGGAGGGCGAGGGCGCATACCCGGACCTCGGAATGCCGATCGCCGACGTCGACAAACTCGAGGGCGTGCTCGTCATCGGCTCGAACCTGCGCCACGAGATGCCGATGCTGGCGCACCGGATCCGCAAGGCGGCGGTCAAGGGCGGCGCCAAGGTGGCGTTCCTCAATCCGCGCGTATTCGAGTATCTTTTTCCGGTGGCAGCCTATGGGCTGGCGGAGCGTGATCTGGTCGGCGACCTCACGGCCGTCGTGCACGCGGCGGCGGCGGCGGCAAACAAGCCCGCGCCTGCCGGCCTCAAGGGTGCCACGGTCAGCGACGATCACAGGTCCGTGGCCGCCGTGCTCGCTGCAGGTACCCGCCGCGCAGTCATACTCGGTAATCTCGCACAGCGTCATCCCGCCTACTCGGAGCTGAAGCGGCTTGCCGGCCTGTTGGCGTCGCTGACCGGCGCGCGGCTGGCGATCATTACCGAGGGACCCAATGCCGCCGGGGCCTATCTCGCCGGAGCGGTTCCCCACCGAGAACCCGGCGGGAGGCGTGCGCGGTCGCCGGGGCTCGCCGCCGGCGCCATGTTGGATTCCACGCTCAAGGCCTACGTGCTGTTCGGCGGCATCGATCCGGCCCTTGATCTCCGAGCCGGCGGAGACACACTGCGGGCCGCCGATCTGGTGGTGGCGGCTACCACGCACCTGTCTTCAAGTCTGCGCGAGGTGGCGCACATCGTCCTGCCCATCGGGTCATTCGCCGAGTCATCAGGTACCTATGTCAACATCGAGGGCCGCTGGCAGAGTTGGTCGGGCGCAGCGAAGCTGGTCGGCGACAGCCGGCCGGGGTGGAAAGTATTGCGGGTGCTGGCGAATCTCCTCGCCGTGCCGGGCATCGACTACATCAGTTCCGAGGAAATCCGCGAGGCGCTCCGGAGCGTGTGCGGAGAGGGCCTGACGGGTCCGGGCGGGACGGTCGAGGCGGGCGTCAGAACGCCGATGGGCGCACCCGCGGTCGGCGGCGCCGATGCGGCCAATGGCGGGCCGGAACCGTCCGGACTCTGGATCGACATTCCGCCGTATCAGGTCGATGTGCTGGTGCGCGGATCCGAGGCCCTTGCCAAAACCAAGGACGGGCGCCTGGCCCGCGACGTGATCTAGCATGTGGGATTGGAGCCCCATACGCGACTGGTTGTCCGACAGGATCACGCCGTACTGGACCTTTCCTCTGCTGACGGCGGTGCAGGCATTGATCGTCGTGGTGTGCATCATCCTCGTCATGGCGTACTACACGCTGGCGGAACGCAAGATCATCGGTTGGATACAGGCGCGCAAGGGACCGAACCGCGTCAATCTGCTGTGGATTCCGGGAGCAGGGCAGCCGTTCGCCGACGTGTTGAAGTTGATGTTCAAGGAGATCCTCATCCCGGCCGATGCCAGCGGCTTCCTGTTCCGTCTTGCGCCGTTCCTGGCGATGATACCGGCGCTCGCCATCTGGGCCGTCATTCCGTTGTCGCCGGCGCGAGCGTTCGCGAACATCGATGCGGGCCTGCTGTATGTTCTGGCCCTCACGTCGATGGGCGTGTACGGCATCATCCTGGCGGGCTGGGCCGCCAACTCCAAGTACGCCTTTCTGGGCGCGATGCGTTCCGCGGCGCAGATCGTTGCGTATGAAATAGCGATGGGGTTCGCCATGGTGGGAGTGTTGATGGCGGCAGGCAGCCTCAACATCGGCGACATCATCCAGGCGCAGCACGGCCGGGGCTTGAGCTGGAACTGGTTCTGGCTGTTTCCGCTGCTGGTGGTGTACTTCATCTCGGGCGTGGCCGAAACCAACCGCGCCCCCTTCGACGTGGCGGAGGGCGAATCGGAAATCGTCGCCGGGTTCCACGTCGACTATTCGGGCATGGCGTTCGCGCTGTTCTTCATCGCCGAATACGTCAACATGATCCTCATCTCGGTGCTGACGGTGGTGTTCTTCTTCGGTGGGTGGCTGTCGCCGTTCGACGGCTGGCTGCCCGAGGATTCGCTGCTCGCGACTCCGAGCTTCTTCTGGCTCGGTTTCAAGACGCTGTTTCCGATGTTCGGTTTCCTGTGGTTGCGCGCGACATTTCCGCGCTACCGGTATGACCAAATCATGCGGCTGGGTTGGAAGGCCTTGATCCCGGTAACGCTGGTCTGGTTGTTGGTCGAGGGCTGCATGGTGTACTTCCATGTGGGTCCGTGGAAGGGGCATTCCTAATGCAAGGTGTACGCAGCTTCATAAAGACATTCCTGCTCTGGGAGTTGCTCCAGGGCTTGTGGGTGACTCTGAAAGGGATGTTCCAGCGCAAAGTAACGATCAATTACCCGGAGGAGAAGACGCCGCAAAGCGTGCGCTTTCGCGGGCTGCATGCGCTGCGCCGGTATCCCAACGGAGAGGAGCGCTGCATCGCATGCAAGTTGTGCGAGGCGGTGTGCCCGGCCCTCGCCATCACCATCGAGTCGGACGTCGCCAGCGACGGTACGCGGCGGACCACGCGCTACGACATCGACCTGTTCAAGTGCATCTATTGCGGATTCTGCGAGGAGGCGTGTCCGGTGGATGCCATCGTCGAAACGCGGCTGCACGAATACCACATGGAGAACCGCGGCGAGAACATCATGAGCAAGGACAAGCTGCTCGGGATCGGCGAGCGTTACGAAGCCATGATTGCGGCCGATCGCGCCGCCGATGCGCGGTATCGTTGATGTTTCCGACGATTCTGTTTTTCGTGTTCGCCGCGGTGCTGATCTGCGCTGCGCTCGGCGTGATCCTGGCGCGCAACCCCGTCCACTGCGCGCTGCTCCTGGTGCTGTGCTTCTTCAACAGCGCCGTCATCTGGCTCTTGCTCGATGCGGAGTTCCTGGGGATCGTGTTGGTGCTGGTGTACGTCGGCGCCGTCATGGTGCTGTTCCTGTTCGTGGTCATGATGCTCGACGTCAATGTCGAGGAATTCCGCAAGAGCTTGGCCGGCTACTGGCCTTTGGCCGTCGCCGTGGCCGGCTTCGTCGTTTTCGCCATCATCAACGTGATCGTCGTCAAGCATCTCGGCGGCATCGCTTTGAAGACTGCGCCGCCGCTGCCCGAGCACTATTCCAATACCCGCACTCTTGGGACGGCTCTGTTCACGCAATATGCCTATCCCGCACAGGTGGCGGCATGCATTCTGCTGGTGGCCAGCGTCGCCGCCATCGTGCTGACGCTGCGCCGCCGTAGCGGCGGCAAGCCGCAGGACATCGCAAAACAGGTGGCGGTGCGGGCGAAGGACCGGGTCCGGATCGTAAAAATGGCCTCGGAGAAACGAACGTGATCACCCTCACTCATGTATTGGCGCTGTCGGGCATCTTGTTCGCCATCGCCGTGGCCGGCGTGTTCCTGAATCGCAGGAACATCATCGTGCTCCTGATGTGCATCGAGTTGATGCTGCTCGCCGTCAATTTCAACTTCGTGGCGTTCTCGCGTTTTCTCGGCGACATCGGCGGCCAAATTTTCGTGTTCTTCATCTTGACCGTCGCGGCGGCGGAAGCGGCCATCGGGCTGGCCATCCTGGTCGTTTTGTTCCGGGAACGCAGGTCCATCGACGTCGAAGATCTCGACACGCTTCAGGGTTAAAGCCGGGAAAAAAAGAAAGGGTACAGACGAAAAATGCAGTCGATCTATCTTACGATTGCGCTCGCGCCCCTGGTCGCGGCGATTGTCGCGGGCCTGTTCGGCCGGATCATCGGCCGCGCGGGCGCGCACAGCGTCACCATCGCGGGAGTCGGGCTTTCCTGCGGCCTGTCGATGTACGTGCTTTGGAAGTTCGTCGCCGACGGCATGGCGCCGTTCAATCAAACGATTTACACGTGGCTGGCGACCGACGGCATCAAGATGGAGGTCGGATTCCTGATCGACCATCTATCGGCGATGATGATGGTGGTGGTGACCTTCGTATCCTTGATGGTGCATGTGTACACCATCGGCTACATGCATGACGACGATGGGTATCAGCGTTTCTTCAGCTACATCTCGCTGTTCACGTTCTCGATGTTGATGCTGGTGATGTCGAACAACTTCATGCAGCTGTTTTTCGGCTGGGAAGCGGTGGGCTTGGTGTCGTATCTGCTCATCGGATTCTGGTACACGAGGCCGACGGCCATTTTCGCCAATCTCAAGGCCTTCATTGTCAATCGCGTCGGCGATTTCGGGTTCGTGCTCGGCATTGCCGCGGTGCTGCGCTACACCGGTTCGCTCGACTACCGGACCGTGTTCGCCCACGCCGATGCCTTCGCGGGAGCCCAGATCCACATCAGCGGCACCTTGGGCTGGTCGGCGGCCACGTTCACGTGCATTTGCCTCTTCATCGGCGCCATGGGCAAATCCGCGCAGGTGCCGTTGCACGTGTGGTTGCCCGATTCGATGGAGGGCCCGACTCCGATCTCCGCGCTGATCCATGCGGCCACCATGGTGACCGCCGGCATCTTCATGGTGGCAAGAATGTCACCGCTGTTCGAGCTGTCGGAGACGGCGCTGTCGTTCGTGCTCATCATCGGCTCGACCACAGCCTTCTTCATGGGACTCTTGGGATTGGTGAACAACGACATCAAGAGGGTGGTGGCATATTCGACGTTGTCGCAACTGGGGTACATGACGGTGGCGCTGGGCGTCTCGGCGTACAGCGCCGGAATTTTCCACTTGATGACGCACGCGTTTTTCAAGGCGCTGCTCTTCCTCGCGGCGGGCTCGGTGATCATGGCCATGCATCATGAACAGGACATGCGCAAAATGGGCGGCCTGCGCAAGTACCTGCCGATCACGTATTGGACCTGCCTGGTGGGCGCATTGGCCCTCATCGGCTTTCCAGGCACGTCGGGTTTCTTTTCCAAGGACTCGTTGATCGATGCCGTGGCGGCCTCGCACCGCGCCGGGTCAGGCTATGCGTATTTGTGCGTGCTCTCGGGAGTGTTCATCACCGCGTTGTACACCTTCCGCATGTTCTTCATGACCTTCCACGGCAAGGAACGCATGGATCATCACACTCGGGAGCATTTGCACGAAAGTCCGTGGGTGGTGACGGTGCCGCTCATCCTGCTGGCCATTCCATCGGCTCTCATCGGCTGGTTCACCGTCAAGCCTGTGTTGTTCGGCGATTTCTTCGAAGGCGCGATCCACGTGCTGCCTGCCAACAATGTGCTCGAACACCTGGCGGAGGAATTTCACGGCTCCGACGCTTTCGTATGGTCGGCTTTGACGGCGCTGCCGGTGTGGCTCGCCGCAGGCGGCGTTGCGACCGCATATATCTTCTTTCTCTGGAAGCCATCCCTGGCGGATGGCGCGGAGCGCTCGCTCAAATGGCTCAACACGATTCTGGTGGATAAGTACGGCTTCGACTGGTTCAACCAGAACGTCATCGTCGCCGGCGCCCGGGCGCTTGGCGGCGGCCTGTGGCGGATGGGCGATCAGGTCATGATCGATGATGGCATGGTCAATGGCAGCGCCCGGCTCGTGGGGTGGTTCAGTTCGATCATGCGCTACGCGCAGTCCGGCTACCTGTACCACTACGCGTTCGCCATGATTCTGGGTTTGGCCTCGTTGCTGCTATGGCTGATCTGGCGCCCATGATGCTGAATCAATATCTGCTCCAGGTATTGATCTGGCTGCCCATTGCCGGCGGTTTTGCGGTGCTCGGACTGGGCGATCGGCCCGGCGCTGCCCGCATGGTCTCCCTGGCCGTTTCCATCGCGACCTTCGTCTTCAGCGTCCCGCTATGGGCGTATTTCAAGACCGGGACGGCGGCGATGCAATTCGTCGAGCGCTCCTCGTGGATCCCGGCCATTCACTCTGAGTTCTACATCGGCGTGGACGGCATTTCGATGCCGCTGATACTCCTGACCACGTTCACCACGGTGCTGATCGTGATCTCGAGCTGGCAAAACGTCGAAAAGCGCGTCGCCCAATACTTCGCGGCCTTCCTGATTTTGGAGGGGCTGATGATCGGCGTGTTCGCGGCGCTGGACGGTGTGCTGTTCTACGTATTCTGGGAAGCCATGCTGATTCCGATGTTCATCATCATCGGGATTTGGGGCGGCCCGCGGCGCGTCTACGCGACCATCAAGTTTTTCCTGTACACCTTCGTCGGATCCCTGCTGATGCTGGTGGCGCTGATCTACATGTACCTGAAATCAGGCAGCTACGAACTGGCGGTATTCCAGCGCATGCCGCTGACCCTCACCGAGCAGACCTTCATCTTCCTGGCGTTCTTTGCCGCCTTCGCCGTGAAGGTACCGATGTGGCCGGTGCATACCTGGCTGCCGGATGCGCACGTGGAGGCGCCCACCGGGGGATCCGTGGTGCTGGCCGCCATCATGCTCAAGATGGGCGGCTACGGCTTCCTTCGGTTCTCCCTGCCCATCGCGCCGGACGCGAGCCGCGAATTGGATTGGCTCATCATCGCGCTGTCCTTGATTGCGGTCGTGTACATCGGGTTCGTCGCCCTGGCGCAACGTGACATGAAGAAGCTGATCGCCTATTCGTCGATCGCGCACATGGGGTTCGTCACCCTCGGGACGTTCATCGGGTTTCAAATCGTGGCGCACACCGGCAAGACCGCGGGCATCCAGATGGGCATGGACGGGGCACTGGTACAAATGCTCTCGCACGGCTTGGTGTCGGGTGCCATGTTCCTGTGCGTCGGCGTCCTGTACGACCGCGTGCACAGCCGCGAGATATCCGCCTACGGCGGCGTCGTCAATACCATGCCGAAATTCGCCGCGTTCATGGTCCTGTTCGCGATGGCGAATGCCGGATTGCCCGGCACGTCAGGCTTCGTCGGCGAATTTCTGGTGATTCTGGCATCGTTCAAAGCCAACGCCTGGTACGCATTCTTTGCCGGTACGACGCTGGTCCTGGGAGCGGCGTACACCTTGTGGCTGGTCAAGCGCGTGATCTTCGGCGAGGTCGCGAATGACAAGGTCGCCGCCTTGCGGGACCTGAACGGCCGGGAATTCTTCGTGCTCTCCGCGCTGGCGGCGGCCGTGCTGCTGTTCGGCCTGTGGCCCGCGCCCTTGCTCGACGCCATGAGCGCATCGACGCACCATTTAGCCCAGCAGTTGCTGGTCTCGAAGATCGCTCCCTAAGGTTGCCATGAACTCTTTCAGCGTCGCCGATTTCAACGCAGGCATCGGTCTGGCCGGGCCCGAGATTTTCCTGAGCCTGGCTGCCTGCGCCATTCTAATGCTGGATCTCTTGCTGACCGATGCGCAGCGCCACTGGACCGGTGTGCTTGCGGTGATTTCGCTGCTCGTGACGGCCATACTGGCGGTGTCTCAGCCGGTGTCGACGCGGGTGGTGGCGCTCGGCGGATTGTTCGAGCTGGACCGCATGGCGCAGGTGCTCAAAGTCGTCACGCTGCTGACGGTGGCGGTGGTGTTCGTCTATTCCACCGACTACCTGCGCCGCCGTGAGATCCTCAAGGGCGAGTACTACGTGCTGGGCTTGTTCGCCACCTTGGGCGGAATGGTGCTGACTTCCGCGGCGAGTTTGATCACCCTGTATCTGGGCCTGGAATTGATGTCGCTGTGTCTCTACGCCATGGTGGCTTTTGACCGCGAATCCGGCGTCGCCGCGGAATCGGCGATCAAGTACTTCGTGCTCGGCTCCATGGCTTCGGGCACGCTGCTGTACGGAATGTCCATCGTCTACGGCGTCACCGGAAGCCTGGAGCTCTCGACGATCGCCGCGGCCGTTCACAACGGTTTCGCCGACGATGTCGGCTTGATATTCGGCATCGCATTCCTCATCGTCGGCATCGGATTCAAGCTCGGCGCCGTGCCATTCCACATGTGGATTCCCGACGTGTACGAAGGCTCGCCGACGTGCGTGACCGTGTTCATCGGCACGGCATCGAAGCTCGCGGCCTTCGCCCTGGCCATGCGAATCCTGCCTGAGGCATTGGCGGGGTCTCAGGCGGATTGGAGCCAGATGCTGGTGGTTCTGTCGGTGCTGTCGATTGCGATCGGCAACGTGGTTGCGGTGGCACAGACCAATTTGAAGCGAATGCTGGCGTATTCGACCATCTCGCACATCGGCTACATCTTGCTGGGCATCTTGGCCGGCACGTCGCAGGGCTATCAGGCCGCCATGTTCTACATGATCAGCTACGTGGTCGTCGCGTGCGGGGCATTCGGCATGATCCTTCTGCTGGCGCGGCAGGGGTTCGAGGCCGATAAGCTGGTGGATTTCAAGGGTCTCAATGCACGGAGCCCCTGGTTCGCGGGCATGATGGCGATTCTGATGTTCAGTCTCGCCGGCCTGCCGCCGTTCGTCGGCTTCTGGGCAAAACTGGGAGTCATTCAAGCGGTGCTCAACGTCAACTACACGTGGTTGGCCGTCGTCGCCGTGTTGTTCTCCGTAGTGGGCGCGTTCTTCTACCTGCGCATCGTCAAGCTCATGTATTTCGATGATCCCACGGATTCGGCGGTGCTCGGCGGTTCACTCTTGATGCGCTCACTCTTGAGCGCCAATGCCTTGCTGGTTTTCGGTCTCGGCGTTGCGCCCGCCGCGTTGATTACGATCTGTCAGCACGCGCTCCCGTAGTTGCGGGCCCCTGGCGGAGCATCCATCCGTACTTGCATTAACCAAAGTAGCCGGTACAATGGGCGGCTAATCCGGTGCGGGGTGGAGCAGTCTGGCAGCTCGTCGGGCTCATAACCCGAAGGTCGTAGGTTCAAATCCTACCCCCGCTACCATAATTTATATTTCTCCTTTAAAATCAAGTACTTACTTGATATATCTTGTTGGTTTCCCCTATAGGGCGCTACCAGCACATGCCTTTATTTATCGATCGTTCAGTCTAAAACCCTCGAACAGGTCGCGCGGCTCAGCGCGCAGCTGACAACGAACTCTGTCGAATTGTTGTTCTTCGGCGCAATTTTTATAGGGCCACCCGCGAGGTCTCGCAGCGTTGCCCGAGTCTCGCGTGCGTTCTCCCCAAATCTTTCCGAAATCGTAGCCAGGAATCGGGAGTAGAACTCCTTCGACGGTGGCTTGCGCTGTTCTGGCGCGCTTTCATCGCATTCGTCTTCGGCCGCGAGTTGCAATTCTGCGTATTGGAGTCGTTCACCGAGCGCTGCGCTCGACTTCAGGCCGCCCTGCGCGATGGCTTCCACGATGTTCGATATTTCGGTGCGCAGCTCGTTGGCATGGACCGCGCTTCGCAGGTCCGAAGCCCCTCGGTCGGAGAGCCTCTTGGCGAACCTTGCGTTCCAGGCGCGGAGAATGCAACGGTCAACATCGCTGCCTAACAAGATGCTTCTCATCCATGTAAGCAGTCGGCTCTCCAAGAGCTTCCGAGGTAGGCGCAGCTTATTACCGCACGCGTTTAATCCGCCATTGGCACGGCTCGCGCACATATAGCCTTGCCTGGGACCGGATACCACCAGATTGCTGCCGCAGATGCCGCATTGAAGTACGCCGGAAAGAAGGTACTTTGGATAAGTGCCGGTTACGCGAGCCTTATGCCTTGAGAGGCCTCCACGCACTCGGGCGCCGATGTGCGCCGCTTGCTTGCGCTGGCGCTCTTTTGCCTTGTCCCAGAGCGCCTGAGGAATGATGCGGAGTTCCGGCTGAGAGGTGACGATCCACTCATTCTTTGGCCGCATGAGAAATTCGCGATCGCCGGATCTCAGCTTTTTTCTGCTCCGTCGACGATTCCATATGCATTGGCCGACATAGATCTCGTTGTTCAGGATGCCGTTTGCGCGCCTTGGATCCCCGTAAACGGTTGACGCCAGCCATTTGCCCTCGCGTTTTCGCGCAGATTTTCGCCAGCCGCTGCCCGGCGAGCAAACTCGCTCCAAGTTCAGCCGATCGGCAATCCAACGTGGACTCTTGCCCGCCGAGTACCAAAGGAATATCCGTCGAACCTCGCGGGCCTCGGCTTCATTGATCTCGCGGCCGCCTGATGCCGATTTGCTCGCGGCGATATATCCGTAACACTTTCCGCCGGCGCTCTTTCCGGCTAATGCCAACCCCTTGAGCGCCCGATGGGTTCGATGTGCGATTTGGCGAAGTTCCTGTTTGGCGATCGCGCCTTTGACCGCCAAGAGAATCTCCATGCCCACAATGCGTGTATCGATTCCGTCATCGGTGACGATGTGCACGCCTAGGTAGTCGAGTTCTTCCTTGATGGCGTGCATTTCGGATTCGCTCCGCCAAAGCCGCGAGAGCTCGTGAGCGACAATCACATCGTACTTGCGGCTTCGCGCCGACGTCAGAAGCTTCTGATAGCCGGGACGATTTGCCTCGTTGCCGGACCGAGCCTTGTCGCTGAATTCGGCAACGGTCTCAAAGCCGTGACGGTGACATAACTCTCGGCACTCGCGCAGTTGATCGTCGATCGATTCTTTGCGTTGCTCGTCTGTTGACACCCGCGCGTATAAGGCTGCTCGCATAGTTAGCTCCTGGAAGGCAAAGCGTAACTATCTCTTCACTATTGACTCCGCGCACTCTGCACTTGACCCGACCGTCGGTGCGCTGCCAGAGCAGAGGCCAGGACCCTGCCGAAGAGGTGGCGTCGAGGCGGATTTCAAAGCCGGACCGAAACGTTGATCTTGAGATACTTGAGGGATGCGGCAACGGGATGCCTCCTTTTTTTGACCCGATTCGCAGCATAGTCATGCCGCTGTCTGACGCCCGAACCGGAACGAGCACCATCAGTCATAGACTATATTGTCTATATAGTCATTTATTACTATGTCTACATTATTAGATTAGTCCAAATAAAAAAGAATAAATTCAATAATATAAACAAGATAAAAATATAATTTAGGCCATGGTAGACAGCACTCAAAAGCGCGCTGATTCACGTCTAAACCTGATGCCACTCAAACCTGATCGCCGGTCAAACTGTTGGAAGCGCTTTGGCTGTTCCAGCTCTGGCGCTGAGACACGGAAAAGAAACCTGCATTTCTACGCGAATTGATACTGAGCTCCTGAAAGTAGCGCTCCCTGATTCGCAGCATAGTCATGCCGCTGTCTGACGCCCGAACCGGAACAAGCGCCGGTAGTCATAGACAAGCATGGCTAATGCATATTAGATTATAAAAAAAAAGTCAAGAAAAATTCTTGTATGTGGGAACCAACGCAGATATATTGGTCACAAGCTAAAGGCTGCGGGACCCTGGGTGAGCGATAGCGGAGTTGAGACATGGCAACGGCAAATATCGATCTTTCAGACGGTACCAAGGTGATGGTAGACGGCTCGCCGGAAGAGATCGCTCGCATCCTGAACCTGTACCGTGGTCCGATCTCTTCGACAAGCAGCGCACTGGTGCCGGTGGCGCGGCAACTAATTGCAGTGCCGGGTTCTGAACGCAGATCCCAAAAGGCGACTGGTCCCATGCAACATCTGAGGGACCTGATTTTCGAAAACTTCTTTTCTGAATGCCGTCACCTGTCAGAGGTGCGACAAGAGCTGGAGACTCGGGGGCACATCTATCCGCTGACTCACCTGTCCAATCCGATCCGGCGACTAGTGGTGTCGAAAGAGTTGCGCAGGCTTCGCGAGGGCCGGCTATGGGCTTACGCAGCGGTCGAAGGCTAACAAATTAGGAGCGATCGATGGCTACTTTTCCATACATCTCGGGCGCCGGTAATGTGGCGCAGATGATTTCTCAACTACGGAAATCGTTCCCAAATGTCGTCTCTGCCGACACAGTGAAGAAGCTGGGCATAGCTTCAAACAATGAAAGTTATGTCATTAATGTCTTGCAATT
>JAXDQI010000162.1:0-27639 GCA_034667965.1 Gammaproteobacteria bacterium
TTCTACCGCTCGCCGCTGGCCGACAACAATAGCTACGAGCAATGGGAGGCCGAGGGTTCGCCCGACATGACCAAGCGCGCGAATACGCTGTGGAAAAAGCAGCTGGCCGAGTATGTGCCGCCGCCGATGGACCCAGCCATCGATGAGGCTCTGCTCGACTACATGGCGCGGCGCAAGGCGGCTTCTCCCGACTCTAATGTCTGACGATGACACGCAACAAGACCGCCTTTCTGTTCGATCTCGACGGCACCCTGATCGACAGCGTGTATCAGCATGTGCTCGCCTGGAAATCCTCGCTCGATCTTGAAGGCATTCCGCTGTCGGTCTGGCGCATTCATCGCAAGATCGGCATGAGCGGCGGTTTATTCACGAATATACTGCTGCGCGAAACCGGGTTCGACAGCACACCGGAACGTCTGGAGCGCCTCCGCGTTCGCCACGCCGAGGCGTACAAGGCCCTGTCCGTGGGCGTGCGCCCGCTGCCCGGTGCGCGCGAACTGCTCGACTACCTGACGGCCCAGGGCACGCCTTGGGCAATCGCAACCAGCGGGCGAATGGAAACCGCGGGGCCCAATTTGGCCGCGCTCGGGGTCGATCCCAATAGAGTGCCGGTGGTCACGCGCGATCAGGTCAAGTACGCCAAACCCGATCCGGATCTGTTCCTCACGGCGGCCGCCCGTCTCGGCGTCGACATCCACGACTCGCTGGTGCTGGGCGACAGCATTTGGGACATGATCGCCGCGCAGCGCGCACGGGCGCTCGGCGTGGGTTTGCTATCCGGAGGCTACGGCGAGGAAGAGCTCGCACGCGCCGGCGCGTTTCGTGTCTACGCGGATCCCGCGGATCTGCTCAACCATATCGACGAGGTCGCTGCGCGCAACTGAAGTCGCAATTTCACGAATTTGGAGTGAAGAGAACCGGATCCGCCACCGAAGGCTCGACAGGCCCCCTCGAACGACTGTGACTTGCAGAATCTCCGTCGGAGCGCCTAACGTGGCACGCAAGCTCAATCGCATGTACCAGCAATGAAGCATTTTTCCCCGCATCTTGAAATTCTCGCCCCGCCGCAGAGGACGCTTTGGAGCGAGCTATCCGAACTATCCCGCGAATTCGTGCTTTATGGTGGAACGGCGGTGGCGCTGCATCTGGGGCATCGGAATTCCGTGGACTTCGATTTCTTTGGCAGCCGCGCGCTGGATCCTTCTCAGATCGAGCAGGGAATATCGTTTCTGAAAGGTGCGAATATCATCCAGCGTGATAAGAACACGTTGAGCGCGATTGTCGATCGTCGTGGGCCAGTCAAGGTGTCGTTCTTTGGGGTGCCGAATCTACCGCGACTCTCCGCGGCAGTCGTAGCCGAGGATAACGGACTTGGCGTTGCTTCCCTGCTGGATCTCGCGGGTACCAAGGCATCGGTGGTTCAGATACGCGCGGAGGCCAAGGATTACTTCGACATTGACGCGCTCATTACAGCAGGCAAAGTGGATTTGCCTCTCGCTTTGTCTGCTGCGCAACGGCTTTACGGCTCGACTTTCAATCCTCAAATCACTCTGAAAGCTCTCTCCTTCTTTGACGACGGAAATCTGCGACAACTTCCTGAGGACATGAAAATACGTCTCGCCACGGCGGCTCGTGAAGTCGACCTGGACCACCTGCCCAGTCTTGGCGAGCCCACCCGGCAAATCGATCAGGACCGCGGCTACGAGTTATGAGACCTATTCCTGCCACGCCGCAAATTTTGGGTGTCGTCCCAAGAATCATCTGGTTCGAGCCGCCCGAGCGGGCGCTCGCAGACCCAGTCCGATTCATGGCATATGCAATGACATACGCGCGGCATGAGGATATGAGGGTGATCCGCGAGTATGTTTCGGATGAGGATTTCCGCGACGCGTTGGACCGGGCACCTCCCGGCATCATCGATCCTCGCTCATGGGCTTACTGGAACTCCAAGATGGGCCGCTATCCGCCGCCTCCGATGCCAAAACGTGAGGACTGGCTAGCGAGGTACGGGCCCGGAAAGTAGCTTCAGGCTACTCCGTGTTCGATTTCTCCGGACGGCGCGGCCGGCGCCCGCGTGTTTCGGATTGGCTCTTCGATTCCTTGGGGGCGGGCAGATCGACCACCTTTCGCAGATTCGCGTAACCCGCCGTCTTGTGCGGGATGGCCATGGCCTCCACGAAATGATGTTGAAAGCGCGGCTCGATGGCGGTCTCCACTTTCTCGATGCGCGTGACCAACGTTTCGATGACGCCGCGTGACGTCGAGTCCAGCAGCGCGATGCGCGCACCCGTGCCGGCGGCATTTCCGGCCGAGCGCACCTGCGCAAGATCGCAGTCGGGAATCATCCCGAGGATGGTCGCGTACTTGACGTCGATGTGGCTGCCGAACGCACCCGCGAGGCGAATGCGATCGACGTGATCGATGCCGAGCCTTTCCATGAGAAGTGCGACACCCGCGTACAGCGCAGCCTTCGCCAGCTGAATTGCGCGCACGTCGGTCTGGGTGATTTTCATTTCCACCGCGCCTTGATGCAGCAGGTACGCGAACGTCCTGCCATTGGCCACGATGCGGGGCGAGCGTGAGGACAATCTGCCGTCGAGAACGCCGTCCTGATTGAGGATGCCGGCGAGGTACATCTCCGCGATGATTTCGATGATGCCGGACCCGCAAACACCGGTGATGCCGGTGGCGGCCGTGGCTTCATTGAAACCCGGCTCGTCGGACCACAGGTCCGAGCCGATAACCTTGAAGCGCGGCTCGAGCGTTTCGCGGTCGATGCGCACCCGCTCGATCGCCCCGGGGGCTGCGCGTTGACCGCAGCTGATCTGGGCGCCTTCGAATGCGGGGCCGGTGGGACTGGAACAGGCGACGAGCCGTTGGTTGTTGCCGAGCACGATTTCCGCGTTGGTGCCGACGTCCACCAGTAGCGTCATCTCGGCGTCGAGATCGGGACGTTCGGCGAGCACCATGCCCGCGGCATCGGCACCCACGTGTCCGGCGATGCACGGCAGCACGTAAATTCGCGCGTTGCGGTTCAATTTCAGATCGATGACATTGGCCCGCAGCGTCAGTGAATGATCGACCGCGAGGGCGAACGGCGCGCCGCCGAGTTCCACCGGATCGATCCCGAGCAGCAGGTGATGCATGATGGGATTGCCGACCAGCGTTGCCTCGAGAATGTCCTCGTGCGAAATGCCGGCATCTCGCGCCACGTCCGCCGCGAGACCGGACAGCGCTTCGCGCACGGCCGCCGTCATCAAGGCGGCTCCGCCGGGATTCATCATCGAATACGAGACGCGGCTCATCAAATCCTCGCCGAAGCGGATCTGCGGATTCATGATGCCGGCGGAGGCGACGACGTCGCCGCTCTGAAGATCGCACAGATGCGCGGCAATGGTCGTCGATCCGACATCGATGGCGATGCCAAAGCTACGCTCATGCAGTCCCGGCCAGATCCCGATGACTTGCTTCCCGGCGTGCACCGCCACGGTGACCTGCCACGTGCCGGCGCGCAGGGCGGGCTGCAGGGTTTGCAGCGCCGATAGATCGCAGGCCAGATCCGTAAGGCCCCACTCCGATTCCAGTGCCTCGAACAGCCGGCGCAGGTCGCCGGAAGGATCGTGCATGTCCGGTTCCTTCACCTGCACGTAGTGCAGGCGCACCACCGGATTCAGCACGAGGACGCGCGCATCGGCTTCCTTGCGCACCACCTGGCGATGCACCTGGCTGCTGGCGGGCACGTCGATCACCACATCGGCCTCGACGCGCGCCGAACAGGACAAGCGCCGGCCCGCAGCGAGCGGAGCGCGCCGCGAGAAGCGCATTTCCGGCTCGCTGAACGGCGACAGGCTGGCGCTCGACGAAGTCACCCCGAGCTTCGCGAACTCCCCATCGGCGACCAGCACCTGACAGCGGCCGCACAGGCCGCGGCCTCCGCACACCGAGTCGATGTCGACGCCGAGGCTGCGCGCGGCCTGCAGCAGCGGGGTACCGACGGGAAAATGACCCCGCTTTCCCGAGGGCATGAAGACGACAAGAGGAGTTCGGGACGCCATTCGAGGGGCTCGTCAGGCCGGGCGCCGGCGGTGACCGCCTTCGCGGCGTCCACGCGGCGCGTCGGCACCCGGGGCGCCGGGCGGCGGCGCCTCGCGAAAGCGGCGGATCCATCGTGCGCAGTCCGGATCATGCCCGAGCATGACGTCGGCGCCCATGACGGCTTTGACCACTTCGACATGCAGCGGATTGGTGATGGCCGAGGTCATGCCGGCGCCCATCGCCATGGTGAGGAATGCGCTGTTGATGCCGTCGCGGTTCGGCAGCCCGAAGCTGATATTGGAGGCGCCGCACGACGTGTTGACCTTGAGTTCCGTCCGCAAGCGGTGCACCAGGCGCATGACCTGCACTCCGGCCTGGTTGATGGCGCCGATGGGCATGACCAATGGATCGACGACGACGTCGCAGGCCGGGATACCGTAGTCCATGGCGCGCTCGACGATTTTCTTGGCCACGGCGAAGCGTACGTCCGGGTCTTCGGAAATCCCGGTCTCATCGTTCGAGATGGCGATCACCGCCGCACCGTATTTCTTGATGAGCGGCAACACCGATTCCAACCGTTCGTCTTCGCCGGTCACCGAGTTGACCAGGGCCTTGCCCTTGTAGACGGCGAGCCCCGCTTCGAGTGCGGCGACGATCGAGGAGTCGATCGACAGGGGGACGTCGGTGATGGATTGCACCAGTTGCACGGCGCGCGCGAGGATCGCCGGCTCGTCGGCGAGCGGGATGCCCGCATTGACGTCGAGCATGTGAGCGCCGGCCTCGACCTGGGCGCGCGCATCGGCCTCGACGCGGCTGAAGTCGCCCGCCGCCATTTCGGCGGCGAGGATCTTGCGTCCGGTCGGATTGATGCGTTCGCCGATGATGACGAAGGGACGATCGAAGCCGATGACGACTTCCCTGGTGGCGGAACTGATGACGGTGTCGGTCATTAAGCGGTCCTTTGGGATACTGGGGATGTGTCGCGGCCCGGATACCAGGGGGCGCGGCCTTGAAGAACGCCGGATCGATCGACGATCTCGGCCACCGATTCTTCCTGGCGGTAGGCCATGACGTGCACGCCGCTGATGCCGGGGATCTCGCGCACCTGCTGGATCAGCTCGATGCAGATGTTTCGGCCCTCGCGCGCCTGATCCGAAGCTCCCTGAAGCCGCGCGATGATGCTGTCGGGAACATGCATGCCGGGCACGTGCTTGCGCATCCACTCGGCCGTTTTCGCCGAACGCAGCGGGCCGACACCCGCGAGGATGAAGACCTTGTCGATGAGCCTAAGCTCCTCGACGTGCTGCATGAACGCGCGCAGCAACGGCAGGTCGTAGCAATACTGGGTTTGAATGAATTGCGCGCCGGCCGCGATTTTCTTGGCCAGGCGCTGTGCCCGCCAGGCATGGGGCAGGCCGGAGGGATTTTCCGCCGCACCGAAGAAGACGCGCGGGGCGTAGGTGATCTTGCGCCCGCTTTGGAACCGGTGTTCATCACGCAGGTTGCGCGCGATTTCGAGCAGAGAGACGCAGTCCAGATCGAACACCGGTTTCGCCTGCGGATGATCACCCGCCTGGACCCCGTCCCCGGTCAGACACAACATGTTGCAGACACCCATCGCCGCGCCGCCCAGGATATCGCCCTGAATCGCGATGCGGTTCTTGTCGCGGCATGAGATCTGCATGATCGGTGCATAGCCGATGCGCGTCAGCAAGGCACAAACCGCGAGACTGGACATATGGCAGTTCGCGCCGCTGCCGTCGGTCGCATTGATGGCATCGACGTAGCCATCGAACACCCGTGCCCGCTTGTACACGTCTTCCGGATCGGCCGAGTCCGGCGGAGCAAGCTCGGTGGTGACCGCGAAGCTTCCCGCGCGCAGGACGCGCTCGAAACGTCCCGGCGAGGTGTGACCCGGAAGAATGGGCAGGGGGTAGCCGGGTACGATCGGTTCGTCGTCGAATTTCATGCCGGGGCCTGCGGGGTGCCGCCGGCCTTTTCGCAACCCTTTTCGCGAGCCACGCGCAGCCACGACGACCGGCCCTGCTGCCGTTGATCGACCGCGAACTGCACCTTGCTCATCGCCTCGACGCCGCCCGGGATGCGCCTGCTGCCTTCGAAGGCCTCGACCCAAACGCAGGGCATACCCTCGATGATTTCGCAATTGCCGTTGGCGCGCACGCCGCCGCACGGCCCATTGCGCAAGGACTTCGGACAGTTCATCGGACAGGACATGCCGGTGGAACTCAAGATGCATTGCCCGCACATGCGGCAGTCGAACAACAACCCTTTGACGGCTTTCTCGACGGCGGCGACGGGCCGCTCGAGGCGTTCATACCCGAGCGCCTTGAACAGAGGATGAAGGCGCACCAGCAGCGACTCGAACCCGCGATAGAAGGTGTTCATGCCGCGTGCTCGGCGCACCGACCACAGCCTCACGCCGTACATCAGGCAGGCTCGTCGGGCGAAGTGGCTGGCTTCCCTAAGTCTACCGCCGCGGCAGACGCGCCGGCGGCAATCGCATCGACGCCTTTGGCGCGAACCAGCCGCTCGAGATCCTGATCGGTGAATTTCGCCTCGAGGCGGGCCGCCTCCGCCGCTGCCTCCGCCTTCAGATCTTCGCCGCACGGACGTGGTGCGCTGCGCTGCCAGTCGGCGAGATAGGCGTCCGAGCTTCCTTTGCCGGCACGCATCGCGGCGCGGTCGACCGCTTCCTGAAAGCGGTGCGAGAGCTGCACTTTCGCGGCTTCGCGGCCACGCTTGACGATGACCTGCGCCGGAATATCACGCCACGAAATGATGATCAACGAGGCCATGGAAGTGCGGTCTCGTTGCGCCGGCCACTCGCATGGTCAACGGCCCCGCGCATGCTGGTCTCGAGAGAGCCATAACCGGTTGCGCGATACTCGAAGGCGAGTCCCATGCGCTCGGCAATCGCCCGAGCATGGCTTTCCGCCTCGGGCGGCGGCGACTGTGCCAGGTAGACGAGTCTGCGGTAATTACCGAAATAGGTTGGGAACAATTCCGGGTGGCGATCCAGTCCCAGCCCGCGGATCACCAGGCGCTCGAAATGGCGCAACAAAAAATCCGTCAGGTAGAACGTTCCCGGTTCTGCCTCGGCAAGATCGGCGAACACGGGTCCGGTGGCGAAGAACTCGTAGCAATGAGCGCCGGGGATCCGCTCGGCGCCTTCTTCGCGCAATACCTCGTCGAGCAAACCGCCGGTGCCGCAGTCGCCGTACGCGACGAATATCGAGCGGTAACGGTCGCGCGATGCGCGGATAGCGCTGCGCACGGCGGCGGGAATCTGTTCGGGACGATTGTGAAGATCAGCCGGCAGGCAGCGCACGTCCAGGCGATTCCAGCCGTTCGCCCGGCGGAGCGCGATAATTTCATGCGCCAGCGCGCCGCAGGCGATGATCAGCAGTCCTTGGCCGTCCTCTTGCGCCACCGCGGACATCGCGCTCAGTGCGCCGCCGCGGCGGCTCGCCGCGCGGCGATCAACCCTTTGGCGGTCTCGACCGCCACGGCTGCATCGCGGCAATAGGCGTCGGCGCCGACGGCCTTGCCGAATTCCTCGTTGAGCGGCGCGCCCCCGACGAGCACGATGTAATCGTTGCGGATGCCGCGCTCTTTCAGGGTATCGATGACGACCTTCATATAGGGCATCGTGGTGGTCAACAGCGCCGACATGCCGAGGATGTCGGGTTTGTGCTTGTCGAGGGCGTCGAGATATTTTTCGACGGCATTGTTGATGCCAAGATCGATGACCTCGAAGCCGGCGCCCTCGAGCATCATCGATACGAGATTCTTGCCGATGTCGTGAATGTCGCCTTTGACCGTACCGATGACGATCTTGCCGATCGGTTCGACGCCGGTTTCCGCCAGCAACGGGCGCAGGATTTCCATTCCGCCCTTCATCGAGTTCGCGGCAAGCAGGACTTCCGGAACGAACAGGATGCCGTCGCGAAAATCGATGCCGACGATGCGCATGCCTTCCACCAGGGCGTCATTCAGTACGCGCTCGGCCGACCAGCCCCGCTTCAGGAAGATGCGAGTGGCTTCCTCGACTTCGGATTTCAGTCCGTTGTACAGGTCGTCGTGGACCTGTTCGGCGAGCTCCTCGTCATTGAGGCTGCCTAAGTCGAATTCCCCGTCATTCGGCTCCGTCATCTACGTCTCCATGTGTAATTTTTCGAGCCGCCACCGTACGTTACGCGGGCCGCGTAGGCTGCATGGTAAGTCGCAACTCCGGTCGAGAGTTGTGGTATTGCGACTGCAGCATGCCGGGATGCGACATTCAGGTCACCGGCGGCGCGCCGCCCTCTGCCGTGCGGCGGGCCACATAGGAGTCCAGGGCTTCGACGACCGCGGGATCGCGTGGCGGGGCGACATAACGCGTCAGTACGTCCTGCCAAATGCCGCTCGCCCGCTCGGTGGCCGTTTTGGCGCCGTCGTCGGCCCAACTGCCGGAATTGCGCCAATCGGAGACCAGAGGCGCGTAGAACGCGCTGCGATATCGCTCCATCGTATGTGCGCATCCGAAGAAATGGCCTCCGGCCCCCACCTCGGCAACGGCGTCGAGCGCGAGATCGGAGGGCGCTGCGCCGACCGGCTGAAACACCTCGGCAAACATCTGCAGCATTTCGATGTCCAGGATGAACTTCTCGTACGAGGTTGTCAGCCCGCTTTCGAGCCAGCCTGCCGCGTGCAGGACGAAGTTGCAGCCGCCGAACAAGGCGCCCCACAGGCTCATCTGCGACTCATAGGCCGACTGCGCATCGGGGATGTTCGAGGCCGTGGCGTTCGAGGATCGCCACGGCAGGCCGAGAAATCGCGCCATCTGGCCCGCGCCGAAAGCCGCCTTCACGTATTCCGGAGTACCGAACGCCGGCGATCCCGATTTCATATCCACGTTCGACGTGAAGCTGCCGTAGACGATGGGCGCTCCGGGTTTCACGATTTGGGCAAGGGTGAGTCCTGCGAGCGCTTCTGCGTGCGCGAGTGTCAGCGCGCCCGCGATGGTCACCGGTGCCATCGCGCCGGCCAGAGTGAATGGGGTGATCACCAGTACTTGACCGGCAGCCGCGAAATCCATGATCCCTTCGGCCATCGGAATGTCGAGCTGCAGCGGCGAATTCGTATTGATGATGGTGTACGTGTAGGGACGGGAACGGAACTCCTCGGGCGTGATCCCATGCGCCAGTCGGATGAGTTCGAAGTTGTCGGCGATCTGGCCGTGGCCGCGCGAAAAAATGAAAGGGATCTTGTCGCACAGCATCAGCTGGGCACGCGTCACGTGCAGATGCCGCACGTTGACGGCAATGTCCTGAGGTTCGGTGGCGCCGCCGAGAAAATGGATGACCTCGAAGCTTTGGCACAGCTTGGTGATATTGCAGAAATCCTCAAAGGTGCCGGCGCGCCGGCCGCGCGCCGTGTCCATGATGTTGGGCGGGCCCGAAGTCGGACCGAAAGCGACGCATCTACCGGAGAGCGGAACATGCCGTTCCGGGTCCACCGCGTGCAGCGTGATGTCGCGTGGTGCCGCGCTTAACGAAGCCGCGACGAGGTCGCGGCCGAGCCGCACGGTCTCCGTGGTCTCATCGACGTCGGCCCCGGCATCGCGATACGCCCTTCGAGCGTCGGCCGACAGCACCTTCATGCCCTGCGTCTCGAGCATGACGAGCGCAGCATCGTGGATGGCCGACACCTGATCGTCGGAAAACACCTTGAGCGGCTCGAAGGGGTTGCGCAAGTGACGGTAGGACCGCGTGCGGTCGAACACGGCGTGACTTACTTCGGCGCCCGTGGCGCGGCGCCGGTTGCGCCGGCCAGGTTGTTCATCGGGCTGTTTCATGATGCTGCGCCGGGCGTGGGGAAAAAATCAGTATAGGAAAATGACCGTGCCGGCGGCATGCCATTATCCGATATGCCGATCCAACGATATGCTTTTATCCGATACGCGCGATGCATACGCCGGTGTGACCCGCGAGCGGCCGCCCGGTGGCGGTGGAGCGCACCACGGCCTCGGCGAGATAATCGGCACCGGGTCCGACATGTGCGAGCTTTTCGGTGACGTTCGTCTCGACATGCGGCGCCGCCGCGCCGGCGCGTCGCGCGGCGGCCAGCGCGAGCTCGCGGGAAACGCGCCGTGCATGTTCGAGCGCGGGCTCGGCATCAGGGTAATCCCGGCTTCCCGCCGGATCGTGGACTCGAAAGACCTTGAATGACGGCTGATTGACGAGTATGTCGACTGCCTGAGAAACCACGCCCGCAACGGCACCCACGGCATTGCAAACCGCGGCATGCGGGGGGATGACCAGTGGCGCGCCGAGGCGGCGCGCCACCTCCGGATAATAGGCGCCGACCGGAGCGCCGATCGCGATGAGCGGCCGCGCCAGGCCGAGAGTCGCCTGCATCAGACCCGAGAATTGCCGCCCGGCCACGGTGTCTTCCACCAGCCGATCACCAAGCACTCCCCAGCGCCCGGCACGCGCCTCGATACCGGGATCATGAGCCAGTGCTGCGCCGAGCAGGAGACGGCCGCTCTCGCGAACCACGTGCTCGTACGCGCGCTCGCAGATCGCCTCCGGCGAAGCCGCGGCGCGCGCGGCCCGCGCATTGCGCTCTTCGGTCGCCAGGATGCGGGCGCCGCACTGCGCGGCTTCGCGAACCCAGCCGTGCTGACGGCCGAGCACGTGCATGGCATCGCTCGGAGTAAAGCCCGCTATGGTCGCCAGGCCGGCGTCGGCGAGCCGGCGCAGCGTCTCGAGTCCCGAATTGCTGCGGACCACGGAAGAGAGGTGCAGGGGTTCGAGGCGCAGCGCTTCCCAGAGGTGCCGCTCGGCCGGTGAAGCATGCGCGGGCGGCGTACGCCCGGGGGTCCGAAACGCGAATTGGGTCGGGTAGTCGGGCAGTCGCTCGAGGTCCGCGATGCTGCGCAACTGTGCGAGCGTGTCGGGGAAGGTGTGGGCCAACAAGCTGAGGGGCATGGCTTTGCGCGGACCCGCGGCCAACCGGAGCTGGCGGTCGAAGTACACCTCGCTGTCGCCTCCGAGACCGCTGGTGCGGACGTCCACGGCCTCGACCATGGTTCGCCAGGCGCCGACGAGAGCGCCCTCGGCTCTGATGACCGGCCGGCCGGCCGACACCACCGCAACGTCGGTGGTGGTGCCCCCCATGTCCGATACCACGAAATCCACGAGCCCGGTCAGAAATCCGGCGCCGACCACGCTCGCGGCCGGACCGGAGAGGATGGTCTCGACAGGATATTCCAGGGCGACGTCCGCTTTCATCAACGAGCCGTCGCCCTTCACGATCATCAGCGGGGCATCGATCGACTCGTCGGCGAGAACGCGCGACAGCGCCGCGATCAGGTGCCGGATTTGCGGTGTGAGCCGAGCGTTCAACGCCGCCGTCAGCGCACGTCTCGGAGCATCGAGCTTCGAAGTCAATTCGTGCGCGCAGGTCACCGGCTTATGCGACAGTGTACGGATGATCTGGCGGGCTCGTAGTTCATGAGCCGGATTCCGCACCGAAAAATTCGCCGCGACGGCGAATGCCTCGACCAGTGAACCGTGCTCCGCGACGGCGCGTTCGATCGCCGGTTCATCCAGCGCCGCAGCTTCATCGCCGGTCGCGCCGTGTCCGCCGCCGATTCTGACCAGCGCGCCGCCGTGTTGCTGCAGGCCGGAACGCGACACCATGGCGTCGTCGAAGCCGATGAGAAGCGTGCACACCGGGCTGAAGCGGTTTTCGACGACGGCGTTCGTCGCCAGGGTGGTCGATACGGAAACTAGATCGATGTCCCCGTGGTGCGCCGCGGACGATGCTGCTTCGAGAACCGCGCGGATCGCATGGCCGATCCCGATTGCAAGATCCCAATGGGTCGTCAGCGACTTGGCGCTCGCCACGACCCGGTGTCCGTCTGCCAGCAGGACGGCGTCGGTAAACGTGCCTCCCGTGTCAAGTCCGAGCCACAGCCCCTCGGTCGGCGACTCGTGAACGATGTCCTTCGCCGCCTGTGAATCGCTCATCGTTCATCCTTTGCCTTACGTCCGGCGCCGGATTCTAGCGTGGGTGGGTCGCGCCGTCGTTTATATTGTCGAAGACGTCGCTTCGAGGGTAATGCCTGCGGGCCGATTTTGTTATTCTTTGAGCAGCCGTTTCGGTGATGGGAACTCTTATGAATGCTCAATTGAATGTGAACGCCGACGCCGCCAGGCGCGTCCGGGAAGAGATGCTGGCCCGGTTGCGACGCCGCAACCGCGCGACGGCGCTGGAGCGGGACTTCTACACCAGTCCCGAGGACTATCGAACCGAGCTCGACACGATCTGGTACCGCGACTGGCTCTTCGTCGGCCACGACTGCGAAGTGCTGAACGCGGGAAATTACCTGACGGTGCAGGTCGGGGAGTATCCGGTCGTCGTCGTGCGCGACCGGGAGGGCGGTGTTCGCGCGTTTCACAACTCATGCCGGCACCGCGGTTCGCGCATCTGTTCGGCCGAACATGGGAACTCGCCGCGGCTGGTCTGTCCCTATCATCAATGGACCTATAGTCTCGACGGACGCCTGCTGTCGGCGCGCGACATGGGCAGCTCATTCGACAAGACGCAATATGGATTGAAGCCCGTTCACTGCGCCACCGTCGGCGGCTACATCTGGGTGTGCCTGGCGAAGGTGGCACCCGACTTCGAGCCGGTTCGCCAGATGCTCCAGCCGTATTTTCTTCCGCACAAGCTGCATGAGACCAAGGTCGCCTTCGAATACACCATGGTCGAAAACGCGAACTGGAAACTCGTCTGGGAGAACAACCGGGAGTGCTATCACTGTTCCGCCAATCACCCGGAATTGACCCGCACGTTTCCCGAAGACCCGACCATCACCGGCATCGATGGGGCGGCCGGCGATCCGCGGATCGCGGCCAAATGGCAGCACTGGGAATCGATCGGCCTG
The DNA here is from genome assembly GCA_034667965.1 of Gammaproteobacteria bacterium. Lineage (GTDB taxonomy): Bacteria > Pseudomonadota > Gammaproteobacteria > Steroidobacterales > Steroidobacteraceae > Bog-1198. Next base: position 12,992 of record JAXDQI010000162.1, read on the forward strand.
CCCAGCAAATTCCGCATCTCGGCGGACGGCCAGTACCGGGTGACTCGCTATCCTTTGAACGAAGGTTCCACCAGCTTCACCATGGACGGCAAGCCCGCGGTCAGCCGTCCGTTGTCCGCCGCCATCGGAGAGCCCGATACCGGCTCGCTGCTGCTGTTCCATTTCCCGACCACGTGGAATCACATCATGGCGGACCATGCCACGACGTTCCGGATGCTGCCGTTGACGCCGACCACGACGCAGCTGACCACGAAATGGTTGGTGCACAAGGATGCCGTCGAGGGGGTCGACTACGACTTGAAACGTCTCACCGAAGTCTGGATGGCGACCAACGATTCGGACCGCCGCGTCTGCCAGGAGAATCAGATCGGCGTGAACTCTCCCGCCTACGAACCGGCGCCGTATTCGCCGATTCACGAAGACGGCGTGAGCCAATTTGTCGAGTGGTATTGCACGCACCTCGAGGAACGATTGACCGAAGATGTCAAGTAGCGCCACTTGAAGTATTCGGCGTGGTCGCTGCTGCGCGGAGCTTTGTCCGCGCATCGGCATTGGGAGCCTGCTTGGGCTGACGTCACGCGGCGCTCCGCCTATGACGTGATCATAGTCGGCGGCGGCGGACATGGGCTCGCCACGGCCTACTACCTGGCGAAGAATCACGGCGTCACGAACGTGGCGGTCTTGGAGCGCGGCTGGATCGGCGGCGGCAACACCGGACGCAACACCACCATCGTGCGTTCCAATTATCTGTTTCCGGAAAGTGCGCGGCTCTATGATTTTTCGTTGAAGTTGTACGAGGGCCTGTCCCAGGAACTGAATTTCAACATCATGTTGAGCCAGCGCGCGCTGCTCATGCTGGCGCACAGCCGACACGATCTCGATTCGATGTCCCGCTGGGCGAATGCCATGCGGATGAACGGCATCGCCGCGGAGCTGCTCACACCAACCGAAGTCGGTGCGATGGCACCTGCGCTCGATCTATCCGCGAATGCCCGCCTGCCGGTGCTGGGCGGGTTCGTGCAGCGGCGCGCGGGCACCGCGCGGCACGATGCCGTCGCGTGGGGATACGCACGTGCCGCCTCCGCACTGGGGGTGCACATCATCCAGAATTGCGAGGTACGCGGCTTCATTCTGGAGTCCGGCAAGGTTGCCGGCGTCGATACCAGCCACGGACCGATCCGCGCGGAGCGAGTGGGAATCGCGGCCGCCGGACACAGTTCAATGATGGCCAAACTCGCTGGATTCCGGCTGCCGGTGACGAGCTACGCCTTGCAGGCCATGGTGAGCGAACCGATCAAACCCGTTCTCGATACCGTGGTGCTGTCGCCGGGGACCGGTGCTTACGTCAGCCAGTCGGACAAGGGCGAAATCGTTCTGGGAGCGATGCTCGATCTGTTTCCGTCGTACGCGCAGCGCGGAAGCTTCGCCGTCAAACAGGCCATCATTGCCGCGTCGCTCGCCCTGTTCCCGTCGTTCAGCCGCCTGCAATTATTGCGTCAATGGGCGGGCATCGTCGACGTCGTGCACGATTCCAGTCCCATCATCGGACCGACTCCGGTCCCGGGCCTCTACATCAACTGCGGCTGGGGAACCGGCGGCTTCAAAGCCATTCCCGTGGGTGGCTGGACGCTTGCGCACGTTCTTGCCACAGGCAAAAGCCATGCGCTTGCCGAACCGTTCCAGCTGCAACGATTCATCGACGGCCGGCTGATCGACGAAGCGGCTGCATCCGGAATCGCACATTAGCCGGAGCGGAGCGACACCCATGATGAGAATACCCTGTATCAACTGCGGTCCGCGCGACGAGAACGAATTCGTGTGCGGCGGCACGTCGCACATTCAGCGGCCCGCGCTCGACGCAAGCGATGAAACCTGGGGAAGCTACCTCTTCTTCAGGGACAATCCGAAGGGCGTGCACCTCGAGCGCTGGCGCCATGCACAGGGCTGCGGGCGTTGGTTCAATCTGGCGCGCAACACGGCGACGCACGAAGTCCTGTCCGTCTACGCCATGACCGAGGCGCCCCCGCCGTGACGTCCTCGCGTCTGGCTGCTCCGTTCGGGCTGCGCCTCGACCGTGCCCGTTCGCTGTCGTTCGAGTTCAATGACAGACGCATGAGCGGTTACGCCGGCGATACGCTGGCGTCCGCCTTGCTGGCAAACGGAGTGCAATTGGTGGGACGCAGCTTCAAGCTGCATCGTCCGCGGGGAATCTTTTCCTGCGGAGTGGAAGATCCCTCGGGCTTGGTGGACTTGGGCAGCGGCGCAACGCGGACGCCCAACCAACGCGCGACCCTGATCGAACTGGAGGAGGGCCTCTGTGCGGTGAGCGTGAACTGTTGGCCCACGGTTGAATTCGACCTCGGCGCAGTCAACGGCATGCTGTCCGCGCTCTTGCCGGCGGGGTTCTATTACAAAACGTTCAAGTGGCCGAACTGGCATCTGTTCGAGCCCACGATCCGGCGCATGGCGGGACTCGGCCGCGCCGCGGGCGTTGCGGATCCGGACCGCTATGAAGAGGTTGCCGCCGTTGCGGACGTGGTGGTGGTGGGCGGCGGCCTCGCCGGATTGAGCGCCGCGGTATCGGCGGCACAGTCGGGCGCGCACACGATATTGCTTGCGAGCGGCGCCTTCCTCGGCGGCAGCTTGAGTTGGCGCAGCGATGCGCAGATCGACGCACTGGTCGCCGCCGCGGGCCGAGCCGGCGTCCGAATCCTGACCCGTACCCTGGCGTTCGGCGTTTACGACCATGGACTCGTCTGCGCGCGCGAGTCTCTGGCGCAGGGATCCGACCGGGCCGCCGCGTTGCACGCCGGCCGCGGTGTGTTGCGCGAGCGTCTGTGGAAAATTCGCGCACGGCACATCGTTGCGGCGGCGGGGGCGTTCGAGCGGCCCATGCTATTCCCGGACAATGATCGTCCGGGCGTGATGCTGGCGGGCGCCGCCGACAAATACGCCCACGCATTCGGCGTGGCGTGCGGGCAGCGCGTGGTCATCGCCGCGAACAGCGATTCCGCTTACGGCGTCGCCGAGTCGCTGCGAGCCGCGGGAGTGGAAGTAGTAGCGCTGGTCGACCGCCGCGCGCGCGCCGATATCGGCGTTGACGGCACGAGCTTCCGGACCATGACCGATGCGGGAATCGCAAGAGTCGATGGAACCACTTCAGTACGCGGTTGCACGGCGGTGTCGCTAGACGCCGCCGGGCGTCCCGAGACCTTCGAGTGCGACTCGATCTTGAGCGCGGGGGGGCATGCCCCGGCGGTGCACCTGCACTCGCAGGCGGGCGGCAAACTGCGCTGGCTGGAAGATGCAGCGATGTTCGTTCCCGACGGCCATGCTCCTGGATTGGTGAGCGTCGGCGCGTGCGCGGGAATATTCGACCGTGAGGTAGCGGCCGAGCATGCCGCCCAAGTCGGCCGTGCCTTGGGCTGCGGCCTGATTCCCCCCGTGGCGACGCCGCAAGGCGCCGGCCGCTCGCTCGCATCCACGGTGCTGCCCGGGATGACCGGCAAACAATTCGTCGATCTGCAGAATGACGTGGTGGTTGGCGACGTAGGCCTCGCCGCACGCGAGAACTATCGTTCCGTGGAACATCTGAAACGCTATACGACCACGGGAATGGGCACGGATCAGGGCAAGACCAGCAATGTCAATGCGCTGGTCTTGATGGGCGATTTTACCGGCCGCCAACCGGCTGAAGTCGGCACGACGAAGTTTCGGCCGCCGTTCGCGCCCGTGACGCTGGGACTCCTTGCGGGGCGCCGCGTCGGCGCGCTGTATCGCCCGCTGAAATCGCTGCCGGCCGAGCATTGGCATCAGGAGCGCGGCGCCCTGTTCGAGCAATTCGGCACCTGGTATCGGCCGGCCGCGTATCCACTGCCGGGCGAGACCCTCGATGTCGCCGCGCAGCGTGAAGCGCGCGCCGTGCGCGAGAGCGTGGGCGTGCTCGACGGTTCGCCCTTAGGCAAGCTGGAGGTGTTCGGGCCCGATGCGGCCGAGTTCCTGGATCTCATGTACGTGGGCACCATGTCGACGTTGAGCATCGGTCAGGCGCGCTATGGAGTGCTGCTCAACGAAAACGGCATCGTCGTGGATGACGGTATCGTGGCGCGCTCAAGTCATGCGCATTATTGGATCAACACGACCAGCGCCGGCGTCGAGCGTACCACGGCCGCTTTCGAAGAATGGCTGCAGTGCGAGTACACGAATCTGCGGGTGGTGGTCACGCCCGTGACGTCGCGCTGGGGCAACGTTACCGTGGCAGGCCCCAAGGCCTGGAGTTGGTTGTCCACAATCGGCTTCGATGCCGGGTTCGCGCCCGGCTCGATGAAGCATATGACCCTGCGGACCGGTGCCTTGGAAGGCGTGCCGCTGCGCGTGCTGCGCGCCAGCTTCAGCGGTGAGCTCGGCTACGAGGTCAACCTGCCTTCCGACCACACGCACTGGCTCTTGGAGCGTCTGTGGGCGCGCGCGCCGGAATTCGCGGCGGTGCCTTACGGCATCGAAGCGCTGGAAATCCTGCGCACCGAGAAAGGCTTCATCCATATCGGCACCGACACCGACGGCACCACGCTGCCGGGCGACATCGGCTTCGCGCGGGCGGTGGATAAAAAGAAGGCGAACTTCGTCGGCCGTCGCTCCTTGCTTCGGCCCGCGGCACGCGATCCAGAACGGCTGCAACTGGTAGCGCTCGCGAGCGGCGATGCAACGACGCCGCTGCCGGTGGGCGCGCAAATCGCGGCGGGATCGCCGCCGACGCGAACCGAGGGGTACGTGACATCCAGCTACATGAGTCCGACGCTGGGTGCTCCGGTGGCGCTCGGCCTCTTGGCGCGGGGCGCAGAGCGCCTGGGCGAGCGGCTGCGCGTGCATCACCTCGGAACCACTGTGGAAGCCGTCGTCGTCAAAGCGCCCTTCATCGATCCCCCCGGAGAGCGCCTCAATGGCGAACGCTTCGATGGATAAGCTCCGCGAGCTTGGAGTCGAGGATGGCTTTTCGGCCGCCGGTCTCTCGGTACGGTGGGACCATGACCTCGCCATCGCCTCTCTGCGCTATTTCGATTCGGCGGGTCTCTTCGCGACGGAAGTAGGTGAGGTGCTGGGCGGTCCCTTGCCCGAGCCGCTGCGTGCCCACCGACGTGTACCCGTCGCCGCAGATGATCGCGCCGAAGCCAGCACCGAAGGCCCGGCAAGGCCCACATCGGAACTGGTGCTGGCGTGGCGTAGTCCGACGGAGACGCTTCTCCTCACCGCCGACGCCGGCTGGTTGGCCGCGGTCGGCAATTTTGCAGCGGCCCGTTCGGACGGATGCCTGGTGGATCAAACCGGGGGCCTATTGAGCCTGGTGGTTGCCGGCGCGCGCGCGTCCGATCTGTTGCTGCGTCTGGGTTCGATCGATGCCATCCCGGCGCTCGGCGAGGCGCGCACCAGCCGCTTGGCGGAGCTTTCAGTGATGTCGCTTTGCAGTCGACCGGACGAGATCATGCTGCTCGTCGAACGAGTCTATGTCCGTCACCTGATCGGATGGATGCGCGAGACCGTCGCCGATTTTTAACCCTTCAGCCCGTCCTTTCCGGAAACAGCCCCGGCATCCAGCGCGAGGCGAGAGTCGCGGGAAAGGCGAGACGTAAGGGCGCGCGGGTGCTCTCGGAAACAAGCACCCCTTGCTCGAACAGCGCGGAGACGACCCGGCGGGCGCTGCGCTCACTGGAATCGATGATCGCCGACGTGTCGGCGCGCGGGAGTTCACCCCGATAAAGCACCGCTTCGAGAATGGCGCCGGATTTGGACGGCAGCTTGTTGAGGCGCATTTGCTCTTCCGCCCACAGCAGAATGCGCGCACGGAGTTGGTCGGGCTGCATCAGTCCCTCCATGAAAGTGACTTGGTCGATGCAGGTGGTGAGAAAGTAGTTGGTGAATTCTGTCAGCGTCTCTTCGCTTAAGGGGCCCCGGCCGTCGAGATCGTTGCGCCGCTTCAGGTCACAGGCGGCAAGATGGGCTTTATAGGCATCGACGCTGCGGGCGAGGCCGCGGGCGATCGACCAGACCGCGCCGGTATCGAGCGCTTCCAGCAGCGTTGCGTGCGACATCAGCCGCATCACGCGTCCGTTGCCGTCGAGGAACGGGTGAATCCACGCAAGGCGATGATGCGCGGCAGCCGCCGCGAGGATTGTCTCGCTCTTGCCGAGCTTGCGGTACACCTCTTCGAAGCGCTTGAGAAAGCGCGGTACGGCCGCCGGACTGACCGGGACGTGAATGCCGACCGCGACATCGCGGTCGCGCAATACGCCGGGGATCACCCTGATCTTCTCTTTGGTCGCCGGGTCTTCGATCCACAGCAGGTCATCCGGCAGCAGTTCGCAGAAACGGCGATGGATTTCCTGGATGGAATCGGCGGTAACGGCCCGACCTTTGAGGCCGCCGCCGTCGATCCATTGTTGGACCGTGATGTGTGCCTTAGCCTCCAACTGGAGGTCGCGCTTTTTCGTATCCTTGCTGTAGTCGCCCTTGAGGGCGCGCTCGATATCGATCGGGTGCGTGTTGTGACCTTCGATCAGATTGCTGTAGTAGCAGTTCATCGAGCGCACCAGATCGGCCAGCGACGCCATCAAGCTTTCGGGCAACGAGCGCCGGAATCCGGCGCTCTTTTGCGCCAGATCCAGGGCGAGATCGCTCAGGGCAGCGCGCTGTCGCGCCCCGTCGCCTATGATCATTGGTTCCATTAACCCGATCGATTCATCCCGGTCCGGGACCGCTTTTTTGTCCGGTTCTTTGTCCGGTTTAATATTACCCATAAATCATTATATATCAATCAACTATACACTTTACACTTACGAAACAGGCCGCTTAAATGGCCGCTACCATTTCGGATCGACCTCGGCAAAGGACGCGAACGGAAGCGCGGGTATGTGGTTGCGGCACGCTGTCGATTGCTTCCGCCCCGTCTTCCTGGCCGCAGTGGCGCGCCGTATACCCGAACGGGGCAACCTCCGGACAGGGCTTCTTTAAGCCTTTGGCAACTCGCGCCGGCGCGCCTGCGAGATTTCAATCAAGGTTTCGATGCGAATCAACCGTCGCTCATGGTCCTCGAGCCGGGCGGTCGTTTCCTTCCTCCCCACCATGAGGGCGTCCACCCGCTCGCCCAAGAGTACGATGTCCTTGCCGTACTTGATCACTTCGGCGATGAGACTCATGCGGTCGCCTGCGGCGCGAAGAACTCGACGATCCCTTGAGCCTCCTCGGGGTGTGCATCGAACCACGCCCTCGTCTCGGCAACCACCTGAGCACGGAAGGTGCCATCGGCAAGTCTTCGCTCGCTCTCTCGAATCTCGGAAAGGCTCGTATCGATCCGCCTGAGAGCCGCGCGCACTTGGGCATGGATGTCTTTGAGCACCGCGCGCGAAGCCGCCTCTTCTTCGGGCTCGGTGAGAACGTTTCCGGAGGTGTATGCCTCGATGGCCCGACGCGCGAGTTCGCCCGCGGAGACGCCCTCGCGTCGGCTCATCTCACGAAGCTTCTTCACGCTCTTGCGCGGCACCAGGTATTGCTGGCGCATCAGATCTTCGGCTTTTGCAGACATACCAAACTCCTCCGCGTTCAGTCCCATGAGCCTCAAGGTAACTATACCGTGAATTCTACACATACACAACAGCATACACAGAATAGCCCAAGTCACTGAAACTCAAGAGTCTCACTTAATTAGCATTCCGGCGCGGAGCGGGGCTTGCGGGGGGCGTGTCGGGATCAACTGTCGGCAGGCTCGAGCTATGCGGGGGGCCGCGGCGCGCCGGCGAAAGCGCGGGGCGTCTGGGTTTCTCGGCATGATCGCCGCCGACTTCGCGGCACTGTCCACGATGGCCTGGAATCTCTGTCCACAATCAATGGAATGCGCACTAAAGCAGCGGGTGCACCGGACTGAACACTGGAACGAACAAATAACGCTTCGCCAGTTGAGCATACCCGCGGTAGACGAAGTGCCCATTGCCCTTCAAAAGTTCAACGCGATTGGCGCGGTAATAACGCGGGATGTCGTACCAGGGCATGGTGGGCTTCAAGTGGTGGGCTACGTGCAAATTGTTGTACAGGTACAGCATGCCGAACAGCACGTTCGACTCCACCGACGCGGTGCGTTCCTGCGAGTCCTCCGCGGCGCGATGCTCGGTGAATGCACGCAGCAGACCCAAGGAAAGACCGGGATAGGCCACCAACAAGCAGTACTGCCACCAGGGCATGCGACAGATGCCGGAAATGAACCAGAACAACGCGGCCACCGCGGCAACATGCAATGCCCAATGCGGCAGGTGGGTGTAATCGCCCTTTCGCACGCGGCCGGTTTCCCGGTCGATCATGATCCACAGCCGCAGCGCCGGCCCGATCAAAAGTCGTCCCGCCATGGTCTGGTTGAAGGTGAGAAGCGCCCGCCTGGCCCGGCTCATGCGCTCCCAGTCCGCGCGCCGCACGTAATAAGACTCCGTGTCCACCCCGGGAACGGTGAGCTGGACGTCCCGATGATGCGTGGTATGGCTTTTGCGATAGAGAGGAAATGGAAACCACAAACCCAGCGGCGGAAACACCACGGCGAATCGCAGCCAGGCGGGAATGCCCCGGAACGAGTGGATGGCCTCATGCTGCAGCGAGAAATGCCAGGCCAGCAGATACGCCCCGACCGGCATGATGACCCACCAGGGCAGGACCGCATTGAACCAGATCAGCAAAAACCACAGCGAATACAGCACCATGGCCACGATCCAGGTGGGACCGTCGAATTGGCGGAATTTCTGTCGAAGGACACGCACGCCGCCATTTTAGCGCAACTCAGAGGGCGAAGGCGGGATGGGTCCTGTGCGCAAGCCGGTGGGTGGCCCAATACGCCGTCGCCGCGTCGAATCGGTCCCGCAGCACGGCGTAGGAGGAGGGCGCCGGGCGCGCGAACTGCAGGAGCAACAAATCGTCCATCAGAGACTTGATTGACGCCATTTGGTGCGCTTCGAGAAATGCCGCCTGCAGAGCGGCGAGCGCCTTCTCCGATGCCGACGTCGCCGAGGCCACCAACGGCGGGATGGGCGTGGGCACGGTCTGTCCGACGACCCGCACCTGGGAGGTCAAATCGGGCCGGTACTTCTCGAGCAACCGCAAGGCGTATGAATCGATGGGCGCAAGGTCCGCCGCGCCGTCCACCACCGCGGCCAGGGCGCCCATGGGGGTAATGGTCGGAGCAATGATTTCGCTGAACAAGGGCGCGTGCAGGGGCACCTGCCCCTCGCGATGTGCCGCCATTAAGTAGGTCAGTGCCGCGGCGCAGCCGGACTGCGAGCCCGGAACGGTGAAGGCGATTCGTTTGCCGAAGGTATCCTGGACCTCGTGAAAGTCGCTGTCCTTCCGCACCACGAAATCGCTCCAATAGTGAGCCACTCCGTGAAACTCCGCGGGCGAGGGAATCGGAGCGGCGATGAGAACGGGTTGCGGTTCCGCACGCGAATAGGGCAGGCCGCACATGAACACCGCCGCCTGATCGGTCCTCGACCACAGGTCTTCGAGCGGGGCCGGCGCCGGATAATCGATCACGGCAACGGGCACGCCGGCCTGCGCAATGATCGCCGACAGCAATTTATGCCAGACGGCGCCCGCCTCCGCGCTCACTGAGTACATGCGCGCGTTGGCGATCACGTCGAAGAAAATCCCTGCCAGGTCATGCCAACTAAAGAGCTTAGCGCCTCAAAATTTATACCCGAACGTGGCGCCGATAACCCGCGGCCGCAGTGGTGTCTGCGCCTCGATGAATTGGTCGGTGCTGACGAACACGCTCTTGTTCGAGTTGGCGAGATTCTCGCCGTACACGTTCAGGTACCACGCGTCCTTGGCGACCCCGAACGACGCATCGTAGGTGGTGTACGCGGGATTCTCGAAGCGCAGTCTGCCGGTGCTGATGCCTCCGGCTTGCGCGAGCGAAGGATTCGAACCCGCCTGCGTGAAGGAGTGGCCGCTGTGCGAGGCGGCGACTTGCACGAACGGCGTGTAGCCGGCAAATGTCCACTCATAGCGGGCGCGCAGGCTGAACTGCAGCGGCGGCGAATTCGCGGTCGGGGAACCGATCGGACCGAACGGGTTGGTGACAGGCACACAGTTGAGCCCGAACGAGCTGCAGGCGGTCGTAATCTGCTTGCCGAAGTCGGGGCTGGCTGGATTGTTGTTGAACAGAATCGGCGAATTGGTCTGCCGGCTCTGGTTCCACGATGCAGCGCCCTGCAGGGTCAGTTGATTCGTGACCCGGCTCAACAGCGAAGTCTCGACCCCCTTGACGACGAAGTTCTGGCCGTTGCTGTTGAAGAAGATGTTGCCGGCCACTCCGGGATCGAAGAACGCCACCTGCACGTCGTCCCAGTTCTCCCGGTACACGGCTCCATTCCATTGCAGCCGGTGGTCGAAGAACTCGGTCTTCCAGCCGATTTCATTGTTCGTCAACTTGTCGGACTTATAGGACGACTGAATGAAGTATTGCGGCACGATGGCAGGAGTGAAGGCGTGCGGTGAATTGCCGTTCTGGTTGAAGCCACCCGGGCGAAACCCCTGGGAATACGTGTAGTACACCATGATGTTCGGGGTGATATGCCAGGACAGGTTGCCGCGACTCTTGAATCCGGACTCGGTATCCGCGAGCCTCGGATTGTCCAGGTTGTAGGCGGAAAAGTAGGGCGTGCCGGAGTTCAGTACATGGCATCCGGTTGCCGGGACGCCCCCGTCGAAGCAATAGAAGCTGCCCGTGACGCTGCCCGCCGAGGAGTTGTCGAAGCGAAAATGTCGCGTGCCCAGCGTGGCCGTCAGCACCTTGGGAATCAGATCGTAGTCGGCGGATACGAAGAAAGCGGTCTGCTTGGTCGTGCGCACCGTGTCCTGATAGAAGGAAGTGTTGGGGCCTTGAACCCCGGGATTGACGACGGTCGTGCCCGGTACCGTGCCGATATCCGCAAAGCAGCCGTCATTGCCCGGGGTATCCGGCGGGCCGTTCGAGGTGCACGAAGGAATGTTCTTGTAGTTCCAGCCGCTCTGGTCATAAAGCGTGTTGTTCTCCCAAAAGGCGCCGACGATGGCGCGCAATCGCCAATCGTCCGGCGTGCTCACGCGGAATTCGTGCTGCTGATGGGTGTTCTTCTCGGTCGAGTGCCAGGTGGCACTCGGCGAGAAACAGGTGGACTTGAGGGCGGTATGATAATAACTCGGACCGTAGCACTGGTAGTAATCCGCGTACTTGCCGCGCGCGTAATTCGTATAGTCGCCTACCTGGTCGACGTTGCGCACCAGGTAACCACCGGTATAGACGGCCTTCAAGTCCCCGAACTTGCCGTTCACCGTCCATGCCGTACTTTCGAATTTATCCTTGTCGAAAGATGGATTGAACAGCGTCACTTCGAGCGGATTCAGCTTTGCGCCATCGGAGGCATTGGGCTGTTGGTAGAACACGCCCCGCGAGTCCATGCTCTGGTACGACTGCGTGATGAGCGCGTCCCAGTCCTCGTTGAACTTGTACAGAAGCTCGACGCGTATGCCCTTGTAGGTGACGGGATTGATGGCCCGCCCGGTCACGTTGCTGTTGTTGATGGAGGCGCTGCCGGGCGGCACACAGTAGCCGGCATTAGGCAGGCCGTCCGGGCACTGTCCCTGCGCGTTGACGGGATAGTGTGCGTAGTACATGCCGAGGTCGGTGTTCTTGCGCGTGAACGTCGCCGGTACGTTGTCGATGTAGCCGCCGCGCTGGTCGTCGTAAATCACCCCGCGCACCGCCATCCTGCCCTCGATCAGTGGGAGGTTCAACACCGCCGTGAGGTCGGAATTCGGATCGCCGTGAGCGGTGATGCCGTAGCCGGCTTTGACATTCCCCTCGGTCACATCGAGCTTCGGTTCGTTCGTGATGTATCGGATCACCCCGGCCTCGGCGCCGGCACCGTACAGCGTGCCCTGGGGCCCTTCCAGAACCTCGATGCGATTCAGATCGGCGGCATAGACATCGAGGTTGCGGCCGGGGAGTTGGCCGGATTGGTTGTCAAGGTAAATGGCGACGTTGGGCCACAGGCCCGTCGAGGCGCTGCCCTGGCTGGGTTGGGAGCCCGCGCTCAAGCCGCGCATGAACACCTCATTCTGGCCCGGCCCATTGTTCGCCGACGTCACGTTCGGGAGATACTTGATGTAGTCATCGAACGTCGTCACGTTCAACTCGGTCAGCGCCTCGCCGGTGAGCGCCTGGATCTGGATGGGCACATCCTGCATGTTTTCCGACCGGCGTTGCGCCGTGACAACGATTTCCTGAATGGCGTCGGAATTGGTTTCCGTATCCGCCGCGGCCGTTGCCGGGAGAACATATCCGAAGGAGGGAACGCCGAGAATTGCCGCAATGGCCACCGATAACTTTGCATTGTTCATGCTGCATCCCTATTTTAAATTACGCGTAAGACCGATCCGCCATCGTTATAGTCGCATAGGGTCTTGCTGCCGTTGCGAATCCGCCGCATGGTCGCTCGAAGATCATCTTAGTAGTGGGATCCTCGAGTGGCCCAGCTTGAAAGCGACGTTTTCTTGTCAACGCACGACTCCCTCGTGCATGGGACACCGGCACAGGCAATCGCCTATAGGCGATAACGGACCAGCGCGTCGCCCAGTGCCTCCTTGAGCGGACCGAGCCACGGCTCGTAATGTCTCCACTGGTCGAGGCCTTCGCGGTAGATGGGTTGGCGAACCTGTTCCGAGCTTGCGGTACGGACGCTGCGCTCGTTTTTGTAGAACTCCAGGCATCCCGGCTCGAAGTCGAGACCGCAGAAATCGAGAATTCGCCGTACGTTGCCCTCCAGGTCGTCGACGACATCCTCGTGCAAGACGCGCAGCACCTTCCCCGGGAGTACGCGATTCCAATGCTCCATCAGGTCCAGATAGGTCCGGTAATACCGCGCGATATCGTCGACGCTATAGGTGAACTCCTGTCCCGCGGCGAACAACTGTTTGAGGTTGCTGAAGCAACAGGCCATCGGCTCGCGCCGCGCGTCGATGATCCTGGCGTTCGGCAGAATCAAGTGGATGAGGCCGAGATGCCTGAAGTTGTTCGGCATCTTATCGATGAAGCGGGGCCTCCCGGTTCGGTAGACGCGCGTGTCGTTCAGGTATTTCTCGCCCAGCCTGAGAAAGTCCTGGTCTGTCATGTTCGCCGTCACGCCCGGGTAGGGGGGATTCCGCAGATCGTGGTCCCGTCCCTGCAATTCGACGACGATCCGGGGAATGTCGGCCAATTCCTGTGTACCCTCCACACCGGTGTGCGACGCCAAGATTTGCTCGAGAAGCGTCGATCCGGCGCGTGGCAGTCCCACGATGAAGATCGGATCGGGTCGTTGGTCGCCGGCTCCCGCGCGGCTCGCGAAGAATTCGCGGGTGCAGACTTCGATCTGCTTGCGCGTATTGGTCTCGATGACCTCCGGTCGGTAGCGGCTTTCGGATCGCTTGTGGGCGTTGCCCCGTTCGTAGTAGCGATACGATTCCTGATAGTCGCCCGCATCCTCGTACGCCTTCCCCAACGCGAAACACAGTTGATATCGGTCGATGGGTCCGGTGGCCGGCGATGATTCCGCAGCGCGCATGACCTCGATCTCTTTGTCCGGGAAGCGATAGGTTTTGAGATTGGCGAGACTCCAGTAGGCGTCGCCGTAGCTCGGTCGCGCGGCCGCGGCGGCGCGGTAAGCCTCGACGGACTCCTCGCGTTTCCCCAAGGTTTTCAGCGAATGCGCCACCGACAGGTGCAGCTCGGCCGCCTGCGGCGCATCGATGAGGAGCTCCCGATACAGGGCAATGGCCTTGTCATGTTCTCCGAGCCCGACGTAGGTGGTCGCGTACAGGGTGCGGTAGTGCCGGTTATTTGGCTCGATCTTCACGAGCGCTTCCAATTCCTCGCGCGCACGCTGGTACTTGTGCCGTTCCACGAGCGCACGAGCGTAATCGTGGCGCGCCGCGTGGTAGCCTGGCTCGAGCTGAAGGACGGCCTCGAGCAGAAGCTCCGCATCGTCGAACACCTCGCGCTCGATCCCGATTCGGGCCAGCAGCCGCATGGCTTCGACGTGATTGCCATGCTTCAGGAGATAGGCGCGGACGATGTTCTCCGCAGGCAGCAACTCGCCGTCGGAAAAGAGGGCCGTTGCGGTAACGACCTCCGGCGGTAGACGCTTGAGGGTGGCGACATGAGCAGCCGCTGTGGCCGCGTCTTCGATCTGCCCGGTGATGCGGTACAGGCCCTCGAGCAGGGACCAGCTTGCCGGCAGCGCCGGGTTGATGTGCACACCCTTGAGGAAGGACTCGATCGCCCGGGGCGCATCTTTCCGGGCGACGTGGCAATGGCCGCGTTCCTGATACAGCCGGCTGAACTTCGGGTGAACCAGCTCGAGTCGCTCGAGAGTGGCCAGGGCCTCCGGAATCTTGCGTTGGTACCGCTGGCTGACGGCAATCAAGTAGAGGACGTCGCGGTTGTCGGGGACATGGAGCGCCAGCGCCCCGGCCGCCGCCTCGGCATCGGCGAAGCGGCTGCGCTCCAAGAGACCGCGTATCCGAATGACTTCCGTTTCGACGCTGGAGGCGGTGGCAGAGGAACTGGATGTCGCAACGGAAGCCATGGGCTCCATTAT
>JAXDQI010000163.1:0-39000 GCA_034667965.1 Gammaproteobacteria bacterium
GCTTGGGACGGATTCCGATAGGTGCGACAGGCTCCTACGGACCGCGCTCCCAGTGCCCTGGTCTCATGTGCCAGCCATCGCCCTGTCTCACCCACTGATGGCCTACCCAATGACGTCCCTGGCGCGCTGGTGCCCAATGACCCGGCACCCACTCGTGTCGATCGCCGACCCAACCCCAGTATCCACCCATCCAGACGTAACCCGGAACCGGCGCTACCCCGATGACCTCCTCGCGCGGCGGCGGTGGTGCGACCATGACGACGCCCCCCGCGTAGTGCCGCTGATCCGGGACGATGACGCATCCGGCAAGCGCCGCGGCCAGTGAAATACAGGATGCCAGACGGATAATATGAAAGCCCATGTGGACAACCTACTTATTCTTTCAGCGTAACCCGGATTGTACGGGTCCCAAGAATAGCGCCGGACCGCGCAAAGGAAAAGACGATGGAAATTCTCGGAGGGTGTTTATGTCGTGCGACACGCTATCGGAGCACCGCTCCGCCCATCGTGACTCGCGTCTGCTGGTGCCGGGTGTGCCAGTACTTCGCCGCAGGTAATGGCACTGTAAATGTCTGTTTCCCCCGGGACGCCGTCACCATCGAGGGGAGTCCACGCGACTACCGGAGCGTCGCCGACAGCGGCAGCGTGATGCATCGGCACTTCTGCCCGGTGTGCGGCACTCACCTCTTCAGCGAGGCTGAATCGCGACCTCAACTCATCTTCATCCGCGCAGGGACTCTCGACGATCCGGAAATCGCAAGGCCGGCAATGACGATCTGGTGCTCTCAAGCACCCAGCTGGGCATGCATCGACGCAGAACTTCCCAACACCCCCTCCCAACCGCCTCCTGCGGCGTAGGAAGCGGACGACGTCAACCCATGAGCGTCGGGCGCCCGCCCGGGCGAGTTGACTTCGGCCGCCGGCGATCCCAGAGGCTGGCTTCGCGCTCAAATCCGGCGCGCCGCCCCTACATGGGCTGATACGCGCCTGACGGGACCGCGTGGTCCTAGATCACGACGCCGACGTTTCCACGTTGAACGGCGCGCTCGGCTCGAACATCGACTTTTGTTCCGTCGGTTGCGCCGGTTCGGATACGAGCGGAGTAGCGACCGGTGCAACCCTCCTGGGCTTGGCGACTTTTTTCTTGGTCGCCTTCTTGGTCGTCGGCGCCCGCTTGGCTTTCACCTTCTTGCGAGCGGGTTTGGTCGCCTTCTTTGCTACGGTCTTCGCCTTGCTCGACGATTTCGCCGGGCGCGCCTTCTTTTTCACTGCTTTCTTCTTTGCGACCGTGCGCTTTGACTTCCCTATCGGACGCTTTTTCGCTTTACTCTTCTTCTTGGCCATGATCAATTTTCTCCTCGCGGTCTTACGGCTACTCGCTGTGAGAGTATCTCTGAAAAAGTCTGCTGTCATCTGCGCGTGACGCTGGAGTCGGTCGGATGGATTGCGTACGCTGCACTCGTGCTACCAGAAGATCCAATTCGACCGCTGCATGATGTCTGGCTCCGGCCAAGACGCGTGTTTCGCGAATTGGCCACACGGCCCATCGGCGCCGTCGACTACTTGCTCGGCGCGGCACAGGGCATCGCCGGTTGGCTGGCATTCAGCCGGGCGCAGAATGCCGGCGCAACCAGCAGCGTTGCCGAAATATTTTTGAGGGCCTTGCTGATCGGCACGCCGGCGGGCATCGCCAGTCTTTTTCTCTTTTGCAGCATCTACGCGCGGCTCGGATCCCGGGCGGGCAGGACGGTCGCTCGCAATCAAGTGTTCCATGTCCTGGCTTACGGCGGCGTACCGCTCGTCGCGTCGCTCGTCATCTGGGTGTTCGCGGCGTTGCTCATCGGCGAAGTCGCGTTCGAGCAGGCGCCGCATCCGGAAGTGGAAGGCTTTGTGGCGCTGCTGCTGCGCGTACAGTTTATTGCCTACGTCCTGCTCACGCTGTGGAGCGTGGTGATTCAGGTGATGGGCCTCAGCGAAATCCAGGGTCTCGTCACCCGTAAGGCGTTCGGTTTGTGGGTGCTGGGCCAAGTGATCGCGTTCCTGGCGCTGCTGTTCCTGATGATCCTGTTCGCCACGCTGTTTCCCGGCGCCGTGACCACCTGAAGCCGGATTCATTTGATGACGGCCGGCGCACCTTCGGTGGACGCACCGCCCGCAAGGTTTCCCGTGGCGGGCGGATCCGCGGGCGCGCCGTTGATGCCGCCGTCCGCATTTTCGGTCTCGGTCGACGGCTTGGGCTGATTCCGAGCGGGTGCGCTACCCGCACGCTTCGGCCTCTCCAGCCTTTTAATCACCGATCGGGCCACATCTGCCGCCGACTGCATCTGCGCCGCGGGCTTCGTGCGGACCGCCGGTTTGTTGCCGCCCGCCGGTTTGTTGCCGCCCGCCGGTTTGGGGCTCACTGCCGGTTTGGGGCTGATTGCGGGCTTCGCGCGGCGGGGCGGATTGGCGCGCGAGGCGGCAGTGGCGAGGCCTTTCGCGGCCAGCACTTTTTTCCGCGCCTGCTTCGCCTCTTTCTTCGCCGCCTTCGACGACTTGCGGGCTTTTTTCAGATCGGCCTTCGCCGCACGCACCTGTCGCTTCGCGAGTTCGGCACGCGCCGCAGCCTTTTCGGCCTCGGCCGCCAGACGCTGTATCGCCGCCGGTACCTTGGTACCGGCAGTCTTTCCAGCAGTAGTAGTAGGAGAAGGTGTCGCCACGATGCTCGTCTCCCATTTTTCGGTGGGCATCGAGCTTAAGCCCAGCCAATCGCCTTGTCACGAGCCGAGAGGCGGGAGCACGCGAAACAGGTAGTGGCGAATATCGGCGATTTCTTCGGAGCACAGGGCGTGCGCCATAGGGTACTGATGCCATTCGATCGTATACCCGAGGGTCTTCAAATGGCCGCGCGACTCCAGCGCCAGCTCGATGGGGAGCGTCGCGTCGGCCAAGCCATGTGCCATGAAGATCGGCGTGGCGAGGTTGGCGGGATGGCGTTCGGCGGCGAGACGGCTGGCGAGCGGCAGATACGCGGAGAGCACCATGATGCCGGCCAGGCGTTCGGGAAAGCGGGGCGCCGTATAGAGAGAGGCCGCTCCGCCCTGCGAGAAGCCTGCGAGGACGATGCGATGGGCTGGAATTCCGCGCTGAATTTCGCGGGATATGAGTTCCCGGATCTTAAGATCGGTGTCGCGAAAGCCGGCCTCGTCCTCCGCGGTCCGCCGCTCCAGGCTGATGATGTCGTACCAGGCCCGCATGCGCATCCCGCCGTTGATCGTGACCGCACGGGCGGTGGCGTGCGGGAACACGAAACGCCAGGCGCGCTCGCCTCCCTTGACGAGTTCGGGTACGACGGGCACGAAGTCGTTGCCGTCCGCGCCCAGACCGTGCAGCCAGATGATGGCGGCATCCGGGGTCGGCGACGTTTCTATTTCAATGGTCTCGAGCAGCATATCCGCAGCGTACAAGGCCGGGCCGCCGATGTCGCGTGGCCCTCGCGCCGGGGGACGTTCTGGTGTTGACAGCCTCTGCATTTTTATGCAGACTGCGCGCCTATTTATGCATAGGCCACCCCGTGATCGACGCTAGACTTCAATCCGAGATCGGCAATTCCAGCGCCCCCGCTCGCCGGACGCTGCTCGCCAAGCTCATTCGCGAACAAGTCGTCGGGCGGCAAGCCGAGCTGGTCGCCATGCTGCGCAAACTCGGAGTCGGAGCGACCCAGTCGAGCGTGAGCCGCGATCTGCGCGAATTGGGTGTGGCGAAGCAGGGGGACCGATATGTGCTGCCCGAAACCGCGGTGCACCCGAGGAGCGATTTCTCGGCCCTCAAGCAGTTCGTCAACGCGCTGCAGACGGCAGGCAGCAATCTCATGGTGTTGAAGACCACGGTCGGCTCCGCACAGAGCGTGGCCGTGGCCATCGACAGAGCCCGCTGGCCCGAGGTGGTGGGCACCATTTCCGGCGACGACACCATATTCATCGCCACCGCCGGCGCGCGCGAGCAACGCGAGCTCAAGCTGCGTCTCAGCACCATTTTCGGACGATAAAACCATGACACCCTCCACCCTCTTGGGCGCCAAGCCCATTCTTTTGGCATTTTCCGGCGGTCTGGATACTTCTTTCTGCGTGCCCTGGCTAAAGGACACCTACAAACGACAGGTAATCACCGTGACCGTCGATACCGGCGGAATCGACGCCGCTGCCGCGCGGAGCCTCGAGCAGCGCTCGTCCGAACTCGGGGCGATCGAGCATCACTTGATCGACGCGCGCACCGCCTACTTCGACCAGGTGCTCAAGTTTCTCATCATGGGCAATATCCGCCGTGGCGGCCTGTATCCGCTATGCGTCGGCGCCGAGCGCGTCCTGCAGGCGCAGACCATCGCGCAGATGGCCCTCACCCTCGAGACCACGATGGTGGCGCACGGCTGCACCGCGGCCGGCAATGACCAGGTTCGTTTCGAGGTCGCGCTGCGAACGTTGGCGCCGGATCTCGAGATCATCGCCCCTGTACGTGACCGCGCTTTCAAGCGGCCGGAGCAACTCAAGTATCTCGAAGAACACCAGCTGCCCATCCCGCCGTTCGGCGCGGCATATTCGGTGAACCGCGGCCTGTGGGGCGTCACCATCGGCGGCAAAGAGACGCTGACCTCGGACGGCAGCATTCCGGACGATGCCTGGGTCCTGTCGAAGGACGCTTTCTCGAAACCCCGTGCTCCCGAAAGGCATACGCTCGGCTTCGCCGCGGGAATCCCGGTCAGTCTCGACGGCGCCGCGCAGTCGCCGGTCTCGATCATCGAGCGGCTGGAGGCGCTGGCGGGTCCCTTCGGTATCGGCCGCGGCATCCACCTGGGCGACACCGTGATCGGGACGAAAGGACGGGTGGCCTTCGAAGCGCCGGCTGCCGATGTTCTGCTGACAGCGCATCGGGAACTCGAAAAGCTGGTGTTGACCGGCAAGCAGGCGCGCCTCAAGGACACGGTGGCGCAACCGTACGGCGACTGGGTGCACGAAGGGCAGCACCTTGATCCGGTCTGCCGCGACATCGAAGCGCTGCTGACCTCTTCTCAGGCCCGCGTAACCGGCGAGGTGAGAGTGCTGTTCAGGCCGGGTTCCGCGTTCATCGAGGGAGTAACGTCGCCGTATTCCCTGATGTCGGCATCGAAGGGGGTATATGGCGAAGCGGCGGGTGAATGGACGCCGGCGGACGCCCTGGGCTACTCGAAAATGCTCGCGCTGACGGGAATCTTTCACAAGCGCGCGGGACAAAACACGATGAAGCACACTCCGGGAGCGGATGAATCATGAGCGGAATGCGCACAGTGGTCGTCGACAAGATCGCCTCGGTCACGCAAGCCTGCGGTCTATCGCACGAGATTCGCATCGCGGCGGAAATTCCCTGCGAAGAGGGTGTGGTGGTGGTGGTCGAGATCCTGAACACCAAGTCCACCTACAATACGCTCGAGCTGACCAGCGGACGTATGGCCAAGGTTTCGAGAGGCGACATCGTGGTGGGTGCGCTGGGACATCGTAAAGCCTTGTTCGGCTACTCGGGCCACATACCCGAAACGCTGAAGCCGGGCGACGTGATCCAGATGCTCAACATCGGCGGCGTCCTCGGCATTTGCGACTCGGCAACGCCGGACAAAGGCAAACCGTTCGACTGTAAAGTGCTGGGAACCGTGTTGACCTTCCCCTACCTCGGCGAGCGGATCGGCGTCCCGGCCAAGGTCGGCTACAAGCCGCTGGATTACGGCGCCGAACTCAGCATGCGCGGGGTGCCGGTCATCGCACTCGCGGGCACCTGCATGGAGGCCGGAAAAACAGCGGCGGCGTCCGCCATCATCGCCCGCGCCCGCCACCGCGGCCTCATCGTGGACGCGTTCAAGGCCACCGGGGTTTCCCTGCGCCGCGACATCCTCGCGTTCGAAGATTCCGGTGCCCGGCGCACCATGATCTTCACCGATCTCGGAATTGTGACCACGACGGAAAAATGCGGTCCGGCGCTGACGCGTGCCATGTTGACCGAGATGGCGAGCGGTCAGCCCGATGTCATCGTTTTCGAACTGGGCGATGGCCTATTGGGCACCTACGGAGTGCAATCGATTCTGCTGGATGCCGCCATCAAATCGGCGCTGACGGCGGTGGTGTTGTCCGCGAACGACCCGGTTGCCGCTTGGGGCGGAATCAAGCTGTTGCGCGAACGCTTCGGCATCGAACCCGCCGCAGTCACGGGGCCCGCCACCGACAACCTCGTGGGCGTCGAAATCATCCGCCAGCAGATGAACGTCGAAGCATTCAACGCAATCAGCAGCCCCGCTGAGCTGGGCGACTACCTCATCGCCAAGCTTGGGATCGGCAACGTCGGCGCGGCGAAAGTGGTCGGGGCGTGAGCGACACCATTCCGGCCATCGTTCTGGGAGGCACCGGATATGTGGCGGGCGAGCTCTTGCGGTTGATCGCAGAGCACCCGAGACTCTCCCTCGCCGCCATTCTGTCCGACAGCCAGCCCGGCGCGCCCGTCGCCGGAGCTTTCCCGCATTTGCGAAGCGCATACCCGGCGCTCAATTTCAGCGGCCTCGACGACCTCGAATCACTGATCCGAAAGGAACCTCGCTCCGCGCTCTTCTCGGCGGCGCCCCACGGTGTCGCCGCCGGAATCATCGATCGGCTTCTCAGCGCCGCCGAGACGGCGGGCGCACGTGCCCACTGCGTCGACATCTCGGCCGATTTTCGATACGCCACCGCAGGCGCCTACGAGGCGGTGTACAAACACGCGCATGGCGCGCCGGACCGGATTCGTCATTTCACCTGCGCCGTGCCGGAACATCTGCCGACGTCGCCGACGCCGCACGTGTCGCATCCCGGATGCTTCGCCACCGCCACTCTGCTCGCGAGCGTGCCTCTGCTGGCTCTGGGAATGACCGATACGCGGCTTTTCGTCACTGGCATCACCGGCAGCACCGGGTCCGGCCGACGCCCCAGCGAAGGCACTCACCATCCGCAGCGTCACAGCGATCTGTACAGCTACGGCGCACTGAGTCATCGGCATGTGCCGGAAATCGCGGCCTGCGCCAAGCTCGCGACCGGGATCGAAGCGGACTTCAACTTCGTTCCGCATTCCGGGCCGTTCGCGCGCGGTATCCATGTCACCGTGCAAGCCAGCCTCAAGCGGCAGCTTGGCAGCGCCCAGGCCTTGGACGCCCTGACCGCCTACTACAAGGACTGTCCCTTCGTGCGGGTGATCGGCACGGCACCGCGGGTCAAGGATGTCGCGACCAGCAACTATGCGAATTTGAGCGCGGTCACCAACGGCACGTCCATCGCCGTCATGTGCGTGCTCGACAATTTGAACAAGGGGGCGGCAGGCGGCGGCATGCAATGGATGAACCGCCTGTTGGGTTTCGAGGAGAGCATGGGGCTTAAGTCCCCGGCTCCCGGTTGGACGTGATCCTTGTCGAACAACGCTTAAGGGCCGCAATTGATGAAAAGTCACCTCGCTCAGGTGTTCGCACAGTATCCGATAGAAATCGCGCACGGCGACGGCGTGTGGCTGCATACGCGCGACAGCCGGAAGATTCTGGACTTTTATGGCGGGCACGCGGTCGCCGGATTGGGCTATGGCCATCCGCGCTGGCTGGCCGCCCTCTCCGCCCAGGCGCGGCAGATGGCATTTCAGACGAATGCTCTGCACGTAGGTGTCCGCGAGCGGGCCGCGGCGCGCCTGGCAAAATTCGTGGGACTCGGGCTGGATACCGTGTTCTGGATCAACAGCGGCGCCGAAGCCAACGAGAATGCGCTGAAACTCGCATTCAAGATCACCGGACGCGGCAAAGCCGTGGCGCTGGAACAGGGCTGGCATGGCCGTACCGCCGCCGCCGGCGCGGCGACCTGGGGCGCCCTCGGCAAGTGGTACGGTTTTCCGCGCACCCCGTTCGACGTGCAGTTCACCCCGCGCGACAACCCGGCGGCAGTCGAACGATTCGTGGACACCGATACCGCCGCAGTCATCGTGGAACCGATACAAGGGGTAGGAGGCGCCTACGATGTGGGCAAGCCGATGCTGCAGGCGCTGCGCCAGCGTTGCGACGATGTCGGAGCCCTCCTGATCTTCGACGAAGTGCAATGCGGCATGGGACGGACAGGCGCCCCCTTCGCGGCGAATTACTACGGCGTGACACCCGACATCATCACGTCGGCCAAGGCGCTGGGCAACGGGTTTCCGGTATCGGCGCTGCTGATGTCGAGGCGGGTGGCGGATCAGATCAAATACGACGACATGGGCACCACGTTCGGCGGCGGGCCCATGGCCTGCGCGGTCGCTGAAGCGGTGATCGACACCATCGAATCGGAGTCACTGCTCGCGAACGTGCGTCAGGTCTCGACCTACATCCGGTCGAACTGCATCACCGGTCCTGTGACCGGCACTCAGGGCGCGGGTTTTCTCCTGGGTCTCAAGACCTCGCGTCCTGCCAAGGAAGTGCAGGCCGCGCTGCTGGAAAAGAACATTCTGACCGGCACCAGCGGCGATCCGAAGGTGCTGCGCCTGTTGCCCGCGTACATTTTGAATGAAGGCCACGTCGATCGCTTGTGCGACGCCCTGTCGGCGATTCCGGCATGAAGCGCTTCATGGATCTTGCCGATTTCAGCCGCGAGCAGGTCCTCGATCTGCTGGCGCTGGCGCAATCGTTGCAGGTCAAGCCGCAGCCGCACGCGCTCGCGGGCAAGATTCTCGGATTGGTCTTCTTCAATCCATCCCTGCGCACCCTGGCATCCTTCCAAGCCGGGATGGCGCGGCTGGGGGGCGACTCCTTCGTCATCACGCCGGGGCAGGGTACCTGGCAACTGGAGACCCGGCCCCACGCCATCATGAGCGGCGCCGCCGCGGAACACATCCGGGAAGCCATACCGGTGCTGGCCTCGTACTGCGACGCGCTCGGCGTTCGCGCCTTCGCGGAAGGCAGGAACCTCAGGAGCGATGTCGACGAGACCTTCTTCCGGTTGATCGATACGCTGTGCGACAAGCCCTTGATCAACTTGGAATCCGCCATGAATCATCCTTGTCAGGCGCTGGCCGATTGGCGCACGCTGGACGAACTTCGGATACCGGTGCGCGCAAAATTCGTGCTGAGTTGGGTGTACCACCCCAAGGCGCTTCCGTTGGCCGTGCCCGCAGCAACACTGCAGATGGCCGCAATGCGCGGCATGGACGTCGTCGTCGCGCGGCCCGAAGGTTTCGCGCTGCCGGCCGAGATCATGGATAAGGCACGTCTCGCCGCCGCCGCCGCCGGCGGTTCCGTCACCGAGACTTCCGACCGCGCAGGGGCGCTCGCCGGCGCCAGCGTGCTGTACGCCAAAGAGTGGGGCACCACAATGTATTACGGCGATGTCGAAGCCGACTCTCGCTTGCGGGCCGACCTGTCGGACTGGTGCGTCCGAGAGCACTGGTTCGCACCGTCGCTGCCCGACGCCAAGTTCATGCATTGTTTGCCGGTGCGGCGCAATGTCGCCGTCGCGGACGCAGTATTGGATGGCCCCCGCGCAGTCGTCAAACGCGAGGCTTTCAATCGTCTGGCGGTGCAGATGGCCGTTCTGCACCGCATGCTGTCCTGACCGCTTTTTGCTTGGGAGAATCTCCGATGATGAGTCGCCCCGACCCTTCCGTAGCCGTTCTGGCGCTGATGAGCGCCGCGCCCTACATTCGCATGTACAAGAACAAGATTTTCGTCATCAAGGCGGGCGGCGCCGTATTCAGCGATGAAGTGTCCATGCGGGCGCTCATCGGGCAGGTGGCGATCCTGCACCAGGTCGGCATCAAGACTGTATTGGTGCATGGCGGCGGCCCGCAGCTCGACAGCGTGCAGGCTGCACTGGGCATCGAGACCAAAATGGTGAACGGCCGGCGCGTCACCGATCAGAAAACCATCGACGTGACCTCGATGGTTTTGAACGGCCTCATCAACACCCGCATCCTGGCCATCTGCCGCGAACTCGGCATCGAGGCCATCGGTCTGTCGGGCGTCGACGCCGGTCTCATCAGAGCGCACAAGCGTGCGCCCGTTCCAATCTCCGAAGGATCCGGCGAGATGATGGACTATGGGTTCGTGGGCGACATCGATTCGGTCAATGCCGCGGTGCTCGAAAAGCTGCTCGAGATCGGCTTGATGCCGGTGGTCAGTCCGCTGTCGGCGGACTCCAACGGAGTCTTGCTCAACATCAACGCCGATACCGTCGCCGCGGCCATCGGCGGTGCGCTTTCCGCGGAGAAACTGGTGCTGTGCACCGGCGCACCGGGCATCCTGGAGCGGGTCCTGGATCCGAGCACGGTGATTTCCTACACCGACATCAAGGGCTTGAAGCGACTGCGCGAGGAGGGCAATTTGAAGGACGGCATGCTGCCCAAAGCCGCGGCCATCGAGAGTGCGATCCGGAGCGGAGTGCGCCGAGTGCACGTGATTACGTACAAGTCGACGGACAGCTTGCTGGCGGAAATCTTCACCAATGAGGGCACGGGTACCTTGGTCGTGGCGGACCTCAAGGCATTGAGCCCCAAGGAACAGCTGGGCGCACCATGACTCGGCTGTGGGACAAGGGGACTCCGCTCGATGAGCGGGTGCTGGCTTACACGGCCGGCGACGATTTTGAGCTGGACAACCGCTTGGTCGAATACGATGTTCGCGCCTCGATCGCGCATGCGGAAATGCTGCATGAGCGGCGGTTGCTCTCGGATGCCGACCTCGCGGCGATCCGCGGCGCGCTGACCACGATCGGCGAAGAGCATGCGCTCGGGAAATGGCGAATCACCCTCGAACAGGAGGATTGTCAGACGGCGATCGAGAATCTGCTGACGGCGCGCATCGGGTCCGTCGGCGGACGCCTGCATGCCGGTCGATCCCGCAACGACCAAGTCCTTGCGGCGCTGCGGCTGTATTTGCACGAGGCGGTGCAGGCGGTGCATGCCGGGGCCATCGCGGTGGCGGAGGCACTCGACGCCCTGGCGGCGCGCCAAGGTGAGGTCGTGCTGCCCGGGTATACCCACATGCAGCAGGCCATGCCGAGTACGGTGGCGCTGTGGGCCCTCGGCTTCGCTTCCGAGATTCGCGACGACGCCGAAGGCCTGCTCCTCACGCAACGGCGGATCAGCAAGAACCCTCTCGGATCCGCGGCCGGATACGGCACGCCGAACCTCGATGTGAGCCGCGAGTCGACGCGCCTGAAGTTGGGATTCACGGTGACTCAGGAGCCGGTGACGGCGGTGCAACTGTCCCGCGGCAAGGCGGAGGCGCAGCTGCTCTTCGAGATCACCCTTCTCACGCAAGACATCGGAAGACTTGCAGCCGACTTGCTGCTGTTCTACACGCAGGAATTCGGGTTCGTCAGCCTGCCGCCGGGGTTCACGACTGGCTCTTCGATCATGCCGCAGAAGCGCAATCCCGATGTCTTCGAGTTGATGCGTGGCCGCAGCGCAGTGGCGCAGGGCGCACTCTATGAAGTGCTGAACATAACGCAGAAACTGAGTTCCGGGTATCACCGGGATCTGCAGCTCATCAAGCCCCCCTTGTTTCGCGGCATCGACTCGTGTCTTCAGACTCTCGACATTCTGCCGAACGCGCTGGCCGGAGTTCGCTTCAACCCGCAAAATATCCGGCTCGACCCCGGCATCCACGCCGCAGCCGAGGCAAACGCCTTGGTGACGAAGGACAACATTCCGTTCCGCGAGGCCTACCGACAGGTGGCGGCGAAGCTGAAGGATCCCCCGTGAGCATCTGGCGCAGTCTTCAGACTCTGGAGGAGCTGAACGGCGCGGCCGACGGCACCATGGTCCGCCATCTCGGCATCATATTCAGCGAAATCGGCGGCGACTTCATTCGCGCAACCATGCCCGTGGACGGCCGTACCCGCCAACCCTACGGCCTGTTGCATGGCGGCGCCTCGGTGGCTCTGGCCGAGACCCTTGGCAGCACGGGCGCCGTCATGTGCGTGGATAAGGCCGAGTTCGTGTGCGTGGGCCAGGAAATAAACGCCAACCATGTGCGGTCCGCGCGCCGCGGGCTGGTCACGGGCACCGCCCGTCCTGTGCATCTCGGCGGACGCTCCCACGTTTGGGCAATCGAAATCGTCAATGACGAGCAGGATCTGCTGTGCATTTCGCGCTTGACGATCGCGATCGTCAAAATAGGGGCGCTGGGTATAGTTAAATCACCCTAGCGTTTGCGACATCGAGTGGCGTATCGTGCGCGCCATGAAACAAAAAACTCATGGATTCGTACGCGCCGCCGGCCTGTGCGTGTTGGTGGCCGCCGCGCCTTTCGCAGGCGCACAGACCCCCTCCCCTGCGCCGGTGGCCCTTCCTTCGGATGCGCCCGCCCCTCAGTCCATCGAACAAACCAGCTATTTGTTCGGTCTGACCTTTGCGGAACAATTGCACGGTGTGGGAATCACCAATCAGCTGAACAGCGAAGCGCTCGATCGCGGCATCAAGGACGGGTTGCAGGGCAAGAAATCCACCCGTGCCGATCAGCAACAATTGCAGGCGTACGTGCAATCGGTAATGGCCGAATCGATGGGGCGCAACAAGGCGGCGGCGAAGGACTTCCTGGCGAAAAACGGCCAGGAAAAAGGCGTGAAAACCACGGCCGACGGCCTTCAGTACAAGGTCCTTGTACCGGGCGATACCAAGGCGCCGGCGATCGGGCCCAACGACGAGGTAACGGTCAACTACCGCGGGAAGTTGCTGGACGGCAGCGAATTCGACAGCTCCTACACCCGAGGCCAGCCGGCGACCTTCAAGGTGAATGGCGTCATCAAAGGTTGGCAGGAAGCGTTGGTGCTCATGAAGCCAGGCTCCAAATGGCAACTGTTCGTACCGCCCGAACTGGCGTACGACACGAGTCCGCGGCCCGGCATACCGGCCGGCTCCTTGCTGAACTTCGAGGTGGAATTGATCAGCGTGAAACCGAGCGAGGCGGCGTCCGACGCGGCCCCCGGTCCGGCGGCCGCGCCTTCCCACAAGCCGGTCAAACCGGTGAAGCCGGACGCGAAACCGCAGTAGAAATGAGCCGGGCCTCAGTGCGTCAAATCGAGCGCCTCCGTCAGATCGCCCATGGGGTTTTCGGCATGTTCTGCGAGACTGCGATCGCGCAGCTCAAGTCCCGGTAGCGCTTCGAGATCGAAGCGGCGCGTTATCAACCGCAGGATCGAGGCGGTGTCGTACGGGGTATGGTCGACGGTGCCCATTTTTGCGAACGGGGACACCACTATCGCCGGAATGCGCGCGCCCGGGCCTAAGAGGTCACCCTTCGGGGGCGCGACATGGTCCCAGGCGCCGCCGTACTCATCGTAGGTAATCAAGATCACCATGTGGGCCCATTGCGGGCCGGCTTGCAGCTTCGCCACAAGATCCGCGATATGCGCATCGCCGTCGGCGATCGACGCATAGCCCGGGTGCTGATTGAGATTGCCCTGAGGTTTGTAGAACACGACCTGCGGTAGACGTCCCGCCGCGTTATCGGCGACGAGCTGGTCGTAATCCTTCAGATGCTCCGTGCGCTGGTCAGGGTGCGTCTGCGGATCGAACCGCGCGTAATAGTTGAACGGCTGATGATGCGCCTGAAAGTCCGGATTGCCGGCGGGCGTCTCCGGCGCATAAATCACCCGGCGCTCCTTCGCCGCGGGCTGTGCCCCGTCGGCCAGCGCTGCTTTCCAAGCGCCCGCATACCAGGCCCAGGTGATGCTCTTTGCGCTCAACAGATCACCGATAGTGGTCCCGCTCTGCGGAGGCAACGTGGTCGCAATGGCGGGATTCGCGAAACCGCCGCCATCCGTGCCCGCCGGCGCATTGCCGCTGGGTTGGTAGGCGGGCTGCATGGTGTTCACGGCGTGGAACTCGCCATCACCGAAATAATTGACCGGTGCGATATTGCCGCTTTTCACGAACTTTGGCGGTCCGTCGAGCGCGGATTGAGGCGAGTTCTTTGCGACCATGAGGCGCGGCAACATGCGGCCATCGGCACCGGTCTCGAGCAGCGCAATGGACGGTTTGGCGGGGGATTTGTCCGCGTTCGGGTATTCGGGTGCGCAGGCGCAGATCAGGTATTGATGATTGAGAAAGGATCCGCCGAAGGCACCTTGAAAAAAATGATCCGCCAACACGTATCGGCGCGCCAATGCATACAGCGCGGAGCGGCTGGTGTCGTAGTAGCCCATGGACAGTCCGCCGGCGTCCGACCAAGCGGCATATCCATCGTTCGACCCATTGTCGATTTGCATTTGATGTTCGAAGAAACGGTGATACAGATCCCGCGTGACGGCCGATGAGGTCAGAGTGACGCCCGATTGCGCGGTGAACGCCCGCTCGATCGCGAACGGCGCGTTCGGCAGGCCGGCGCTTTGCGCTTGGGTGATCACGGGTGTGTAGCCGGAAGCCGTCACCCCGCCCCAGCTTTGCGGCAAGCTCGGCAATACAGAGCCGTTGCGATCCACCTGGGGGACATACCCGGGCAGTGGACGACCGGCGGCGTCAACGACATCGGTCAATCCGGCCGCACCGGGAAACTTGCCGTACAAATTGTCGAAGGCGCGGTTTTCCGCGTAGATTACGACGATTGTCGTGATCTTGGTCCGCAAGTCCGACGCGACCGGGTCGCTTGCGCCGCCATGCGGCTTCACGAAGGGATTGGGGCCGGTGCAAGCGCAAAGAACCGCGCCCAACAACCCGAGTGTAGAAATTCTTCCCGCGCGCCGCCGCGACTTGGTCTGCTGTGTCATGGCGGCAAGTATAAGTCGTAGCGCGGCCGCTGCCGTAACGACCCGCGTCTACCCGCGGGTCGTTACGGCAGCGCCGTCAAAAGGTCCACGTCGCGCCCACCGAAAACATATCCGGATCGCCGTACGGCGAATTGATGCGCTCGTATTCGGCTCGAACCGACAGTCCCCACAGCTTGGATTGCACGCCGGCACCGTATGCAAACCGCGTGTCCCACCGCCCCTGCGACATGATCGAACCGCACTGCGGGTACGTTTGACTCAAACCGCAGGCACTGCCGTCGAAACCATTGACGTTGGTATGGAGCCGCGCCGCGCCCGCCTTGCCGTAGATGTCAAGGAATGGAATCGGCAGCGGCAAGTGCCCCACACCAAAAGCGGCGATCGCCCGCGGATGAGAGTCCGGACCGTAGTTATAGCCGTTGTAGTAACCGCCGTCACCGCCGGGATGACCGAAATCGATGTACTCGAGTTCCGCACCGACGATGGAAATCGGCCGAATGCCGGCAACCGCCTTCCATGCAAAATGGTGCGTGGGGTCGTGATAGAAGCCGTCATACCCATAACCGAACCCGCCCGACGAGAAGTTGTTGTCGCTTCGGACTGTCGATTCACCGACGCCGGCCCCCACATAGAATCCCAACAAGTTCTCCGCAGAGGCAGGCGCCGACACGGCGCACGCCCCGGCAGCAGCAAGCCCCAACACCGCCGCTGACAATTTGCTCATCCTTCTCTCCATCTGATTGCTGTATATGGGACTGATGGGCAATAAGGGAAGTTCCGGCGCGCGCGGCGCTATACTTCGGGGATGCGAAACGTGCGTCTGCTGGTCGCCGCCGCGGTGGCGGGAACTCTTCTGAGCTGCGGGCAGAAGGGGCCGCTGGTGCTGCCCGATGCACAGCATCCACATAAGAAAATCGGTGTTCCCAAGCCTCCCGCGCGGCCGGCCCCGCCCGCCCCGTCGGTCCCTTCGGCCCCGTCGGGCGGCGCCCCGACATCGGGCAGCGCACCGCCGCCGGCCGGTCCCGGTACTGCGCCGCAGCCTTAGCAACCGACATCAATTCAAAACCATGAGTGCGCGAAAGTTGCTGTTGGTCGACGGTTCTTCTTATTTGTACCGCGCGTTTCATGCGCTGCCGCCGCTCACCAATTCACAGGGTGTACCCACCGGCGCCGTGCTCGGCGTGCTCAACATGCTGAACAAACTCATGAAGGAGGAGTCGCCGGCGCGCGTGGCGGTGGTGTTCGACGCGCCGGGCCGAACGTTCCGAGATGATCTTTTCGAGCAGTACAAGGCGCATCGCCCGTCCATGCCCGACGATCTACGCTCGCAGGTGCAGCCGCTGCTGGATGCGGTTGCCGCCTTGGGCCTCCCGTTGCTGCGCATTGCCGGCGTCGAAGCCGACGACGTGATCGGTACGCTGGCAAAGCAGGCCGCCGATGGCGGATACGATGTCTTGATCTCGACCGGCGACAAGGACATGGCGCAACTCGTCGGGCCGCGAATCAGTCTCGTCAACACGATGAGCAATACGCGCATGGACCGCGAGGGCGTCAAAGCGAAATTCGATGTCTTCCCCGAACAGATCGTCGACTATTTGGCGTTGGTGGGCGACAGCTCGGACAACATTCCGGGCGTGACGGGCGTGGGCCCGAAGACGGCCGCCAAATGGCTCAATCAGTATCAAAACCTGGATTCGTTGATCGCGAATGCGGCTTCGATCGCCGGCAGGGTCGGCGAGAACTTACGAGGCGAGCTGCCCAAGCTCGAGTTATCGCGCAAGCTCGCCACGATCGAAACGGCCGTACCGTTGACGTTGAGTGCGGAAGAGTTGTCCGCCGGCCCTCCGGACGTGCCGCGGCTGAGGGAGCTGTATGCGCGCCTGGAACTCCGCCTTCTGCTCCGCTCCTTGGATGCATCGTCCGAAGCGAATGCCGCGCCGGCAGCATCCGCGGGCGCGCCGGAAGCAGTAGACGGTTCGTCGGGCGCCGCGCCGGCGTCAGCGCTCGAATTGCCGGGAGCAACGGTCGCGGTGCGGCGGCGTGAGTACGAAAAAATCACGACCCACGATGCCTTGAACGCGTGGCTCGCGAAACTCGCGGCCGCCCCGCTCATTTCGTTCGACACAGTCACCGACAGCCTCGATTACCTGCGGGCGCGCATCGTAGGGGTGTCATTCGCCGTGTCCGCGGGAGAGGCTGCCTATGTGCCGTTGTCGCATGACTATCCCGGCGCGCCCGCGCAACTAGATGCCGACAGCGTGCTGGCCGCACTCAAACCGCTGCTCGAAGACGAGGCAAGGCCGAAATTGGGCCATCATCTGAAGTTCGACCGCCACATTTTGGCGAACTACGGGATTGCGCTCGCGGGCCATCGGTATGACTCCATGCTTGAATCCTATGTGCTCAACAGCGTCTTCGTCGCGAAGCATGAGATGGATTCGACGGCCGAAAAGTACCTCGGCATAAGGACCATCAAATACGAAGACATCTGCGGAAAGGGTGCGAAGCAGATCGCCTTCAATCAAGTCGACATCGACCGCGCCACCGAGTACGCCGCCGAGATTTCGGACGTGACGCTGCAACTTCATCAGGTGCTCTGGCCGCAGCTCGAAGCATTGCCGCGATTGAAGAATCTCTATGAATCGATCGAACAGCCGCTGATTCCGGTGCTGTACTGCATGGAGCGTACCGGAGTGCTCGTCGACCGCGAGCTTCTGAGAAAGCAAAGCACCGAACTCGCGGGACGTATGCTGGAATTGCAGGCGCAAGCCCACCTTGAGGCGGGCGGGACCTTCAACGTGGATTCACCGAGACAGCTGCAGGAGATCTTGTTCGGCAAATTGGGAATCCCCGTCATTCGCAAAACGCCGACGGGACAGCCGTCCACTGCGGAGGACGTGCTCGAGGAGCTCGCCTTGTCGTATCCCTTGCCCAAGCTGATCCTCGAATACAGAGGAGTCGCGAAACTCAAATCGACGTATACCGACAAGCTGCCGGAGCAGATCGACCAGCAGACAGGGCGCATACACACGTCCTATCATCAAGCCGTCGCGGCAACGGGCCGCCTCTCCTCCACCGACCCGAACCTTCAAAACATTCCGATTCGAACGTCGGAGGGCCGTCGGATTCGCCAGGCCTTCATTGCGGCGCCCGGCCACTCATTGGTCGCCGCCGATTATTCGCAGATCGAACTGCGCATCATGGCCCACCTGTCGGGCGATGCCAGCCTGCTGAGCGCCTTCGCAGAAGATCGTGACGTTCACCAGGCGACCGCGGCGGAGGTTTTCGGAATCCCGCTTGCCGCCGTCACGTCCGACCAACGGCGGTCGGCTAAGGCGATAAATTTCGGATTGATTTACGGGATGTCGGCGTTCGGCCTCGCGCGCCAACTCAACATCGGTCGAGGCGAAGCCCAAAAGTACGTCGACCTCTATTTCGAGCGCTATCCTGGCGTGAAGCGCTACATGGACGAGACCAAGCAGAAGGCACGCGATGCTGGTTTCGTCGAGACCATTTTCGGCCGGCGTTTGTATCTGCCGGAAATCCTGTCTCGGAACCAGGCGCTGCGCCAATATGCCGAGCGCAGCGCCATCAATGCCCCCATGCAAGGCACCGCCGCCGACATCATCAAGCGCGCCATGATCGACGTGGACGCATGGCTGCGGACCTCGAGGGCGCCGGCCCGGCTCATCATGCAAGTGCATGACGAACTGGTGTTGGAAGTCGCGGATGAGGCGGTCGAAATGCTGGTGGGGCCGCTCCGGCAGCACATGGCAAATGCCGCTACACTCACCGTGCCGCTCAAGGTCGATGTGGGACTCGGTCGAAATTGGGACGAGGCCCATTAAAATTCATGGATTTTGGCCGATTTGAGGCCTCGCAGAGCGAATTCGTGACTTTTGAACAAATGCTCGCGCAGCCCCTGGAACTTTCCCAAGGTGTCCCCATCTAAACTCATGAGCGTGAAAGACGCTCCCCGCTCTTCTCCCTGAGCGGGCAAGACCCGGTTTGTCATCCCCATGCCGGGTTGGTCTAGCCTCGGTGGTTGTGTCAAAACAGCCACCGGGGCGTTTTTTTAAGCGGCCTCGAGCCATCGATCCATGACGCCGCGCGCTTCTTCGAACCCTTGTTTTGCATGAGCGGAGAATAACTGAGCCGTTACTGCGGTGTCGCCGCACGCGGTTTTGGTTTCTTGCAACACGCGCTGCGAATCCCTGCGGTTCAACTTGTCCGCTTTGGTCAGCAACACGTGGGCATGCCGGTCGCGGGCCAGTACCCACTCGAGCATGGCGGCGTCCTGTGCGCCGAGACCGCGCCGGCTGTCGACGATGAGGATCAAACCCACCAGCGACTCGCGGACATTGAAGTAGTGCTCCATGAGCATCAGCCATTTCACCCGTACCCGCTCGGGCACCTTGGCGAATCCGTACCCGGGCAGATCGACCAGTCGTCGATCGGGCGCCAATTCAAAAAAATTGATGAGTTGGGTGCGGCCGGGGGTACGGCTGACTCGAGCAAGGCCGGACCGTTGAGTGATGGCGTTGATC
This sequence comes from Gammaproteobacteria bacterium, assembly GCA_034667965.1. Classification (GTDB taxonomy): domain Bacteria; phylum Pseudomonadota; class Gammaproteobacteria; order Steroidobacterales; family Steroidobacteraceae; genus Bog-1198. The sequence continues at coordinate 19,292 of JAXDQI010000163.1, forward strand.
GCCGTGGATTTGCCGGAATTGGAGCGGCCGGCGAAGGCAATCTCACGGCCCGTGTCCGCAGCGAGTTGATGCGCCTCTGCAGCACTCGTCACGAATTTCACATGGGGGTAGTTCGACATGGGTGTTGCTTGGGCGCAAATGATTGACCGTAGTGTACAATTTAGAAGAGTCGACGGTTCACTTTAGAGTGGGGTAAAAGGCGATCATGAAGCGGGTTTGGATTCTTGCAGCAACAATTTCCGGCGCGATGGCGAGCACCGCCGGCACCGCGGCTGGCAGTGCCGCCGGCAACCCTGCAACCGGCGCCACCAAGGCCGTCGTGTGCCAGGCCTGCCACGGCGCGAACGGAAACAGCGTCAATCCCGAGTGGCCCAGCCTCGCCGGGCTCGGGGCCGACTACATCGCCGATCAACTCAAGAACTTCAAGGAATCGAAGCGCAACAACCCCATCATGATGCCGAATGCGATGGCGTTGAGTCCGGAGGACATGGCGGATCTGGGGGCCTATTTCGATTCCCAAGTGAATACCGGTCTCGAGGCGGATCCCTCCTACTGGCAGGCCGGTCAAAAACTCTATCGCGCCGGCGACAATGCCCGGGGCATTCCCGCGTGCATGGCTTGCCATGGCCCCACCGGACTCGGCAACGAGCCCGCGAAGTTCCCCGCACTCCGCGGACAGCACTCCGTATACGTCGTGAAGCAACTGAACGACTATGCGTCGGGAGCTCGCGGCACGGGACCGAACGGCATCATGCAGACCATTGCCAAGCGCTTGTCGCCGGACGACATTCGAAACGTCGCCTCCTTTTTGCAAGGACTTCGCTGAAAATGCGCGCATCATTCATATCGTCGTTCGTGGTCCTGACACTTGCTCTGGGCGCCTGCGGCAAGCAGCAATCGTCGGATGATCGGCAGCAAACCGCCGCGAGTCCTACGTCGGCGTTGACACCTCCGGCTGATACTGCGACTCCGAGTGCCACGGCGACGCAACGCCAGGACGCGGGACTCGCCCCCCGGCCGAGCAAGATCACACGGCCCAACGAGGACGGGTCCGAAACGGTTGAGGAAACCACCGGCGACACCGGCACGCACAATCCGCTGTTGGCGGCGGTCGCTTCCACGATGGCGGCCTCCGCGTCGGCCGCTGCGGCCGCAGCCACCACGGCTCCTTCCGCGTGGCAGGAAGGCGTCAATTACACGCGCTTGGTTCCCGGTCAACCGACTTCGGTGCCTGCGGGCCAGGTCGAAGTGCTCGAGTTTTTCTGGTACGGCTGCCCGCACTGCTATGCGATCGATCCGCTGGTCGAGTCGTGGAAGAAAACCAAGCCTGCCTACATCACGTTCTCGCGCGTGCCCGTGATGTGGAGCGAAGGACATCGGTCGACTGCCCGCCTCTACTACACCTTGGAAAGCCTGGGCAAGCTCGATCAGTTGCATGGCGAAGTTTTCAAGGAGATCAACGCCAACGGCAACCCCTTGATCGCAACCGATCCAAGCGATACCGCCGGTGCGCTGCGGGTTCAGACCGCGTTCGTCAAGAAGTTCGGAATATCCGAAGATGCGTTCAAGAAGGCCAGTCAGTCCTTTGCCGTGGAGACCGCACTGCAAAGAGCGGATCAACTCGTGCTGCGCTATCGCATCGAAGGCGTACCGACATTCGTGGTCAATGGCAAGTACGTGGCGGACGTGCGCTCGGCCGGCGCTCCGGAGCGCTTGCTTTCCCTGGTGGACGACCTCGCGGCCCAAGAACACAAACATTGACCGACGTGCGGCATTCCGGTGGCTGCCACTGCGGCCGGGTCCGCTTCGAAGTGACGGCGCCCGCGCGGCTCGAGGTGTCGGACTGCAACTGTTCGATCTGCGGCAAGTCCGGTTTCCTGCATCTGATCGTTGCGGCGGATCAATTCGTGCTCGTTTCCGGCCGCGGCGATTTGACCACGTATACCTTCAACACCGGTGTCGCGAAGCACACCTTTTGCGCCCATTGCGGCGTGAAGCCTTTTTATATTCCACGGTCGCACCCCGACGGCGTGAGCGTGAACGCGCGCTGTATCGATAGCGAAACCATCGAGTCGATGTCGATTACTCCCTTCGACGGCCGCCACTGGGAGGGTGCCCGCTCCAGCCTGCCCGGACCCGACAAGACATAACACCCATTCAATGTGATTATGTTTTGATGCGCTGGCGGAGAACGCCGACTTGGGGCAAATTTGTGATGTATGCCGCGCACCGCCACCGCCATATTGGAGGATGCTGATCGAGTCGTTGAGGGCACGATGCAACACTCATCCAGCGAAGCGAATTTTTGCGCACCAAATAGTGCGCAGACCTGCTGCAGCACCACCCGATATTCCGGCGTGTGCGACAGAATGCTCGTGGGGTTGGTGATTCTCACGATCGTGCGCACCTCTGAAGCGCTGGCGGGCGAACAGGTTCCACCGGCGGTCAATCCGGCGAGACCGGATTTCAACGCCTCACGGCAACTCATGCCCACGTCCGCATTCATGCCCACTACAGCATTCATGCTGCCATTGCCGTCGAGCTACCAGGCTGTCGACCTGCCGGCGCTCAGAACCCTTCCAGCAGCGGAGTTTCGTCCACGCGGACGTTCGCTACTGGAAAGGGATTCCAGCCTCGGCGAGGCGGATGCGCCCATGCTGCGGGGCACGACGGTGTGGCAGCGACTATCGGATTATCGATCACGCGACCGTGTCCGAGTGGTTACGTTGTGGGAGACCGGCGGCAGCAGCGTTTCCCTGCAAGCGGGCAGAAAGGGCAATCCTTCCTTGCAATGGACGAGTCGGCTGATGAACCGCGGCGGCGCCACGCGCGGTCTGCTCGATCAAGTGCTGTCGACCTCCTTGGGCGGGGTTGTGCGGAGCCTTCACCTCACGCCTCATTCGGCGGGTACCGAAGCCTTCGGCAAGCCGTCCAAACCCATGGAAGGTGTTCTCGGCAACGGCGGGGCCGGGCCGAAGTAGCCACCGCGACCTCGTGACTGCGGCGGATGATGAGTTTCCCGCACTCGTGACGGGTTGCCTTTTTTTTCATGACGTTCTGACGTTGTTAGAAATCGTGACGTTAAAACGCCATACTTTAAAAACACATGGGATACGGCCGGCAAAAGCATCTTAGATCTGGGCGCACGACTTGGAGAAGCGCAGCGTTACTCGCCGTCTGTCTCCCGGCCGGGGGCATCCAGCCCGCCGCGGCGGCCGACGTGCTGCGCAGAGAAATACGCGAATTGACCCCAACCGCGACCCTACACCTGGCGAAGACCGCCGACTGGGTTGCGATCACCCCCGACGCCGTGTGGGTGGGCAGCACCGGACCCTACGCGGTGCACCGGATTGATCCGAAGACCAACCGGCGCGTCGCGACCGTAATGCTTCGCGGTGAACCCTGTTCCGGGTTGGCCACCGGCTTTGGCAGCCTCTGGATTCCGCTGTGCGGCAGGCCCGCGATGCTGGCGAAGGTGGATCTGAATTCCAACAAGATAGTAAGCATCTTCCGCGTAGGTCCTGCGGCAAGCGAGGGCGGCATCGCAACGAGTCCGGACAGCGTTTGGCTGGTGGTGGACAAAAAAGGGTCGCTGGCGCGCATCGACCCCACCTCGGGTGCGGTCCGTCAAAGAATCAAAGTGCCCGCGGGCTCTTACAACCCGTTCTACAGCGACCGCAGAATCTGGGTGACGCGTGCCGAAGGGTCCGAAGTTACGAGCGTCGATGCGGCCACGGGGACCATCCTCGGAACCGTGCAGACCGGGCCTGGTCCGCGATTCTTGACCGCCGGCGCGGGTGCGATCTGGACCCTCAACCAGGGCGATGGAACACTGACGCGCATACCCACCGCATCGAACCAGAATGCCAAGACCGTCGCGTTGGGAACTCCCGGTCACGGGGGCGACATCAGTTTCGGTTTCGGCATGGTGTGGACGACCATGGCGAAGACCCCCCTCTCGGTGGTCGATGCAGCTACCACGACGCTGCTCTGCCAGTGGACTGGACCCGGCGGAGACTCGCTCGGCATCGGCCACGGAGCTATATGGCTCACCGACTATCATGGCGGGACGATCACGCGCATCGATTTGGAGGGTGCGATGAAGCGCTGCGCGTCGAAGGCCTCGGAATGAGGTACGTCGAGTTAAAATGGTGCGCCTGCCGCGATTCGAACGCGGGACCTTCGGCTTCGGAGGCCGACACTCTATCCAGCTGAGCTACAGGCGCATTGGGGTCGCGATACTACTCGCCGCGACCGACTTGCGTCCAGAGGCAACGGCCGGGGGACCGCAAACGCGCCAGTTGCCGCCGGGGACCCGGGTTCCTGCCGCTCACTTCGGGTAGAGAATCATCTGCGTACAACGAAACAGCGCGATCGTTTTATTGGACTCCTTGTGGGTAACGACCGCATCCCAGACCTGCGTGGTTCTGCCCCGATGCGTCGCCTTTGCCAAGCAGGCGACGGTGCCATCGGTCGTCGTACCCAGATGATTGGACTTGAGCTCGAGGGTTGTGAATCCCGTGGCGCCCTGCGGCAGATTGGCGTAGCAGCCATAGCCGCAGGCCGTGTCGGCCAGTGTGACGATGCTGCCGGCATGCAAAAAGCCGTTGGGTGCCATGAGTTCGGCGCGCACCGGGAACTCGGCTTCGATCTCCGCACCTTCCGAGCGGGTGATCACCAGCCCAAGTAGCCCAGGGAACTTCCCGACCCCGTGCTGATTGAGCGCCTCTATCGTTACCGTCACGACCTCATTCTCACTCCGACCCCCTCACCCCGACCCCTCCTCGGGAACCCCATCGAAAAAATCGACGACACCGCTTTCCAACGAATACTCCGCGCCCACGACGAGTAGTCCGTGGTTGCGAATCAGTTGTTCGATGATTTCCGAGCCGTGCCGCAAGTGATTCACGGAGGCGCGAATATTCGCGCGGACTGCTTGATGGACCAATTCGTCCAAATTGTGTCTTAGGTCCGTTGCCAGCAGATCTTCGACCGACGGCCGTATCAAGTCGACGATCGAATGCAGATTGTGTGATTGGTTTTCCTTGGGTCGCTGCAGCTGCTCCAAGGTCGCGTTGATCGCACCGCATTGCGAATGACCCAATACTACGACCAATCGTGTCCCGAACTGTTCCGCGGCGAACTCGACGCTTCCCACCTGCGACGGTGCGACGATGTTGCCGGCCACGCGAATGACGAATAAATCTCCCAGTCCTTGATCGAAGACGATTTCCACCGGCACTCTGGAATCGGAACACCCAAGGATGACGGCGAAAGGCTGCTGGCCGGCCGCCAGCTCGATGCGCCGCGCACGGCTGGGCAGAGTATCGTGACTTCTGACATCGGCCACGAACCGTAGATTTCCATCCCGCAACAGGGCGAGCGACTCTCGAGCCGAGATCATCGGAATTTCACCTTAGGTTGGCTCGGTGGTCGCGACCGGAGCAAGAACACGTCGTGGGCAGCGGCGGCGTAGGGGTCGAGCCTATCGGGCCGACGGACCGTCGCGGTGCCCGAGCAACCGTGCGGGCAGGAACAGTGCGGCCTTGAACAGGGCAAACAGCGCTTCGAGTACGATCGAGAGCAGGCGAAAAGGCAACGACAACAGCCACACCAGCGGCCACAGAAGAATGGCCAAAACAGCGAGCGGCCAGCAAAACACCAACAACAGACACCACGCAATGACGACTAATAGAGCTTTCACCGATTCTCCCGACTGGCGGCATCGCCGACCGGCCTCATACGCAGGACTCGTTCCGGCTTGGCCGTCATCTTAATGTATCCGTGCGGACTTGCAGTGCGAAATTCGGCCGCTGTTCAGCGACCGTAGGTCGCGAATCACCCCTCGCGAGATTTGGCCCGGAGCACTTCCCGACGCTGCAAACTTGCCGGGGGCCAATGCTCTGAAGCTTTGTAGTACGCCGGGACGGCGGGAATACCGGGCGGCAGAATGACCCAAGGTTGCTTCGACGTCGTGTATATGTGAATGTCGGGCGGCCACGAGTCGGGTTCGTCGAGACTGCCGACACGCAGAAAGTGGATCACATCCCCGGCGCCCGAGTAGTTGCTCCAGACAGCGGTATGACAATGCGGGCAGCGTGAGATCTTCTGCCCTTTTCCACTCGCACTCGGCGTGTCGATGACGTCAACCCGTCCCTGCAGCAGTGCCACGCGGTCCGCTTCGATCAACGCGTTGTGCGCAAATGCGCCGCCGGTCTCCCGCTGGCACCAGCGGCAGTGACAGCAATGCACGAACAACGGGCTGCCGTCCATCCTATAACGCACGAATCCGCAGGTACACCCGCCGTCATTGCGACTTGCGCTCACCGTCGCTCCGTTTCGTAGATCGGTCGGATGTTCCCATCGTTGACGCCCTCGAGCAAGCCCGGTGTACCGTGCTCCGCCCGTCGTAGAACCACAGGCCCAGCGACAATGCGAACCACCAACTTACCGCCACCCATAATCCTCCGCCCTGCAGATAGATCCCCGATAAGAGCACCGTCAGGGTCGCGACGACGCAGCCGAGCATGACGACGACGATCGCAGACATCGTCAGTTGTGCTCCGAAAAATCGCCGGATGAGACCCGCATAGGTTGCGGCGCCGGTCCCAGACGACAAGGACAGAAGGAGTGCGGGTCGAGCCATTCCCGTCGATGCGCCTATGAACCGGCTCGCCCACAGGCCCAGAACGACGCTCAACATGCTGAGCGAAGCGGCGATGGCGACGAATCGCAGCCTGCGCCCGGCGGGCTGACGCGCGCGCAGTGTGAAGGCGAGCATCGACGCATGCAGCGCTCCATAAATCCCAAAAGTGGCCACGACGCTGATCGAAGGACTCCACCGACGAGTCGCGCCCAGGAGCACCGCCACGCAGGCCAGTAAACCGAAATGTCGGGCGTAACGAATTATTCCCATCTGGCGCTCAGCACCTCAAGTTCTGCTCGACCTGCGGCGCAGGCTATTCCGTGAACCGACGGCGCTCGCTATACTGCGGCCGCTTACGCATTTTCCACAGATTTTCAGTGAGTTACCGTGTCCAAGTCCGAATCGTCAGATACCCAGTTTTTCAATTCCTTCAGTGTTGTGCTGGGGATTCTCATTCTTTTTGCAATCGTACTGTTCGCGGTGGCACGCGCCGTCGGCAAGGATACCCAGGGCGAGAACGTATTGATGGACCCGCTGCGCCTCAAAGGGGTGCAGCAGAACATAGCACCCTTCGCGCATGAGGCCATTGCCGGACAGGACAATAGCGCGCTTGCGGCGTTGTCGGCGCCAAAAGCCGATGCGGCGGCTGACGTTCCCACCACCGGCGAACAAGCGTTTACCAAAGTATGCTCTGCCTGCCACGGTACCGGGATCAACGGGGCTCCGAAGGTGGGGGACCATGCGGCCTGGGGACCGCGACTCGCGCAGGGGAAAGAGGTGCTCTATACGCACGCCATCGGCGGCATCCGCGGCATGCCGCCGCGCGGCGGCTCGACCTGGCCCGATGCCACCATCCACATGGCTGTCGACTACATGGTCTCGCTCAACAAATAACTCGATCCAGCGCCCGGAGCTTTACCGCTTCGGATACGTGCTGCGTGCCGATATCCGGCAGATGGGCAAGATCCGCACAGGTTCGTGCCAGCTTGAGCACGCGATGAAAGGCCCGCGCGGACAAGCCGAGCTTTGAGACTGCCGCGCCCAGCAAGACTCGCGACTCGCGCTGCAGCGGACAGTGTCGGGCGACGTCCGTGGGTGTCAGCCGCGAGTTCAGCTTTCCTTGGCGCCCCATCTGAACGCTACGCGCAGCCGCCACTCGCGCCGCAACCGATTCCGATTTCTCGGCGGGCGGTATATCCGAGAGAAGATGTTCCACCGGCAGCGCCGTCAATTCGACATGCATGTCGATGCGATCGATCAACGGCCCGGATAATCGGTTGCGGTATCGAACAATCTGATCGGCCGTGCAATGGCAGCGGCCGCGCGGATCGCCTGCGTAGCCGCATGGGCACGGATTCATGGCCGCCACCAGCTGAAACCGCGCGGGGAACTCATAGGCGGCCTTCGCCCTCGAGAGCAGTATCACGCCGCTCTCCAGCGGCTCGCGCAGGGCCTCCAGGACATTTCTCGCAAATTCCGGCAGCTCATCCAGGAACAGGACGCCCAGGTGCGCCAGCGAGAGCTCACCCGGCCGAAAACCACCGCCACCAACCAGGGCCGCTACGGATGCGGTGTGCTGCGGACTGCGAAACGGCCGGCAACGTCCAAGACTGGGTCGGCGGCCCGCCGCGGACTCCAAGCTGGCGACTTCCAACGCTTCGCGCTCGGCGAGCGGCGGTAGTAGTCCCGGCAGCCGCTGCGCGAGCAGCGTTTTACCGGACCCCGGCGGCCCGATCATCAATAGTCCGTGGCCACCGGCGGCCGCAATCTCCAGGGCTCGTTTGGCGCCGAATTGCCCGCGCACCTCGATAAGGTCTGGAGCCGGCTTCGGCGGGGGTACTGAATGTGGGGCGGCGGCGGAAAGCGGTGCGCCGCCCTTCAGTGCGTTGCAGACATCGATCAGACGGTGGGCCAGTTTGGCCTTTGGATAGGCGATCAAACCCGCCTCCACGAAGTTTGCCGCGGGCAGGATCAACTCGCGGCCGTTCCGCATTCCGGCCATCAGCGCGGGCAGCAGCCTGGAGGTCTCCCGGAGCTCGCCGCCCAATGCCAGTTCGCCATAAAACTCCCGTCGTGCCAGGGCGCTGCGGGGCAATTGGTCGCTCGCCGCGAGAATGCCGACCGCGATGGGCAGGTCGAAGCGGCCACCCTCTTTCGGCAAATCCGCCGGAGATAAATTGACCGTGATGCGTCCCGGCGGGAAACTAAACCCAGCCGTCAGTAACGCCGAACGCACCCGTTCCTTGCTTTCTCGAACCGCAGTCTCGGGAAGTCCGACCATGAAAAAAGCAGGCAGTCCGGGCCCTAAGTGCACCTCGACACGTACCAATGGGGCTGAGAGGCCGGCGGGCGCTCGGCTCAGAACCGTGCTTACCGATCTCAAGTGCATCGCCGATGTCCGCCAGTGGGACTCCCGATTATTGGGGCGTAAGTTTCGCTTCGAGTTCCTTCAACCGCGCTTCCAGCGCGGTCAACGTCGCCTGCGTCCGCGCCAGAAGGGCCGCTTGAACGTCGAATTCGTTGCGGCTCACCAGGTCGAGCTTGCTGAGTTGAGCCTGCAGCACGGCCTTGAAGTTGCCCTCCAGATCGCGTCCGAAGCTGCGTACCGACTCGGGCACCGCATCGGCAAGCCGTCGCGCGAGATCATCCAGGGTGTTCGAATTTAAGAAACTCATGAGATACCTCCGAAAATTGTCCGAGTCGCACTGCGATAATGCGCCGCCATCGGAATTCCGCACTATACGGGTGCGTCCATGCGGCGAGTGAGGCGCAAGTGGTTGATCTGTCGACACGGCCGGTCTGGCATGGAAGCTGCATCATCGAGAGCAATAGTACGCGGAAGTGGTATCGGAGGCTCCTCGATTAAACGGCGTGAGCGGGAATAAATGCATGAAGCTAATCACCGCAGTGATCAAGCCGTTTAAGGTGGATGAAGTTCGACAGGCGGTGGCAGATATCGGGATCCAGGGAGTGACAGTAACGGAAGTTCACGGCTACGGACTTGGCGCGGGTCATGCGGAAATTTATCGGGGCGCCGAGTACAGCGTAGAGTTTTTACCGAAGGCGAAGATCGAACTCGCCGTGGACGATTCGATAGCGGAGCAGGTCATGGAGGCTGTTTGCAACGTGGCGAGAACCGGTAAGCCCGGCGACGGCAAAGTCTGGATGCTGGAGCTCGAACAGGCGTTACGGGTCAGAACCGGGGAAACGGGTCCGGATGCGATTTAGATCAAGAGCGCGAGTGGAACTTTATATGCACATCTCAGTACATGAATCAGTACTAGCGTGGATTTCAGAGGCCCCGCCCGTGAGCGAGCGAGGCCGGAACTTTTGACGATTTAGGAGCATCTCGCGCCGGCAAGCCAGCCAACTCCCCCGTCGGTGCGATATCCCGGCGGCGCGGTTTCCCTAAAGAACCCGCGCCGTTTTTTATATTCGCGCGCCCGACGCAAGACGCTACGCGTTTATACCTCAGAAAATGTCAATATTCCATGCTGCATGGCAGCATATTATGGTCAAACCCGTTGTTAGACTGATACCGTAGCCGATTAAAGGAGTTTGCCTGCATGAAAATGGTCGTCGCCATCATAAAACCCTTCAAGCTCGACGATGTGCGATCAGCACTGGCTGAAGTTGGGGTTCAAGGCATTACCGTGACAGAGGTCAAGGGTTTCGGGCGCCAAAAGGGCCACACTGAACTCTATCGAGGGGCCGAGTATGTGGTCGACTTCCTGCCCAAGGTAAAGCTCGAACTGGCAGTGGACGACGATCAGGTAGATCGCGTGGTTGAAGCCATCATTGAAACGGCGCGCACTGGAAAGATCGGTGACGGAAAAATATTCATATCCGATCTTGAGTCTGCGCTACGAATTCGTACCGGAGAGGCTGGTTCGCGCGCTTTGTAAGTCTCAGGCGAGGTGTTGAACATGAAACGCGTTCTATTGTGCGCCGCGCTGCTGGCTTGGTCCGGCTTGGCGTCGGCAGTGGTGTACAAATGGATCGACGCGCAAGGAAAGCTGCAATATGGCGACCGGCCGCCCGATGGAGTCCATGCACAGATCGTTGAAGGGCTCGGCACTCGCGGGGCGCGATCGGAGCCCGCGCGGGCGCCGGTCGTTGCCTCGGCTTCAGCTTCGCAGCCGTCCAAGAGCGCGCCGCCAACCAAAGGCGCTCAAGACGACGGCGTCAGGAAAGCCGTTGACGATGACGTCGCGCAAGTAAAGGACAAACAATGCGCCGATGCGCAGGTACGTTACAAGACTTTGATCGAAGGCCGCAAACTCTATAAGGCCGGGGCCGACGGCGAACGTCAATACCTGACATCCGAGGAAATCGACACCGAACGCGTCAGCGCCAAGCGCGACGTCGACACCATCTGCAATAGCCCGACCTAGGAGCCGGCGCCCCGAATTGAGCTTTGCCCCTTAAGGCGCAAAGCCGTAAAGTTGCGATCCTCAAAACCACGTGGATCGCGTATGCAAACTGGCTTCGTCGGATTGGGCGCCATGGGCGCGCACATGGCGCGCAATCTTCATCGATCGGGCCTTCTTACGGGCGTTTGGAATCGAACCGCCGACAAGGCCGCTGCCCTGGCCGCGGAACTGAAGTGCCACGCTTTTGCGAGTCTCGCGGAACTTGCGGGCAACTGCGAAGCGGTGGTGATCTGCGTCTCCGCGGACGACGACCTGCGCGCGGTGGTGGCGGGCCTCGATTCGGGTTTGAGCCCCAACATGATCGTCATGGACTGTTCGACCGTCGGCTCTGCGACGGCGCGCGAGATGCATGACCATCTCGAGGCGCTCGGCGTGGGCTTCCTCGACTGTCCGGTGAGCGGCGGGGTCGAAGGCGCCCGCAATGGCACTCTCGCCATCATGGCCGGCGGCGATGAGGGCGTCTTCGGCCGTGCCCTGCCCATCCTGGAGAAGCTGGGCAAGACCATCACCTATTTCGGAGCAAGCGGCGCCGGGCAGGCGGCGAAGGCCACCAATCAAATCATGTGCGCCGGCATCATCCAAGCCGTGGGCGAGGCCATGGCGTTCGCCCACGCGGAGGGGCTGCCGCTCGACCGGCTGATCGAGACATTGGGTAAGGGAGCGGGCTCCAGCTGGTATTTCGTGAATCGAGCGCCCTTCATGGCGAACAATCATTTCCCGGCCGGCTTTCGCGTGCGCCTGCACGATAAGGACTTGCGCATTTGCCGCGACATGGCCGCGAAGCGCGGTGCCGTGCTCCCCGTCGTCGAATCCACGCTGCATGAATACGAGCGGCTGATCGAACTCGGCTTCGCCGACGAAGATATTTCGTCGATCTATCGGCTGAAATCTGCGTTGTTTCCCAAAGCGCCGACGGATTCGAAGTGAGCAATTCGATTACGACTCTTCGTATAGCGACCCGAAAGAGTCAACTCGCATTGTGGCAAGCCGAGCACGTCGCCGGTCTGTTGCGTCATGCCCATGCCGGACTCACGGTCGAACTCGTGCCGATCTCCACCACGGGCGACCGCATTCAGGATCGAAGCCTGGCCGCCATCGGCGGCAAGGGGCTGTTCATCAAGGAGTTGGAGACGGCGCTCGAGGAACATCGCGCCGACATCGCCGTGCATTCGATGAAGGATGTGCCGAGCGAGGTGCCCCCCGGATTCGCGATTGCCGCGGTTCTGAAGCGCGCCGACCCGCGTGATGCCCTGATCACGACGAAGTCCGGGCGACTAGAGGACCTGCCGCAGGGCGCACGCGTGGGCACATCGAGCCTGAGACGCCAGGCGCAGCTGCTGGCGGCGCGCCCCGATTTACGGATCGAAGCCTTGCGCGGCAACGTGGATACTCGGCTGCGGCGGCTCGACGAGGGCAAGTTGGACGCCATCATCCTGGCCTGCGCAGGCCTTATCCGATTGGGTTGGGAATCTCGAATCACGGCGCGCTTGAGCGCACGCGAATGCCTGCCCGCGGTGGCCCAGGGGATCATCGGCATCGAATGCCGCGACGGCGACGACCGTTTGCGCTCACTGTTACACGGATTGAACGACCCGACGACCCAGGCCGCCATGGATGCCGAACGCGCTTTCGCAGGCAGGCTCGGCGGCAGCTGTCAATCGCCGATCGCCGCATACGCAACTCTCGATGCGAAGCAGTTGACGCTGGACGGGTTGGTGGCGGAGCCCGACGGATCGCGCTTGTTGCGCGACTCCATTACGGGTGGCGCCGAGAACTCCCGCGCCTTGGGCGAGGAGCTCGCGGATCGCGTGCTGTCGGCCGGCGCGCACGCACTGTTAGAGCGGCTGCGCATTTCTTAGACATGCTGCCAGCCATGCAGCCGTTGCAAGGCGTCGGCGTCCTCGTTACTCGGCCCGAGCAGCAAGCAACGCCGCTGTGCCGCTTGCTGGAGTCGGCCGGGGCGGTGGCACTGCGGCTTCCGGCCATCGACATCCGACCCGCGACGGACACACGCGACATCAAGCTTGGGCTTGGCGCCATCGAAGCATTCGACCTCGTCATTTTTACCAGCGCCAACGCCGTACGGTTCGGTAGTGCGCTTCTCGATCAGAGGCACGATCTGATGCTTGCCGCGATCGGTCCCGCCACCGCCCGGGCACTCGGCGAAGCAGGCTATCGCGTGACCGTTACGCCCACGGGAGGATTCGATTCCGAGAATTTGCTGTCGCATCCGGCCCTCGCACAATCCGCGGGCCGACGCATTTTGCTGATCAAGGGCGTGAGCGGACGGGATCTGATCGAACGGGAGCTCACCCAGCGGGGTGCGGAAGTCGTCGTCGCCGACGTCTACAAACGCGAGCGCGCCTCGCCCAAAGCCGCGACTCTCGAGGCGCTGGAGGTTGAATTTGCGGCCGGAAAGATCCAAGTCGTCACCGCGACCAGCGTGGAGATCGCGGCCGGCCTGCTCGATATCGTGACCCCGGCCCTGCGCCGCGACTTCGACCACGTTCATTGGCTGGTGCCCGGCGACCGCGTCGCGGCAGCACTGCGCGAGCGCGGCGTGTCGGGACCCATCCTCAAGGCAAGCACGGCCGAGGATCAGGATTTGGTCGCGGCCATCGTGCGCTGGCGCTCGAGCGCATCCGGCGCATAGTCGAAGGAGTCGAAGAACAGCCGTGCAGGATCGGCGCCGCGCCGTGCAAATTCGCCGCGCACGGCCGCGATCATGGCGGGGGGGCCGCTCGCATAGATGTCGGTTGCGTCGAGACGCTCGAAATCATGCAGCACGGCCTCGTGCACCCAGCCGCGTCGGCCAGACCAAGCGTCGCTCGGCTCGGACAGCACCGCCTCGTAGCGAAACGCCGGAGCGCGGCGGACCAGTTCAAGCAGTTCTCCATGCGCATAGAGATCGCGCTCACTGCGCACGCCCCAGTACAAGGTCATGCGCCGCGGCAATTCGTTTTCGATCACATGCCTCAAGATGCTCTTGAGGGGCGCCAAACCGGTGCCGCCGCCGACCAACAACATGGGAGCGTCCGAGGATCGATACACGAACTGTCCCAGCGGGCCCTCGATCGACAGCAGCATGCTGCGCCCGCGCTGCACATGAGGGTCGGCAAACAAAGGCTCGGTGAATTCACCGCCCTGGACACGCCGAATGTGCAATTCGAGCGGATGCGAATCATGCGGCGGTGATGCAATCGAGAAACTGCGCCTGCGTCCTCCGGGAAGCATCACGTCGACATATTGACCGGGTTGGAAATCAAAATCTTCGGCGGCGGGCAGGCGCAGGAACACGCCCACGACGTCATGCGATAACTGCTGCGTGCGGACGATGCGGCCGGGTAGGCGCTTGATCTCCGACGTACCGGCCGCGCTCCGCTCGACAGCCTCGATGCGCAGATCGCTGACGGCCCGTGCCTGACACAGCAGGATGAAGCCGTCGGCCACCTCCGCGTCGGAGAGACCGAGCGGCCGGCCGTTCGGATATCTCACTTCACCTTCGAGGAGGCGGACGCGGCAGGCACCGCAATTGCCGCCCTTGCAGCTGTGCGGCAGATTCAGGCCGGCATCGAGCGCCGCGTCGAGCACCGGCCGTTCCGGGGCCACGCTGAAACTCCTATCGGACTTGGATAGACTCACGCGCACGCTGTTTCCTCATCGAGCACCAAGGAGCCTGTCAGAGTATGCACTCGGTTTCCATCGTCGGTTGCGGCTACGCCGGGCTGCGGCTTGCGGGGCGCTGGCTATCCTTGACGCAAGGGGTCCGCGGCTTCGCGGTTCGAACCGAGAGTCTCAGGCAGATTGCGGCCATCGGCGCGGAATCGATCGCCTTGAACCTGGATCAAACGCCCGCCATGATCGATTTGGATGGACAGGTGGCCTACTACGCGGTACCCCCGCCGCCCGTGGGCGATCGGGATCTCCGGCTCGAGCGCCTGCTCGAGCACATCGTCGGAAGGCCGCGGCGATTCGTTTATCTCAGCACCACCGGCGTGTACGGCGATCGGGGCGGCGCCGCCGTCGATGAGGACACGCCGCCGGCTCCGCAGTCGGAGCGCGCCGTGCGCCGGCTCGCCGCGGAGACCAGCCTGCGCGAATGGGCGGATTCGCATGCGGTGTCGTGGTGCATCCTGCGAGTACCAGGAATTTACGGGCCGGGGCGGCTGCCTGTCGACCGGCTGCGCCGCGGAGAACCAGCCATCGACCCGCGTGAAGCCACGCCGAGCAATCGCATTCACGTGGAAGATCTGGTGACCGCCTGCGTAGCCGCGGGTTCGGCGGCGACCGCCGATGGACGCATCTACAACGTAACGGATGGCACCGACGACAGTATCGCGGCCTACCTCGGACGGGTGGCGCGACTCGGCAATTTACCGCCCCCGCCTCTCATCAGCCTGGCGGAGGCCCGGGAAACATTCAGCGCGCTCGCATGGTCTTTTTCGAGCGAATCCCGCCGCGTCGACAATCGACGCATGCTCGCCGAACTCGGGGTGTCGCTGGCATTTGACGATCTCGACGCGGGCATCCGGGCGAGTTTGTGACTGCCCCGGGGTGCGGCTCCTACGGCTGGCTTCGCTTGCTGCCCAGCCACTCGAAAATGGGTTCCCACTGTTTCCAGTCGGGAGCCGCCAGATACTCCGGCAACTCGAGCACGCCCATTCCCCGCGCATACGCGCGAACGTAATTTTGCGCTTCGCGCAGACAGCCCAGGTAAGGGACCTTGAGCTTGGACAGATACTGATCCAGTTCTTCATAGATCAAAGTGTATTCGCGCACCCGGTTCGCAACGAGCGCCAGTCGCGCCTGTCGGCGCGACACCTTGCCGATCTCCAGAAGCTCGGCCATGAAGTGCGCACAGGCCTTCATATCGATGCTCGAAGGAAGCACGGGAACGATGATGGTTTCCGCACGCCGAACCAGTTCATTGAGTTCGGTGCCATGCACGCGCGCCGGCGCATCGATCACCAAAATTTCCGTGGAACGCGCCACGTTTCGCAAACCGTCTTCGTAGGCGGGGACGCCGCTGATGGGCGGCAAATCGGCCGGGCGCTGTGCCAGCCAATCCAGACTTGTCCGTTGGGAGTCGTAGTCCGCGATGCAGACCTGATGCCCTTCCCTGGCGAAAAAGACGGCGATATTGGTGGCCAGCGTGCTCTTGCCGCAACCGCCTTTCGCGTTCAAAACCATTATATGACGCATAATCCCCCGGCATTGTTGTTTTCAGTAAGGTAAAACTCGCGTGCGCGTTGCGCAACCCCCCCAACAAAATGATAGGCGTTGCGCGACAGTGTATGCTGCGCGCATGCGCCTCGAGTTCTTGAAGATGCAGGGTCTGGGCAACGATTTCCTGGTGTTCGATGCTCCGCCCGCCGCGGGGCACTCCGTCGATTCGGACAAACTGCGCGCTCTGGCGGACCGCCATACGGGAATCGGCTTCGATCAAGCGTTGATGCTGGAAACGCCCCGCGACGCACGCAGTCGTGTGTTCTATCGCGTTTTCAATTCCGACGGCGGCGAGGTCGAGCAATGCGGCAACGGTGCGCGCTGCGTCGCTGCCTTGATGTATGCGCGGCGGCCCGAACTTGGCCGCGAGCTGACCATGGAAAGCGCCGGCGGCGTCGTGCACGCCCGAGTTCTGGAGGACGGCATGGTGTCGGTCGACATGGGGACACCAAACTTCGACCCGCGCTCGCTGCCGATGGAGGTGGCCGACCCAGGTGCGGCCGGCCCAGGTGTGCCCGGCCGAGAGGCGCCCGGCGGAGGGGCGCACAGCGAGGGGTCGCCCCGCGAAATGCCGGTTTATTCGCTCGAGATCGACGGAGCGAACATCGAATTCGGCGCCGTATCGATGGGCAACCCCCATGTGGTGCTGCGCGTACCCGACGTGAAAGCCGCACCGGTGGAGCGCTTTGGGCCTACTATCGAGCGGCACCGGCTTTTTGCAAAAAGGACCAATGTGGGCTTCATGCAGATCGTGGATCGTAAACGCATCAGGTTGCGCGTGTACGAGCGCGGTGTCGGTGAAACGCAGGCATGCGGCACAGGCGCCTGCGCCGCGGTCGCCTTCGGCGCAAAACTCGATTTGCTGGACTCCGACGTGCAGGTGGACTTGCCGGGCGGTTCGGCGATTGTTACCTGGTCCGGACCGGGGCAGCACATCTGGCTGACGGGGCCGGCAACCATTGTTTTTACCGGTTCGATTGATATTTAACGTGAAGAACGGGAGCTGAAAAATGACCACGAGTCAGGCACGCGGTATCAAACAGGACGGCCTCAACGACTTGAGCGTTGCGGAGTATCTGCAGACCTATCCGGACTTCTTCGAGCGAAACGGTCCGTTGCTCACGAAATTGCGCCTCCCGCATCTGCGCGACGCCGGCGCCACGGTGAGTCTGGTTGAGCGTCAGGTGGAGGTCCTGCGGGAACGCAATCAGTCGCTCGAGCGAAAATTAAAGGAGCTCGTGGACGTAGCCCGCGCCAACGACGCGCTGGCGGACCGGATTCATCGTTTGAGTCAGCGATTGATCAAAGCACACAACCTGTTGGAAGCCATCAACGCGGTCGAGACATCGTTGCGAGAGGATTTCGACGCGATGCACTCGGTCCTCGTGCTGTTTCTCGAGGAGGCCCGTCCGTTGGAGGAGGCGGCCGGCCGATTCCTGCGCGTGGACGATCCGGCCGGCGCCGACATCAAGACATTCGAATCGCTGTTCCTGTCCGGCAAGCCGCGCTGCGGACAAGTCCGCGATGCGCAGCGCGACTATCTGTTCGGGAAGGACTCGATCGAAATCGGCTCGGTGGCGTTGACGCCGCTGGGACCCAAAGGCGCCCTGGGCGTTCTCGCAATCGGCGCGAGCGATGCAGATCGATTCCATCCGGCGATGAGTACCGAGTTCCTGTCTCGCATCGGCGAACTCGTGACCTACGCCCTCATCCGCTGACAGCAAGGCATCGTGACTTCGGACCTGCGCGCATGGATCGACCGCTTCGTCGCGCACCTGACCCACGAGCGCCGTATGAGCGGCCACACCCGCGCGGCGTACCGGCGCGACTTGACGCAGTTGCTGCGATTCTGCGAGCGCCGCGGGATACAAGAGTGGAGCGCGCTCGACAACTTTCAAGTGCGCGCGTTTGCCGCGGCGGAGCACGCCGGCGGCCTCGCCCCCCGCAGTATTCAGAGGCGTCTGTCCGCAGTCCGATCCTTTTATGAGTTCCTGTTGCGCGAAGGGTGCTGCCGGCTGAACCCCGCTCAAGACGTGCGAGCGCCCAGATCGAAGAAACGCCTGCCGTCCACGCTCGATGCGGACCAGATGGGCAGGCTCTTGGAGTTCAGGGTCGACGATACGCTCTCCACACGCGACAAAGCCATCATGGAATTGTTCTACTCTTCGGGGCTGCGCTTGAGCGAGCTTGTCAGCTTGGACGTGCCGGCCCTGGACCTTAAAGATCGCACGGTCCGCGTCGACGGCAAGGGCAACAAGACGCGCATCCTTCCGATCGGCCGTATGGCGGTGAATGCTCTCGATAGATGGCTGCGAGAGCGCGCCACACTTCCAAGGCGTGACGGCGCAGCCGTGTTCATCGGCCGCAGCGGACGGCGCCTCACACCGCGTGCGGTTCAGCTTCGAGTGAATACCTGGGCCCGGCGCATGGGCCTGGAAATGCATGTGCATCCGCACATGTTCCGGCATTCGTTTGCCACCCATCTGCTCGAATCCAGCTCGGATCTGCGCGGCGTCCAGGAACTGCTGGGACACGCTGACATCGCCACCACACAGATCTACACGCACCTGGATTTTCAACACCTGGCGAAAGTCTACGACGCCGCACACCCCCGCGCCCGCCGCCGTCAGCGCAGCGCTTGAAAGGGCGCCGCGCGGCCCCAAACTGGTCCTTGTGCAGCACGATCCAGAGCGTATTTACGGGACCACCATTCTCGCCGTCCGGCGCAATGGGCGCGTCGCCGTCGGCGGGGACGGGCAGGTCACCCTTGGCCAAAGTGTCATGAAGGGCAACGCCCGCAAGGTCCGACGCTTGTACGGAGGGAAGGTGCTCGCAGGATTTGCCGGCGGCACCGCCGACGCCTTTACCTTGTTCGAGCGGTTCGAGGGCAAGCTCGAGAAATTCGGCAATCTGACCCGCGCGGCCATCGAATTGGCCAAGGATTGGCGCAGCGACCGCAGCCTGCGCAGGCTCGAAGCGTTACTCTGCGTGGCGGATGCCGAAAGCACCTATGTCATTTCGGGAAACGGCGACGTGATCGAGCCGGAACACAACTTGATTGCCATCGGTTCGGGCGGCAGCTACGCCCAAGCCGCGGCTCTGGCGTTCATGCAGGGAACCGAGATGACCGCGCGCGAGATCGTCGAAAGTTCACTCAACATCGCGGCCGACATCTGCATTTACACCAACCGCAATCTGACGATCGAAGAGCTATAGATGTCGCAGATGACGCCACGTGAGATCGTCGAAGAGCTGGACAAGCATATCGTAGGGCAGAAGGCGGCGAAACGGGCGGTCGCGATCGCCCTGCGCAACCGCTGGCGGCGTCAGCACGTAGCCGAGAACCTGCGCCCCGAGATCACGCCGAAGAACATACTCATGATCGGCCCCACGGGCGTTGGCAA
>JAXDQI010000164.1:0-2997 GCA_034667965.1 Gammaproteobacteria bacterium
TGACGATAAAGTTATTGCACAAATTTCCTTCAAAAAAGAATATCCATCCGGCTAAATTTTCGGCAGAAACGGAGTGGGAGGTACCCATCGGATCGGCATGTTTCGACGCACCTCCGGCGCGGGGTCGTGAAACCACATCACAGAAATCCTCGACGGGGATTTGCGCGACGTCCTATGTTGGCCGCCTACCTTGGAGATCGTTCATGCAAGAGAATTTCCGCCAGTTCCTCGACCGGTTGCGGCAATCCGGCGAGCTCGTCGACCTGCACCAGCCGGTCGACATCCGCCACATTGCGACGCTGGTGGACCAGGCCAAGACCGCGCTCTTTTTCCACAAAGTCATCGGCTACGACATGCCGGTCGTCTCCGGCATCATCCGTTCGCGCGAGCGCGCCATCATGTCGCTCGGCTGCGAAACCTATCGGGAAATCGAGGACAAGCTCCAGCAGGCGATTAACAAGCCGATCCCGCCCAAATACGTGAAAACCTCGCCGACCCGCGAGGTCGTGATGGTGGGCGATGATGTCGATCTCTACAAGCTGCCGATCCCGATGTCGTCGGTCTATGACGGCGGCCCGATGATCACGGCCGGCGTCGTCATCACGCGTGATCCCGAACTCGGCATCAACAGCGGCATCTATCGTTTCATCGTGAAGGAAAAGGCGTTGACCGGCATCGACATCGTCACGCCAAATAATATGCGGCTGTTTGCGCAACGCGCCTTCGAGCGCAAGGAGCCGCTGGCGATATCGATCTCGATCGGCACGCATCCGATCGAGATCACCGGCTCCGGCTATCGGGCTCCGCTCGGCGTCGACGAAATGGCGATCGCGGGCGGCATCCGAGGCGCACCGGTTGAGCTCGCGCCCTGCCAGACCATCGACATGCCCTATATCGCGGATGCCGAAATCGTGCTGGAGGCAGAAATCCTTCCCACCGGCTGGACCTGGCCGGAAGGCCGCTTCGGCGAATTCACCCGCCTGATGGGCGGGCTGCACTGGAACCCTCTGGTGCGCATCAAGGCAATCTCGATGCGCAAGGACGCGATCTACTACAATCTGCATATGCCCTGGGAGAACACGTGGCTCGCGGCCCCGACCCGCTATGCGGCCATCCGCACTGCGCTCAAGACCGCCGGCATCCAGGTCAAGGACATCAATGTCACGCTCGGCGGCTGTGCCTTCTGGCACGCCGTAATCTCGATCAACAAACAGCCGGGTGAAGCCAAGAACGCACTGCTCGCGGCCCTGAGCGTGATGGATATCAAGCATGTCGTCGTGGTCGACGACGATATCGATGTATTCGACCCTACCGATGTCGAATGGGCGATTGCAACGCGCGTGCAGGGCGACAAGGACGTGATGATTGTCGGCAATGCGCGCGCCAAACCGCTCGATCCGAGCCTGCCGCAGGGATTCGGCGTGGTGCCGACGGGAGCCAAGGTCGGCATCGACGCCACCATCCCGGAAGGGATCCCGCGCGAACACTATGAGCGCATCACCTACGCCTATGCGGACAAGGCCAGGATCGATGATTACGCGAACGGCAAGGCCGACGTCGCCGGACAGGCGGGCGACGAAGCCGAAGTGGTGGCGCTGGCGATGAAGATCCTCGCCGCAATCGAAAAGGCGCCGCTCTACTACACCGATATCGCGGAACGATTCTCGACCTACGACTTCCGCACCGTCGCGCGCGCGATCGGACATCTGCATACAACGGAGAAACTATGGCAGGATTCGCGCGGCCGGATGTGCGTTCGTGGCTCGCAATTTGCCGCCAAGCCACCGGTTCGTTAGGGCTGGATCACTCCGGCTTGATGCCGACCTTCTGCGCAATGGCGCGCCATTTCTCGATGTCTTCGCGAATGATCTGGCGCAGTGCATCCGGTTCGGCCGTCTCGATCTGGATCGCCTGGTTGGCAAGGCCCTTCTTGATGTCGGGTTCGTTCAAGATCGCGTTGATCTCGCGATTGAGCCGCGTGAGGATCGGAACAGGCAGCCCCGTCGGCGCCACGACCGCAAACCACAACGAGGCTTCGAAGCCCGGCAGCCCCGCCTCCGCCATCGTCGGCACATCCGGAATATCCTCGCTGCGGCGCGGCGTCGCAAGCGCGAGCGCACGGATCTTACCGTCGCGAATGAGCGGCAAGTTGCTGCCGAGAACGCCGAACGTCATATCGATACGGCCTTCGGAAAGGTCGAGAACGGCCTGGGAGCTGGTCCGATAGGGCACATGGTTGAATTGTACACCTGCCATCGACGACATCAGTTCAGTTGCCAGATGCGCCTGGCTGGCATTGCCCACTGACGAATAGCTGATGGTCTTTGGCTTGGATTTCGCGAGCGCGAGGAGCTCGGACAAATTCTTGACCGGCAGGCTGGATGAAACGGTGAGCACGTAGGGCACGAGGCCCACAAGCGCGACCGGGACGAAATCCTTGACCGGGTCATAGGGCAATTTGGCGTTGAGAATGGCCGTGGTGACATGGGTCGTCGTGGTCGCCATGCCGAGCACGTAACCGTCCGCCGGCGCCTTGGCGACCACGTCGGCGGCGAGCGCCCCGCTTGCGCCCGCGCGGTTCTCGATCACGATGGTCTGGCCAAGCCGCTCGCCCAATCGTTGGCAGACCAGGCGCGCCACGATGTCGACCGCCGCGCCCGCAGGCAAAGGCACGATCATGCGGATCGGCTTCTCGGGCCAACGCGCGGGCTGCGCCAATGCCGCATTGGCAATTCCGGCTGCCAGCAGCAAGCCCCAGACGAGACGACGCATTTTGGATTCCTTCGCACTGTTTGGATCGCGAACATAATGGCATGGCGCACGCAAGCCCGCTATTGCGCGCACCATCGATAATGTCGCATCTACTATCTATGGGTCGCCAAGCAAGCGCCGTCCGCGGCGAAGCCGCCTTGAAGGCGGGACTCCGAACAGTTTGGAGTTCCACGTTTACGCGGTCTTCGGCCCGCATAAAGACCGCCTGAAGGCGGAACTCCGAAC
>JAXDQI010000165.1:0-2965 GCA_034667965.1 Gammaproteobacteria bacterium
ATTTCCGCAAGAGTCATTTCTCCTGGTGCGCTTCGGCGATCATCAGCCGGCGCTGTCCGCAAAAATCCTCGATCCGTCGCTCGACGCTGCCGCAGTCGCACGGCGTTTTGCGCAATACGATCTGCAATTTTTCAAGACCTATTACGCGATCGACAGGATCAATTTCAAACCGTTCGATCTGTCTGCGGCGCTCGACGTGCTCGATGCACCTTATCTGCCGCTGGTCATCCAAGAAGCCGCAGGCCTGACGCTTGATCCTTCGTTTGCGGAGCAGAAGCGCATTCTCAAGCGATGCAACGGCTTGTTTTACGCCTGCGCCGGTGGAGCGGAGGCGAGAAGGTTCAACCGGATGCTGATCGATGCCGGACTGATCAAGGGGCTGTGATGATGCGAAATGCTCTCTTTCGCCGTGATGGTCGCTTTTGATCGGGTCGGAAAGTGAGTACACTGTTCGGCAATCGCACGTCCATTGAGCAAACCGGGAGAGTGATATGGCACGCCTTGGGTTGACCGCAGCGACAGCGGTTGTCGTGAGTGTTTTGTCGGGACTTTCGTTTGGAGTCTTGGCTCCCGCAGCTGCGGCCGCACTCACCGGCAAGGTCACCTCGGCCGAGGAGGGTGCCATGGAGGGCGTGGTCGTGAGCGCCCGCCGGGATGGTTCCACCATCCGCATCAGCGTCGTCACGGACGCGCAGGGACAGTATGCAATCCCGGCCAGCAAGATTGAACCGGGCAGCTATACGATCACCATTCGGGCGGCGGGCTATGATCTCGACGGTTCTGGCGTTGCGAACATTGCCACCGACAAGACCGCCAGCGTCGATCTGAAACTAAAAAGGACTCATAACCTCGCCGCCCAGCTTACCAATGCGGACTGGATGTCGAGCCTGCCGGAAGCGCCGGCGCGACGCGGGCTTGCGAGTTGCACCACCTGCCACACCGTACAGCGGATTCTCGATTCCAAATATACCGCCGACGAATTCATGGAATTGATTCCGCGCATGATGCGCTACGGCGCCATGTCGAAGCCGAACCATCCCCAGATCCCGCCGGACCGTCGCGCCACCAGCGCGCCGCAGGGCGAGGTGCTCACCCGCATGGCCCAATATTTCGCGAGCCACAATCGCAGCGGTGGACGAACGCCGGGCTATGAACTCAAGACAGCGCCGCGCCCGAGCGGGCGCGCGACGCGCGTGATCATGACCGAATACGAACTGCCGCGACCGGAAATCACTGAGCCGCATGACGTCGTGGTCGATCGCGACGGCACGGTCTGGTATTCGGATTTCGGCGCGCTCTTCATCGGCTCGCTCGATCCGAAAACCGGCAAGGTGACGGAATATCCCCTGCCGGCCAACAAGCCCGGCGCACCGGTGGGGTCGCTCGACCTGCAATTTGACGGCGACGGCAACCTCTGGACCGCCATGATGTACCAGGCGTCGATCGCGCGGCTTGAGCGCCGGACCGGCAAGGTGACGGCTTATCCGCTGCCGCAGGAGTTCGACAATCCGCGTGTGCAGATCGGCATGCTGGATCCGCGCCATGCTCATGTCGACGGCAAGGTCTGGTTCAGCGAAGGCGGCACGCGCACCTTCTACCGGCTCGATGTCGCAAGCGGAAAATTTGAACACATCGAACCCTTCAAGGCGCTGCCGCGCGGCGCCCCGCACGGCGCCTATGGCATCTCAAGCGATGCGCAGAACAATCTGTGGTTCATGGATTTCGCAGACCGTAATGTCGGGCGCACCGACAAGACCGGCGCGACGACGATCTATCCCGTGCCCACCCCGCAGTCGCGACCGCGTCGCGGCCATATGACCGACGATGGCCGGCTGGTGTTTGCCGAATTCTCCGCCGACAAGGTCGGCGTGTTCGATACGAAGACGGAAAAGTTCCAGGAGTTTGCGCTCACCCAACACTTCGCGCCCTACGATGCCGTGATGGACCGCAACGGCGAACTCTGGACCGGGGGCATGAGCACCGACACCATCGCGCGCATCGACTCCAAGACCGGCGCGACGGTGAACTACCTGTTGCCGATGTCGACCAACGTGCGCCGTGTGTTTGTCGACAACACGACAACGCCGGTGACGTTCTGGGTCGGGAACAATCACCATGGGAATATCGTGAAGCTGGAGCCGATGGAGTAGGGGCTCTACAAATTCGTCAGTTTCCCCACTGCAATCGGCGTGCTTGTCGGCTGTCCTGTCGGTGAGCCGCCCAACGGTTCGCGGGTCACGGCCAGTGTGGTTTCGGTATTGACCTGCGAGGCCAGCGCCGGCGGCAAGGTCAGGCGCACGGGCTGACCGGCCGAGATGAGGCCGAGCGAACGCGGCATACCGCCGGAGGGAATGAGCCAGAGTTCGAACGACATCTGGTCGGCGGCGAGCAGCGACGCCGGCACGATCATCAGGCTCTGGCCGTCGGAGCCGATGGCGGCCACAAAGCCTGGCTGCCCGGTGTTCTGGCCGAGCGTTGCCAGGAGAGGCGCGCGCGTGACCGGCTTGGGCGGGCCAAGCCCGAAATAGGCAAGTGCCGCGATGCTGGCGGCGGCGAGTGCCGACGTGCTCAGGCCCAGGCCGCGCCAGAACGCGACACTCTGCCAGAGGCCGGTGCGTTGTGGCGGTGTCGGTCGTGCCGGCGTGATCGGTTTGGGCGCGGCTTGCGGCGGTGCCGGTGGTTTCGGAACTGGTGCTGTCACGGCGGGCTGCGTTACGGGTGCCGGTGTCACCGCCGCCTCAGGCGGCTGTGCAATCGCGAGTTCAATACGCGACCATGTCGTGGCGGATGGCGCAACGGGCCGCACGTCCCGGGCGAGCCCGCCGAGCCGCTGTTCCCAGAACGCCACTTCGCGGGCGAGATCGGGCTCGCGCGTCAGGCGCGCGGCAAATTCCTGCCGTTCAGAGGCGCCCAGCACGCCTAGCACATACTCGGCGGGAAGGAGTTTTGCGCTCTCCTCCGGGGT
>JAXDQI010000166.1:0-85694 GCA_034667965.1 Gammaproteobacteria bacterium
ATAGCCACCGGCCGAATTCGTCGGCATCAAGCACTCGGCGCATGAAGTCGGCCTCGGCAAGGCAGGGCGAGAGAAAGTCTTCGCCGGAGGGCTCGTAGTTGAGCGGGCAGTTCCGGTCGTGAAGGTAGAACCTTCTGGCTGCATCCGAAAGCAGCGCTCGCATCTGTGAGTCGCCCGCGATTCGGGCCCAGTCCCATATCAAGCCGAACGAGAAGGCCGTCTGATCGTGCTCGCCGACCCGGATGGGATAGTGCAGCTTCGGCAGCCACGCCTTGAGACGCGAAGCGGCTTCACCTTCCAACTCCCTGAGTGCGCCCGACCACGGCTGCGCCTGGGGATCCTTCCACTCGCGCAGTTCCCCCGACAGCTGCAGCAGCCATGCGATGCCGTAAGGGCGCTCAAACGAAGCGCGATCTTCGCGCTTGAAATAGGCCACCTCGCCGGCAATATTCTGGGCCGTCAGGCTGAGAGCGAGTTCCGATCGCGCCTTCGCTGCAAAGGGAGCGTCCGGAAACAGACGGAGAAGGCGCACCAGCAGCCAGTGCCCGTGTACATCGGAATGCCAATCGTAACAACCGTAGAATGCGGGGGTCAGCTCATGTGGAGGACGTGCATCGGCATCGCCATCCATGGTGTGAGAGATGTGGCTCGGATACTCCTCATGCAGGCACTTGAGGGCGAGGGCGGCGAACCGTTCCGCCGCCGCAGCGTCCAATGAAACGCCGCCAGCGGTGCCGGCGGTTGCCGCGAAGCCCGTAGTCAAGCCAAACAGAACAATCAGGCTGATTGCGAACCGGCGCATCGAGCGATTGACCTTCGTCTTTACCATCACCAAGCCCCCATAGCTGATGTGCGAACGGATCCAATGAGGATATCAGGGATATCGTGCGAACCGCGCTCTCCGCCCGTGAACTTCGAGAGCCGGACCGGGCACACGCTTTTTCAGAACGACGTTTTGACGTTACGGAATTTCACGACGTCAGAACGTCACGTTTTTCAGAGCACATACGCCCCGGCCGCCGCCCGGCCGGCCGGCTGGCTGGGTGCTCAGCGCACGTGCTGACCGCCCCAAGGAGTAAGGCTTAAGTTTCCGCAACGGCTCAATGAAGTCTGCAGATTTCGTGGATAATCCAACTTGCATGTTATGCGGCCCAACCTGAAGTTCAGAGACAGAAATGACAGATCGATTGAAGGAATTGCTTGACGAACGTCCTTGGCTCCTGGCTGACGGAGCAACCGGCAGCAACCTGTTCGACCGTGGTCTTCAGTCGGGCGATGCGCCCGAATTGTGGAATGTCGACCACCCGGATCGCATCGCGGATTTGCATCGCAGCTTCGTCGAGGCCGGCGCCGACATCATTTTGACCAATAGCTTCGGCGGCACCCGCCATCGGCTGAAGCTGCACAAGGCGGAGCACCGCGTCGGTGAATTGAATGAACGGGCCGCGGCCATCGCACAGGGTGTGGCCGCCCGATCGGGCCGCGTCGTGCTGGTCGCCGGCAGCATGGGTCCCACCGGTGAAATCCTCGAGCCCTTGGGCCCGCTTAAGTGGGACATGGCACGCGAGGCGTTCGCTGAACAAGCCGCCGCCCTGGCGAACGGCGGCGCGGATGTCCTTTGGATAGAAACGATGTCCTCCGTGGAGGAGACCGAGGCGGCGATCGCCGGCGCCCGGACGGTCGGTCTTCCCGTCGTCGCGACACTGAGTTTCGACACCAATGGGCGGACCATGATGGGCGTCACGCCGGTCGAACTCGCGGGCCTGCAGCGCAGGCATCAACTCGCGGGCTGCGGCAGCAACTGCGGAATCGGTCCGTCAGAACTCGTCGCATCCATCGTCAACCTGGCGGCGGCGGCGGATCCGGCGGCCGTACTCGTCGCGAAAGCGAACTGCGGAATCCCGCAGTTCGTCGACGGCGCGATCCGCTTCAATGGCACGCCGGAGCTGATGTCCGAATACGCCTGCCTCTCCTATGATGCGGGCGCACGCATCATTGGCGGATGCTGCGGCACCACGCCTGCGCACCTGCGGGTCATGCGGCAGGCGCTGGAGCGCCACGCACGCGGACCCCGGCCCGATCTTGCGATCATCGAGTCGAAGCTGGGCGCGATCTCCAGCGGCGCGACTGCACAGCTCAGCGGCAACATGGACCGTCAGGCCGGCGCCGCACCCGGCGCCACCGTGCGCCGAAGCACCAGCCGGCGCGGAGCGCGGCCGAACGACGCTTGACGAGGCGACCGGCGGTGGGTAAGCCTTTGGCAGAGGTGGAGATCGATCCCGCGATGGCGCATCGGCTGGTGCTCGCCCAGCACCCGGATCTCGCGCACCTAGCGGTCGTCGCCGTGGGGTCCGGATGGGATAACGCCATGTTTCGTCTTGGAGACAATTTGGCGTTGCGGTTCCCGCGGCGCGAGACGGCGGCGAAACTCCTGCTAAACGAGCAGCGCTGGTTGCCGCATTTGTGTGGTCGGCTGCCGCTTGCGGTGCCCGTCCCGGTGCACATCGGCGCTCCGCAGCACGGCTATCCGTGGCCCTGGAGCATTACGCCATGGATCGAGGGTGAAACGGCCGACGTCTCCCAACCCGACGAGCATCAAGGAGAGGTGCTCGCCGGGTTTTTCGAAGCGCTGCACCAGCCGGCCCCGGCCGATGCCCCATTCAATTCCTTTCGTGGAGTGCCGCTCGCGGAGCGTGCCGCCGCGTTCGAAGACCGTGTATCGGAGCTCTCCGGCAAGACGGATATGATTGATCGGCGCGTGCGCTCGCTGTGGGAAGACGCATTGGGGGCGACCGCAGAGGTGGCCCCGACTTGGATTCACGGCGATCCGCACCCGCGCAACGTGCTCGTGGTCGCAGGGCGTTTCAGCGGAGTGATTGACTGGGGCGACATGGCGCAGGGCGACCGCGCGGCGGACCTCGCAGCGATTTGGATGTTGCTGCCGCAGTTGAAATCCCGTGAGCGCGCAATGGCCGCCTGCAGTTCCGTTCCCTCGGACACCTGGCGGCGAGCGCGCGGGTGGGCGGTTCTCTACGCGGTCATCCTATTACGCGCGGGTCTGTCGAACGATCCGCGCATGTATCTCATTGCGCAGCGTACCGTGCAGCGTCTGCTCGAGGGGCCGCGGTGATGGTCCCTTCCCGGCCCATCAGGCATTCGCCAGCGCATAAAGATATTTCACGTAGGACAGCGTCGCCTCCGCCATTCCTTGCACCGCCGGATTGCTGGACTCGATGACGTAATATTCATCGGGAGCGTGCGCACGGCTGCCGTGCCCGGTGCCGAAATGCCCTGCAGGCAAACTGACCGGCGGCCCGGTGAAAATATAGCCCGGCCAGGAACCGGCGAGACGCGGCGACAGGCTGACCGGCATGCCTTCCTGTTTGTACACCGACATCGACGCCTTGATCAGCGACGAACTCTCCTCCGTCTGCGTGGGATCATAGCCGCCGGTGACCTTGACCTCGATATCGTCGAACCCGCGCTTGGCGAGATGCGCCTTCAGCTTGGCTTCGGCCTCCGCAGCGGTCTGGTCAGGCACCAGGCGCAAATCGAGCTTGGCGGTGGCCTTGGAAGGCAGAACCGTCTTGCCGCCGGGGCCGATGTAGCCCGCATACATTCCTTCGATGTTCACCGTCGGCTGCGAGGCCAGTCGTTCCAGCGCGTCGCGGTAGGATAGATCGTGCACCCAATGCTGCACGCCCAGCAGCTTCTTGACATCGGCTTCCTGGGTGTGTGCGACCTTGTCCGCGATGATTTGCTTCTGGCGCTCGGTCAATGGCTTGACGTGC
Source organism: Gammaproteobacteria bacterium (assembly GCA_034667965.1). Lineage (GTDB taxonomy): Bacteria > Pseudomonadota > Gammaproteobacteria > Steroidobacterales > Steroidobacteraceae > Bog-1198. The sequence goes on from JAXDQI010000166.1 coordinate 3,792, forward strand.
TCGAACCAACCGTCGATGGCCGGATCATTACCGTCTTCGGACACGAGCGTGGACAACGCCTTGACCATGCGCCACACCGCGCTGTCCAACTCGGCCTTGTAGCTCGAGTGGATGTCGTCCTTGGCGCCGCGGCCCCATTTTTCCGTCGAGGCCACCAGTTCGACCTCGATCAGCCCTTTGGCACCCAGAGCGATTTCCACGCCGCCTTGCGGCGACTGCGAGGCGAAGGGCATGAATACTTCATGGCATTTGGACAGCGCCGCAAGGACTTCCGGACGATGCACCACCTGACCGAAATGCGGTGAGCCGATCTCCTCTTCGCCTTCCGCCACCAGCACGATATTGACGGGAGGTTTACGGCCGGCCGCCTTGAGGGCATGCAATGCGGCGAGGAAGGTCGCCTCCGGTCCCTTCTGATTGATGGCGCCGCGCCCGATCATCGCCTTGCCGAAGGGCGCCTTGTCGACGATGGCGGCGGTCAACGGGGGAGAACTCCACTCCGATGGATCGAACTGCTTGACGTCGTACATGAAATACATGCCGACGGTGCGTGGCGCGCCGGCATTCAGGGTGGCGAAGACGCCGGGGTGTCCGTCGGTCGGCATCATCGTTGCGCTTTGGAAGCCGGCTTCCTTGAGGAGGTCGATCATCATTTGACAGCCCTCCTTCATATTGCGGTTCTCCGCGGCGATGGAGGGCAGGGCGATCCAACTCTGCAGGCGCTTGATCGCGTCCGGACGCTGTTTCTCGATCGCAGCGCGGACACCGGCCAGATCGCCGCCGAGCTTCGCGTCGCCTTTGTCGGCAGCCGCCAAAACCAGCCGCGGCATGGCGAGTGTTGCGCCGGCCGCCGCGGCCATCAGCAATAGTCCGCGTCGATTCAGTTGTTCGACATCCCAGCTCATTCGTGTCTCCCAGAATTTCGATCGATTCAATGATGCAGCATGATCGTGTCGGCGACAAGATCGGCAGAACGTGCAGCGCCCGTCAGCGACCCACGCCTGCCCAGGGCAATCGCCAGCGCCGCTCGACATTCCACCAATGCTTCTTTTGGCCGATGGAGCGCTAGGAGCATCTCTCCGAGTTGTTCGCGGGCCGGAACGGTCCCGGAGTAAGCGGCAATTTCTCCGGTTGTGGATGCGAATGCGATTCTTACGCGGCCTTGGTTGAATTGCGAAGCAGTCCAAGCCGCACCAAGCTCTCGGCGGTCGCGACGATGGCATCCACGTTCGACAGCGGCGTCCAATCGAGAACACGCCGCGCCTTCTCATTGCTGATCCTCTTGATCTTGCCCAGTTCGGAGACGGCTTGGGCGACGGTTGGGCTGAACAGCGACGCGAGTCGCACCATCCAGTCGGGCATCACCTTGGTTGGTGCACGCGCGGCCGCGTTGCCCATGCGCGCCCTCAGCAGCAGTGCGATTTCCTGAATGGTCATGCTCTCGCCGGCGACCGCCAGAAACCGCTCCCCCTTGGCTGCGGGGCTGCTCATGGCGCGGAGATGCAGGTCAGCCACGTCCCGCACGTCGACGATACCGAAGGACAGCCGCGGGCTGAGCGGCATGCCGCCGTCCATCAGGAGCCGGAGGAGTTGGATGGATGTCGAGAAGTCCGGCCCGAGCAGGGGGCCGAACACAACGACGGGGTTGACGACGGTGAGTTCCAGCGCCCCGCCCTCACGGGCGATGAATTCCCACGCCGCGCGCTCCGCCAAGGTCTTCGATTTCACATAGGCGCTGAGGCCGCGGCCGTTCGGATCGGTCCAGTCGGTTTCGGAAAATGGTCGATCCTGGGGCGCATGGCCGTAACCGACCGCGGCAAACGAGGAGGTCAGCACCAAGCGCTTGACGCCCGCATCTCGCGCCGCCCGGAGCACACGCAGCGCGCCGTCTCGCGCCGGAACAATGAGTTCGTCCTCGTGCTTGGGCGCGCCCGCGGGAAAGGGTGAAGCCACGTGAAGCACGAATGCACACCCGGCAACCGCTTCCGGCCAGCCCGCGTCGGACATGAGATCGGCGGCGGCGAAGGACAGCGCGCCTCCTGGTGCCGCACCGCCGACTTTGAGCATGGCGCGCACGTCGCCTTCACGCGCGAGCGAGCGCACGGTCGTCCGCACGCGATAGCCCGCGTTCAACAGTTGCAAGAGGCAGTGCGCGCCGATGAATCCGGACCCGCCCGTCACCAGCACCAATTCACCGGTCATGTGAATCTCCGCCGCAGTACAACGATTGCATTCTGGAAGCGCGCAGAGAGGATTGCAATCGATTAGGGCCGGCGCGCAAGCGTGATCGCCTGCTTCGTCTTCGTGAGATGGTAGGCCGTCAGCGCCGGCGCGTTCACATCGGCAACCGCACGGGCGATCGACTGCTCCATGCAGCGGTGCGTAAGCAGGATGACTTCCCTCGCCCCGGAGGTGAACGCCGGCTCGCAAACTTCCCGTGCGGCGCGTTGGATCCGCGAGTACAGAGTTGCTGCTCCGGCACTGCGGGTGACGTCGAGGTCGCCAAATTTGACCCTGCGCGTCGCAACCACGTTGCCCGGCTGGGCGGCGTCGGCGTCGGCGCAAGCGCTCAAGGTTCCAAGCAAGATCGCCAGCAGTGCGCACGGGACCGCAGTTTTCATGTTCATCAAGTGCCGCATGATCGTCTCCCAAAGTGATCCGGGACATTCCGGACCCTCGAAAGGCTATTCCGCCGGCGGCACGCGCGAAGCGGGGAATCTCCCCATCTTTCGCTTCCCATACCCCCATATCAGTTTGTGTGAACCCGTCCACAGATTGACCCCGGGCCGCGAATCGCAGGATCAGACGGGCTCGGACCGGCCGTTACCTTGTTACTGCGAAATGCAATCACCCGTTTCACGGCGCAAGGATCCGCTAACCCATGACAGACAGACGGGCTCCCGAAGGCGAGTCGGCACGCGGCTACTCCGAGACATGGCACGGGCGCCGGTTCCACCTCACGCTCGGCCGGCAGATTGCACTGGCTTGCATGGCGTTGGCGCTATTGGCGGTCGCACTCGTATCGACGGTCGACACCACACTGAGCAATAGGCGCTTGCGCGACAAGCTGGAGGCAAGAACCACCTTGTACGCCGAGCAACTGCGCCGGCAGATGATGCCCGTCATAGCGCTCGACGACGCCGCCACGGCGCGCGAGATTTTCGATTCGATGGTGCTTGACACCGATGTGGCGGGAATCGCGGTGTACAAGGCCAGCGGCGAGGTGATCGAAGGAGTGGGCCGATATCCCGATCGGCTGTCGGCCGGCGCGTTGCCGGATGCGTTTGGCGAGGATCTTTTCGTGGTGACGGCCGGTATCGCGACCAAGGAGGGCATCACGGGCCAATTGTATGTCAGCCTCTCGAAAGCCCGGATCCGAAGGACGCAACTCGACATGATGCGGAGTGCCGCGGGTACCGCCGCGATTGCCTTGTTGATCGCGCTTGCGCTGGCGATCCCCATCGCCAGGCGCTTGACCCGTCGCCTCTCGCGAATCGTCGATGTGGCGACGAGCATAGCCCACGGCGATTTCGATCAACCCGCGATCGAGGACGGCATCCGCGACGAAATCGGTATATTGGCCGGTGCGGTCAACAAAATGAGTTCCGAACTGCGCCGCACCTTCAGGGAACTGGGCGAACTGAACGACGCCCGGCATCTTCGCGGCCTGGCGGAGAATGCGAAACTCGAGACCATGGTCGTCGAGCGTACCTCCAACCTCGAGGAGAGCCGCGCCGAGGCGAAGGGAATTGCGGAGCGCTTCGCGCTCGCCAGCGATGCCGCGGGATTCGGGGTTTGGGAATGGTCGCTGCCCGACGATACATTTCGGCCGGATGACCAGATGTATCGTCTGTTTGGCCGGTCGCGCACAGCCGATACCGAGCCGGCCGCGGAGTGGGTCAGCTGCGTGCACGGCGATGATCGCTCGCGTGTGGAACGGGAGATGTCGCTCGCCCTGTCCGGCGCTTCCATGTTTGATTCCGAATTCCGAATTGTCCTGCGGAATGGGGAGACCCGCCACCTGAAGGCCTCGGGCCAGGTGCGGCACGATTCCGCCGGCATCCCGCTGCGCATGGTCGGCGTCAGCTTCGACATCACGAAGCGGAAGATTCTCGAATCGCAACTCATCGAGGCGGCACGGCGCGACAAGCTGACAGGGCTCGCGAACCGCGCGGTCTTCATGGAACGCCTGGCACATGCGGTCGATCGCGTACGTCAAGGCGAGCAGCCGATTTTTGCCGTGCTATTCCTGGACTTCGACCGCTTCAAACTCGTCAACGACGCCCTGGGACATAAAGCCGGTGATGAACTTCTGCGGCAGATCGCACGGCGACTGCAGCGCGAATTGCGCGCCTCGGACGCCTTTGCCGACAACGACAACAATACCGGCAACGTCGTAAGCCGGTGCGGAGGCGATGAGTTCCTGCTTCTGATCAATGACCTGAAGGAGGCGAAAGACGCCACCAGGATCGCCGAACGGCTGCTCAACGCGCTGGCGCCCGCCTATGTCATCATGGGAAACGACGTGCACTCCAGTGCCAGCATCGGAATCGTCATCAGCCATCAGGGCGAGATGAGCGCCGAGGATGTGGTGCGCAATGCCGATGTCGCCATGTACGAGGCCAAGCGCGCAGGCCGCGCCTGCTCGGTCGTCTTCAATGAGGCCATGCACGAGCAATTGACCCGGCACGTCGCGATCGAAACCAGCCTGCGCCGCGCAATCGGTACGCCCGAGCTATATCTCGTCTACCAGCCCATCGTCGAACTGTCCACCGGACAGATGGTGTCGGCCGAAGCCCTGGTGCGCTGGAATCACCCGGTTCTCGGCGCGATCACCCCGGCCGAATTCATTCCGGTCGCCGAGGAATCCGGACTGATTGTCGCTTTGGGCAAGTGGGTGCAGCGGGAGGCATCCCAGGCGTTGGCGGCGTGGCGAGTGCAGGATCCGGCCGGCGCACCGCGGACCGTCAGCGTGAATGTCTCGCGCGCGGAGCTGGCGTTGGGCCGCAAATTGCTCGACCAGCTTCAAGTCATGCTCGAGCAGGTCGGATTGCCGGCGGATTGCCTTCAGCTCGAAGTCACCGAGCGCGAGGTGATGCGCAATCCGGAATTCTTCCATGAGTTGATGCGTGATCTGCAAGCCCTGGGCATCAAGATTGCGATGGATGATTTCGGAACGGGCACCTCCTCGCTGGCGCTGCTGCGTAGTTATCCGTTCAACACCATCAAGATCGATCAATCCTTCGTGAAGGACCTGACGACCAGCCGCGACGTGCTGGCGGTCATTCATGCCACGATCAATCTAGTGGAAAATCTCGGCATGGCGAGCCTGGCCGAGGGCGTCGAGGAACCCGCGCAGGTCGCCATACTTCAGTCGCTCGGATGCCGCTATGCACAGGGCTACCTCTTCAGCCGTCCGATGGCGAAGGATCTGCTCCTCACCGCGATCCCTCGGCGCGACGAGCCGGTGTCCGAATGCGCCGAGCATGGGACCGAATCCCTGTCCTAACGGTCCGACGGCCGGAAACGCGAAGCTATCGATGCGCGAAATAGTTCGAGTCCCTCGTCGATCGCCCGCTCGTCGACGTTTCCGAAGCCGAACATCAGTCCGCGCATCGTGGGTTTTTTCGCGTAGTAGGGGCGCAGTGCACCGATGCCGACGCCTGCGTCGCGCGCGCGGGCGATCACGGATTCTTCTCCCAGAGACTTGAGCCGCGCGGCGACATGCAGTCCTGCGACGGAGGGCAGCACCTCCAACCATCGATCGAAGCCGGAACGCAATCCTTCCAGGAGCCGGTCGCGCCGACCGCGGTATATGCGCTGCATCTTGCGGATGTGTCTGGCAAGGTGACCGTCGCGTATCAGCAACGCAACCGTCGCTTGGGTCGTCGCGCAGCACTGCCCATCGGCGACCTGTTTCGCCGCGACCAATGCTCCGAGCGCCCACGGTGGCGCCACGACGTAACCTAGTCTCAGGTCCGGCAGAAGACTCTTCGAGAAGGTACCGACGTAGAAGACCGAGCGCATGCGATCCAGCGTCTGCAAGGCATCCAGCGGTCGATCGGCAAACCTGAACTCGCCGTCATAGTCATCCTCGATGATGACTGCGCGTCGTCGGCTGCACAGGTCGAGCAACGAAGTTCGGCGCGGGGCCGACATGACGGCGCCGAGGGGGAATTGATGGGACGGTGTTACACAGACGACCCGGGCCTCCGCTGGTATGTTGCGGACGATCAAACCTTCTTGATCGACGGGCACGGGTGCGATCCTCGCGCCTTGGGCCGCGAACGCCTCGCGCACGGGCGAATATCCCGGCTCCTCGATTGCCACGGTCGTGCGCCCGGACGTCGTGAGGACCCGGGCCAGCAGATCGAACGCCTGACGGGCGCCCGCCGTCACCACGATGTCCGCCGCCCCGCATGCCACGGCGCGTGCGAAGGAGACATGCTGAGCGATGGCCTCCCGCAGGGCAGGAAGCCCTTGCGGGTCCGAAGAGAGTGGAAAGCCGCCGCGCAGCCGGCGTTCTATCCGACGCCCCAGCCGGCGCCAGACGTCGTACGGAAAATTTGCAGCATCCGGCACTCCGACTTGAAACACGAATCGTGGTGTTGCAATCGCATTCTCGCGTTGCGGCGGCGCCCGACCCCGCCAGTACCGGTTCAATCGCCGCTCGCAATTGGTCGCGCAGCGAGATCAGGAGCAATCTCGACCCGCGCTGCGCAAGGACAACCGGAAGTCCGAGAAGTGGTTCCATGTAATTTGAAGAAGGCGGACCTTCATGAGATCCATCACCCGGTGCAATCTTGGTCCTTGTTCAGCATCACCGCAATCAAAAAATGCCAACCAACGTGACCATGCGCAAACAGGAAAAGGCTTCGGCTGACGGTGCAGGCGGCCGCCTGCTCGGATTGGCGAGTACGGCGTGGGTTGCGGTCTGGACGGGAGTCGCGCTCTGGACGGGAGTCGCGAGCGCCGACGCGGCAAAGGCACCGTCGGATGCCATCGTCCAAGAATTGATGACGCGGGACCTTATCGGGTCCCCGGGCAAAGAGGTGCTGATGGTCACGGTGGAATACCTGGCGGGCGGTGCATCGCTTCCTCATCGGCACAACGCACAGGTGTTCGTGTACGTGCTCGAAGGGAAGGTCCGTATGCAGGTGCAGGGGGCCGCCGCCGTCACCCTTGGCGCCGGTCAAACATTTTACGAGAGTCCGGACGATATCCATACGGTATCCGCCAATGCCAGCCGGACCAAGTCCGCCCGGATACTGGTCTTCATAGTCAAAGACAAAGGGGCGCCGGTCTCGAGCGACGCCGGCGCGGCACGCCGCCCATGACCTTGGCATCGCCCATGACACTCCGCGCGATGGTGCTGATTCTCGCCTGCGGCATTGCCTGGGTGAGTGGCGGATCCCGAGCGGCGACCAGCGGGCAGCAATTGGCGGAAAGCGCCGGACATTCGCTGATCGGCAAGCCGGCGCCGCGGCTGGTGGTGACGACCATCGATGGCGAAACGATCGATCTGGGCCGTTTGTACGGCAAGCAGGTCGTGTACCTGAAATTCTGGGCCACGTGGTGCGTGCCCTGCCGCGAGCAGATGCCTCATTTCGAGCGGACCTACGAAAGCGCTGGAACGGACCTTGCGGTGATTGCGGTCAATACCGGATTCAACGACCCGATCGGCGATGTCCGCGAGTACCGCCGCAAACTGGGGTTGACGATGCCCATCGTCGTGGACGACGGCCGCATCGGCGCGGCGCTTCATCTTCGCGTCACGCCCCAGCACATCGTGATCGGGCGCGATGGTCGGATCGAGTACGTGGGCCACCTCGCCGATGCGCGTCTCGACGCCGCTCTGCGTGCAGCGCGCACCGCGGCGGCTCCTGCCCGCAGCGGCGACAATGCACCAGCCGCGGCGGCTCCCAGCATCATCCAGTTGGCGGTCGGATCGCAACTTCCCGCCGAATCGGCAAAGACGATCGACGGGCATCGATTCCATTTTCTCGATGCCCATGATCCGAGGCATACGGTGCTGGTGTTTCTGTCTCCGTGGTGCGAATCCTATTTGGAAACCACGCGACCCGCGGTGTCGGCCAATTGCCGCCGAATGCGCGAGGAGGTGACTGCGGTCGCCGGTGAGCGTAGTGCCCGGTGGCTCGGGGTGGCTTCCGGCCTATGGGCGACTCCACCGGACTTGCGGCAGTATCGACTCAAGTACCATGTAAACATTCCGCTGGCCTTGGACGAAACGGGAGCGCTGTTCAGGGCCTTCAATGTCAATGACGTTCCGGTCGTGCTCGTCGCGGACGGGAGTGGACGAATCGTACGCCGCATCGAAGCAGCCGATCTTGCGACGCCGGCCGTTCTCAGGTCGGCGATCGGACTCTGACTATCGACGTCAACAATTCTGCCCCATGCGCGGCACGGCGTCGAGCACGTGGTCAACCGATCGAAACTGCTCGGGACGCGTCAACAACAGATGCGCCAGGGCCAATGCTTTGGCCTCGCAGCGTCCGCGCAGGGCCGGGTCTTGAATCCTGTCGAAGTCGATCACGTGAGCGAATCCGAGGATGCGGCGGATCATCTTACAGGCAGCAAAGCCGAGCATGTCGGCGAATAGCGTATTCAGGAATGCGTTCCGTGCCGAGTCGAGCGCAGCCGTGTCTTCGGGGGCGGAGAACATCGCGACCGGCCATGCATCGCCCTTGGCGTGCGCGGCCCACAGTGCGAGAAAGCGGCTGCGGAACGTCTCCCAGAAAGTCTTCGCTTGATCGAGAATCCAATCCTGATAGGCGAGGCGGTCATCGGTCGATGTTGCGTGCCCGGGTTGTGAGTACCAGCTCAGCAGCAGGTTTCCGAAAAATGCGCCCAAGTCGAAGCCTATCGGTCCGTAGAAAGCGAATTCCGGATCGATCACGCGGGTGTCGTCTTCCGCCACCATCACCGAGCCGGAATGCAGGTCTCCGTGGATGAGCGATTGGGTCTGGTTGAGAAATTGCTGTCCAAAACGCGCCACCGCAGCCTTGAGCGGGCCATCGCGGCGCAGAGCCGCGGCCACTTCGTCGAGCTGCGGGGAGGTGTGGCGATTGCGCCCGTCGGCGATGTAGGGATCCCGAAAAATCAGATCGACCGTGATGCGCATCAGCGCCTTGTTTCCGGCGAAGCGCGCGATTCCATCCATTTTACGTTCGAACGGCCATGCGAGGTCGGAGGTAAAGAAGGAAGCGCGAGCGACATACTCGCCCATGTCATGGGCGAGATTGGGATAGCGGCGTCCCGCGATCAAGCCATGCCGCACGATGATATGGGGCGATAGCCGCTCCATGACGGTGCAATACAGGTCCGAGTCATGGTGGTAGATCTTCGGAATCAGCTTGCCGACGAACGGAGCCACGGCAACGTAGTAGGAATGTTCGAAGAATGCCCTTTCGAGCGGAATCGGCCAGGACGGCCCGGCGACGCGAAGATAGGGAAGCGCCTGCTTGACGCACACGGACCCTTCCGGCCCTTCCACGATAAAGACCAGATTGAGATTGCCGTCGCCCACTTCGCTGACCTGCCAATCGTCCGGCCGGGACCCAAGAAGCGCGCGCAGGTCGTTGAGCCCGGCGAGCAGCTCGACCAAACTCGCCGAGTCCAGCGTGCGATAAGGGGAACGTACCGGCGTGTTCGGCACGACTAGCTTCCCTTGGCCGCCGCATTCAGGAAAGTCCCACCGAAAATCAGGCCGGAGTCCGTCGCATCTTGGCTGCCGTAGGTGCGGAACTTTTCGAGGACGGGGTTCATCTCGATCTCGCCGAGGACGCGGACGTTCCCCAGCGTCAGCGCCGCACAATACTGTGCCGCGAGGTTTTCGACCTCGCCGGCAAGCGCAAGGGCGGCCGGAAGATCCGCGCCGACGGTGATGACGCCGTGATTTGCCATCAAGCACGCCTTTCGGCCTTCCAAGGCGGCAACCGCGGCATCGGAAAGGGCTTGCGTGCCGAAGGTGTGATACGGCGCACAGCGGATGTCCGCTCCCCCCGCAACCGCCACCATGTAATGGAATGCGGGGATGCCTCTGCCGGTGCAGGCGAGCGCCGTCGCGTTGATGGAATGGGTGTGAACGATCGCGCCGACATCATCGCGGAACTTGAAAATGTCGCGATGAAACCGCCACTCGCTCGACGGGCGGCGGCCGCCGAACCAGCGGCCATCCAGGTCCACCAGCGGAATGTCGTCGGCTTCGAGCGTGTCGTAACTCATTCCCGTGGGACTCACGAAAAATCGCCGCTCATCGCGGCGCAGACCGATGTTGCCGGAGGTGCCCTGGCTCAGGCGCAGGCGGGTGAGTTCGCGGCACCCTGAAATCAACGCTTCCCGCAATTTCCTATCGCTTATCGCGCAGGTGTCGGTCATTCCGTCGCCCTCCGATCAAGATAAAGGTCCTGCAAGGCTGCATGAGTCGCGGCGCAGATGCCGCGTTCGGTGATCAACGCGGTCACCAAGCGGGCAGGGGTCACATCGAAGGCCAGATTGAGCGCCCGGCTCCCCTCCGGTACCACTCTGATTGTCTCCGTGACTCCGGAGCGGGTCCGGCCCGTGATATGGGTGAGTTCAATCGGCGACCGTTCCTCGATCGGAATATCTGCGCCGTGCTCGAGAGACCAGTCGATCGTACTCTGCGGCAGCGCCGCGTAAAAAGGCACGCCGTTATCGTAAGCGGCGAGCGCCTTCAAGTATGTGCCGACCTTATTGCAGACATCCCCCGCCGCCGTGGTCCGGTCGCTGCCGACGATGACCATATCCACCTGTCCCCGCTGCATGAGGTGACCGCCGAGATTATCGGCGATCACCGTGTGCGGTACGTTATGCGCTCCCAACTCGAAGGCCGTCAGGGCGGCGCCCTGATTGCGTGGCCGGGTTTCGTCCACCCAAATGTGAATATCGATGCCAGCGTCGTGCGCCATGTAGATCGGCGAAAGCGCCGTGCCCCAGTCGACGCAGGCAAGCCAGCCGGCGTTGCAGTGGGTAAGAATATTCACCGTACGTCCCGCAGTCCGGGCCGCCGCGCGGATGATCTCGAGGCCATGAGCACCGATCGAGCGGCACTGTTCGACGCTGGCGTCGCAGATTGCGGCCGCTTCCCGGAACGCCGCATCGGCGCGCTCGCTGGGTGCAATCCCCGCAAGCGCCTTGCGCATCCGGGCCGACGCCCAGGCCAAGTCGACGGCCGTCGGTCGGGTAGCCTCAAGTGTCCGGGCCGCCTCATCGATCCGCGCGTCCGACGCGTCCGATCGCAGGGCGAGTGCCATTCCATAGGCGGCGGTCGCCCCAATCAGCGGCGCGCCCCGCACCACCATGGTCCGGATCGCATGCGCCGCGTCTTCGAGAGTTTCCAGATCGATCGTCGAGAATTCAAACGGTAGACGGGACTGATCGATGACCCGGACGGTCCCGGCTGCCGTGGGCCAGATGGTGCGGTAGTGCGTGCCTGAAATTTTCATTGAGCGTCCTGCCATCCGAGCAGACCGGCGGAGATGCCGCAGACCACGACGATGGGCAGCACGCCGATGAGCACCCGATCAGCAGTCATCTGATCGAGGCGCCGTTGCTGTCGCTGCCCGGATGTTGCGCCCTATCCATTCTGCGATGATACACCGCGCTTCGGACAGGGTCGCGGACGGATTCAGATCGTGCGGGCGGTTCCGTTCTCGAAGGAGTTCAGGGTCGCAATGGATTCGCCGATGCGCCGATGCAGATCTTCAAATCGCCCGATCAAGGTGCCGATGATTTCCCATCCATCGCGGTCTTGGATGACATTGAATTGTTCGCCCAGCTCTGTGTGCAGTTGGTCGCATGCTTTCAGACTCTCATACGTCCGACCGACAAACCGCTCCCACTCGACGGCAGCGCGCAAGCGCGGGGGACGCAGGTGCGTGAGCCGCTCCATGAGCACGTCGATCGTGAAGCGGCTGATCTTCAATTTTCTCGACAACTGAAATAGTACGATCGACATGGTGTCGCTCCCGTAAAAAAGCGCGTTTATGGCCCGTCTCTCCAGACTATCGGCCACTTGCGGCCGAAATGACGTGCAGCGAGTGCCGCATTCGGTGACTTGATTCGCAGATGATGGAAGCGGCCGCACAGGATTCTGTAATTCAGGGATTCCCTGACCAGCCGGCCGCCTCAGCGGTCGCCCGCTTCGTCGCCGCGTTTCAATTCAGCGGCAATGACCTTTGTGAGATATCGGACAACCTTGCCGTTCGACATGGCTGCGCTGCCGATTTCGTGGAATCCGAGCGAGGCATGAAAGGCATCGGAGGCGGGATTTGGGGGATCAAGGTTGACCTCGCAGCAGATCATGGAATGACCATCGGACTCGGTGCGTTCGAAGAGGTCGGTATACAACGCGCGGGCGATGCCGCGGCCGCGCGCTGCGTGCGCCACGACGACGCGGTCTACATACACGAAGTCCCTGAAGCGCTCTCGGAACCATGCGAAGTGGACCCCGTCGTAGTCGGCATCCGGCGCAAACGCGATCAGAAAAGCGACACCCTGCGGCGCCATCCTTGCGTGATAGGCGGCTGCGAGAAGATGCCGCAGTCGCACCCTGTCCAACCGTGAAAGCTCGATTTCGTGCGCGTTGTTCAGTTCGAGAATGGTGGCTTCGTCGGCATCCGTGATCGTCGCCAAGCGGATGAGTTCTTTCACCATTCCGGAAATTCGCGTTTATATTGCATTCGCACATTATCCGTGACGAACGGGGGCCGATGTTGGTGAACGAGATGACGAAGGAGTAATGTTCCGGCCATCTGTCAGACATTGAAATTCGACTTCAGGGGAGCACCGCAACATGGCCGCTGTAGAAACGAAGCTTCAGGAATTCCTCGGCAAGGCAGTTGGAGATCTCGGCGCGGCGATGAGCGCAACGCTCATGCTCGCCGGCGATCGACTCGGGTTGTATAAGGCGCTGGCGAAGGAACCCTTGACGTCGTCGGAACTGGCGGCGCGAACCGGCACCCATGAACGCTATATCCGCGAATGGCTCGGCAATCAGGGTGCCGGCGGCTATGTTCTGTACGACGAGAAATCCAATAAGTGGTCTCTAAGTCCTGAGCAGGCGCTGTGCTTGGCCGATCCGTCGGGACCCGTCGATCTGCCCGGTGCTTACAACTTGGTGGAGGCGACCTTCCATGCGCTGGACCGTACGCTCGAGAATTTCAAGACGGGTCGCGGGATGGAATGGGGAGAGCATCATGCCTGCCTGTTTCACGGCACGGAACGATTCTTCAGGGCCGGATATAACGCCAACCTGTTGTCTTCGTGGCTGCCGGCGCTCGAGGGGGTGGTCGACAAGCTGGAACGAGGCGCCAGGGTCGCGGATGTAGGTTGCGGACACGGCGCCAGCACGATTCTCATGGCGCAGGCGTTTCCAAGATCCGAGTTCGTCGGATACGACTACCACGGGGATTCAATTCGAATTGCGCGCGAACGGGCGGCCTCGGCGCAGACCGTCAATGCGAAGTTTGAAGTGGCCGATGCCGTCAGCTACTCCGGCAAGGGCTTTGACCTGATCGCTTTTTTCGACTGTCTGCATGATATGGCCGATCCCGTGGGCGTGGCCCGGCATGCCCACGGCGCGCTAAAGGCGGATGGCACCGCAATGATCGTGGAACCTTTTGCCAATGATCGCGTGGAAGACAATCTCAATCCTGTCGGCCGGGTCATGTATGGCGCGTCTACGCAGATATGTGTGCCGGTATCCCTGGCTCGGAACGGACCTGCGCTCGGGGCGCAGGCGGGAGAAACCCGTTTGCGCGAGGTGGTGGTCGGCGGTGGAGGCTTCGGGCGTTTCCGGCGCGCCACTGAAACGCCGTTCAACCTGGTGCTGGAAGCACGCCCGTAGGCGTACGCTCGATTCAGCGGAACCGTGCGCCCTGACGCGCCAGTTCCTGCTGTACCGCGGCGATGTTCAGACCGTCGAACGGCTCGTCACGGCGCAGCGAGACGGCGGCGGCGGCACCCGCTCCCTGGCCGGTGACGGCGCAACACATCATGTTGCGTGCCGAGGCGTGCGATATGTTGTCGCCGCCGATACAGCGCCCGGCAACCAGCAGGTTGCCGACGCCCTTGGGCACCAGCGCACGATACGGCACATGCCAGTACCGCCCGGTGGTCGGCAGGATCAGGATGCCGTAACCGTCGATGAATTCCGGGAAGATGCCGATCGCATCGTCGAACCGCGCCTGTTCGCGCACATCGGCGCCGGTCAGGTTGTATAGAGCGTCGATCTTGCGCGTGTCGCGAATGCCGAGCGTCATGCCGAAATTGCGCAGCTTCGCGTCCTCGCAGCCCGGCATGAATTTTCGCAATGCCTCCATTGCGTAGATCGCCTCGCGGCGGCCGCGGATTTCGCCGATCGTCAGATCGTTGGGGTCGGTGCCGTCGATTTCCGGGACATGGACCAGGTTCAGGTAGGTGAGATCGCCCTGGTCGGTCACGGTGCCCCACGTGCCTGCGATCGTGTGCAGGTGCGGTGGAATGAGGCCCGCCTCGAGCGCTTTCTTGAACGGTTTGCGCAGAAACGGAGAAAACATCTTATCTTCCTTCCCCGTCGTCTCGTAGTCCCATTCTCCGTTGCCCGACCAGTCGGCGTAGGTCTGCGGATCGGCCTTGACCGAATCGATGAACCGTTGCTTGTTGACTCCCGACATCGAGAACATGACGGATGCCGCCATCATCTTCTCCTTCGGTGTCTTGTGGACCGGCGCACCGGCGCGGGTGGCTATGTCGGCATCGCCCGTCGCATCGATGACACGCCTGGCCAGTATTGCCTCCCGGCCCGCTTTGCTCTCGGTGATGACACCGCAGATTGCGCCGTTCTCCACGATCGGCGCCACGCACAGGCGATGCAGCAGAGGCTTGACGCCCGCTTCCTCGACGAGCACGTCGGCAACCCACTTGAACATCTCGGCATCGAGCGCATGACTGAGCGACTGGGGCTCGGGCATCGCGGCGCCCATCGCCTTCGCGCGAGTCTCGAATTCGATGCCGATGCCTTCGCAATCCACCGTGTTTTCGTGCCGGTACCAGGCAAAGCCTTCGACGCCCACCTGCGTGATGTTGCCGCCGAAGCAGCCATTTCTGTCGATCAATGCCGTGCGCGCGCCTGCGCGCGCGGATGCAAGCGCCGCGGCAAGTCCGCCGGGACCGCTTCCGACCACGAGGACCTCGGTCTCCAGCACGACATCAACGGTGCGGGCGAGTTCGGTAATCTTTCTCATTCCGGCGGGATCCTTCGACGTCGGGGCAGCCGCACTTTCAATGTTGTGCGGGACAAGTGGATGTGGGGGGGCGCAGAGTCTCGCTGATCTTCGCCGCAACTGCAATCACGGTATGCCCTTTAAAAAACCCAGGGTGTCGTCATGCTTCCAGCAGCCCACTTCTCAGTTCGGCTACACGCGCGGGCATATCGGCGGCAACACCGTCCAACTGGCCGTCGTCGAGTCCCAGCGAGGCCATCGCCGGCGCGTTGCGGTCGACGCGCGACGGCTCCAGTTCAAAGGTGTTGCCGCCGGCCAGCCCTAGATTGGCGCCCAGATTGATGAGCACGGCCAAGTCGCGATGAGGCGGGGCGGCCGCCATCGGATCATGATGATGGCGCGCTGCCTCGATCAACGACTCCGGAAGCTGCCATGCTTCGAATATGACGGCAATGCATTCCTCATGACCGATGGTTGAGTGCTCCGACTCCAGTGCGCGCATATCGCGAACGTCGCCGGCCTTCCGCAGGTTGATCATGGTCTGCACGCCGGGAGCGTCGAGGTGAAGCTGTACGACGATCCCGAGGTTGTGCAACAGGCCTGCGATGAACGCCTCCGCGGCAAGCGCGGGTCGCCCGATTCGCGCCAGGGATTCGGCCGCGGCGGCGGTTGCGATGCTATGTTCCACCACCGCCTTGATGTCGACGGCGGAATATTCGCCGCGCCGCGGCAGGCTGCGGTCGAGACACGCCGCGGCGGCGATCCCTCGTACGGCATCCACGCCCAAGACCAACAGCGCACGATCGATCGACGTGACCGAGCGCGACTGCCCGTAGTACGACGAGTTGGCCACGCGCAGCACGCGTGCGTACAGCGCGGGTTCCTTGCCGACCAGCGCAGCGACGTGACTCGCACTGACCGCGGGGTTGCAGAGGGCCGCCATGATCCGGGGTGCACTGTGGGCGCCGGTGCCCAGCACACCGAGGGAGGCTGCAGCCTTGAGTACTTGCGTTCGGTCGATGGAGGGCTTGGTTTGATGGTTTGATTCCATGGTCTCCAGCGTTATCGGGTCGGTAACTCCGAAGTGGTGTGACGGCTGTCACAGATCGGACCGAGTGCTCCGTCCCAAGTGCGGAATGGGTCGGCCCGGCCGATATATAGGTCCGGAGGTAATGGGACCATTACTTCCCAATTCGCAGGGATATGCATGGGCTATGGAGAAAGGATCGACGCCAGGTGACCATCTGAATACCTTCGCCGCGCATCAGCGGGCGTCTCGTCGATGGCTGGCCCTGCTGATCGTCGCGGTCGGCGTAGCGGCGTCTGCCGTCCTCGCCTTCGTCTACTCGTCGAGAAATCCGCATCGGCTCGAGCTCACGCCGGCTTGGGTATTCGCCGTCGGTTCGGTCCTGACGCTGCTCGCCGGCGCCCTGGCCTCGGCTTTGATGGCCGGACGCGCCGCCCGGCCAGGCGAGGGACCGAACGCTGCGGGTCTGGATCCGCACGCCATCACCGACGCGCCGCCCTCCGAAAGCGAAATATTCCTGGAACAGGCCGGAGCCGTGTCCGGCGTCGGCGGTTTCCGCATCGACCTGCATTCGGGGCGGCAGGTCTGGACGCGTCAGACGTTCAAGATTTACGACATCGAGGGCGACGTCGCCCCTTCCGCGGAAGAATTCGACAGATTGATGGCTCCGGACGTCGGCGCAAGGTTGTGGCGGGCCATTCGCGAGGCATCCGAAGCCGGAAAGGGATACGACATCGAGATCCCCGCACAGACGGCGCGAGGACGGCCGATCTGGATCCGGACCATCGGCGTCGTCGAGTTCGACGATGGCAAGCCTGCGCGGGTGGTGGGCGCCACACAAGACATTACCGAGCGCAAGCGGGCGGAGGAGGCGCTGCGTGCCGCCAGCGAACGGCTTGCGTTGGCGGCCGATGCCGGGGGAATCGGAGTCTGGGAGTGGGAGCTCGTCGCGAATATTCTGCGATGGGATGATCAGATGTACCGGCTGTACGGACGTGTGCCGTCGGAAGGCCATGTGCCGTACGCGCTGTGGGCCGACAGCCTGCTTGCGGGTGACCGGGAGCGCACCGAACGGGAGATCAACGGCGCCCTGAACAGCGGCGCGCCTTTCGATACGGAGTTTCGAATCGTGCTTCCCACCGGCGAAATCCGCCACCTGAAGGCCACAGCGCAGGTTCAGCGCGATTCCGCCGGCCTGCCGACGCGCATGGTCGGAGTGAACTTCGACATCACCAAGCGCAAATTGGCCGAACAGGCGCTGGTCGAAAGCGAATCCAAATTTCGCTCTCTGTTCGAACTTTCTCCGGTCGGCATCGCCTTGAACGACCGGGACAGCGGGCAGTTTCTGCACGTCAACAATGCGCTGGCGCAATCGACCGGATACACACGCGAGGAATTACTCGGCATGACGGACCACGACGTCACTCCGGCCGGGTACGTCGACGTCGACGGCGCGCAGTTGAAAATGCTGGAACAAACCGCTCAGTTCGGGCCCTATGAAAAGGAATACCGGCGCAAGGACGGCAGTCGCTTCGCCGTGTTGATCTGCGGCATCGGCACCAAGGACGCCGCCGAGCGCACCTTGATTTGGTCTTTCGTTCAGGACATTTCGCAACGCAAGGCAATGGAGTCGCAACTTGCCGATGCGGCTCGGCGCGACAAGCTCACGGGGCTCGCCAACCGCGCACAGTTCATGGATCGGCTGGAAAAGGCGGTCACCCGCGTACAGAAGGGTGAGCAGCCGTTATTTGCGGTGATGTTCATGGACTTCGACCGGTTCAAGCTCATCAACGACACCCTTGGTCACGACGCAGGCGACGAACTTTTGCGTCAGATCGCGATGCGCCTGCGGCGCGAATTGCGCGCCTCCGACGCCCTCGCACTCGATGAATCCAGCAACATGGTCAGCCGGTTCGGCGGCGATGAGTTCCTGCTGCTGATCAATGACCTCAAGGCGCCCGCCGACGCCGCCCGGATCGCCGAACGGCTGCTGAACGCCCTGGCGCCTGCCTATGACATCCAGGGCAATGAGGTGCATTCCAGCGCAAGCATCGGAATCGTCACCAGCGAGCAATGCCGAACCAATGCGGACGACGTGGTGCGCAATGCGGACGTGGCCATGTACGAGGCCAAGCGTGCGGGCCGTGCCTGCTCGGTCGTATTCAATGAGGCCATGCAGACCAGGCTGACCCGCCACGTGACCATCGAGAGCAATCTGCGCCGCGCCGTGGCCAACGGCGAGCTCTACCTCGTCTATCAACCCATCGTCGACCTCTCGACCCGGCAGATGGTCTCTGCCGAAGCGCTATTGCGTTGGAACCATCCCACGCTGGGCGAAATATCGCCTTCCGAGTTCATTCCGATTGCGGAAGAGTCGGGCCTGATCGTCGCTCTGGGTCAATGGGTTCAGGGGCAAGCCTGCCGAGCCATGGTGAGCTGGCGGGCGCACGATCCGCTGCGCGCGCCCGCGACGGTCAGTGTCAATGTTTCGCGCGCCGAGTTGGCCCTGGGCCGCCGCTTGCTCGATCAGGTGCGCGAGACGCTCGAACATCTCGGGCTGCCGGCTGAGTGCCTGCAACTCGAGGTCACCGAGCGCGAGATCATGCGCGATCCCGACGCGGCTCACGCCCTCATGCTCGATTTGCAGAGGCTGGGCGTCAAACTCGCCATGGATGATTTCGGCACCGGTACCTCGTCGCTGGGCTTCCTTCGCAACTATCCATTCAACACCATCAAGATCGACCGCTCGTTCGTGCAGGATGTGACGGGCAGCGCCGACGTTCTGGCCGTCATTCATGCCACCATCAGCCTGGTTGAAAATCTCGGCATGGCCAGTCTGGCGGAGGGCGTCGAGAATGCCGCGCAGGTCGCCATACTTCAGTCGCTCGGTTGCCGTTATGCGCAAGGCTACTACTTCAGCCGTCCGGTGCCGGCGGAGCTTCTCCTTGACGCCATGAAATCGGGGGACTCCGTCTCGCCGCCCGGGGTGCCGTTGATCGCGAGCTGATCGCGAGGCGATCGTCAGGCGATCTTGACGCGATCGTGAGGTGTTAACATCCGGCTCATGGACGCCCGCTCTGCATGACAAAGTTCCCTGGTCGCTATGATCTCGCCGTGGTGGGTGCCGGAATCATCGGTCTGGCGACGGCGCTGGCGGCGGTACGCCGCGGCCTGCGGGTGGTGGTCGTCGATCGCGATGCACAGGCAAACGGCGCGTCGGTGCGCAACTTCGGATTCATCACCGTGACCGGCCAGGAGCGCGGCTCGATGTGGTCGCGCGCGCGGCGGACGCGTGAAGTCTGGCTCGAGGTCGCGGCGGCCGCCGGCGTCCCGATCGTCCACAGAGGTCTGTGGATGACGGCGCGACGGCCGGAATCGATCGCGGTGCTCGAGGCCTTCATGGGCACCGAGATGGCCGAAGGGTGTTCGATCCTGACTCCCGCGGAGGCACGGCGCCGGTTCCCGCAACTTAAGGCGCCCGGACTTGCCGCCGTACTCGAAAGTACGATCGAGCTTCGGGTGGAATCGTGGCAGGCGATTCCCCGTATTGCCGCGTGGCTTGCCGAGGCGCACGGCGTGACCTTCGTGCGCAACGCCACGGTGCATCGCATCGATCTTCCGAAAATACACACTTCGTCCGGGTCCCTCGAGGCGGAGCGGGTGGCCGTTTGTCCGGGTGATGATTTCAGCGGTCTGTATGCCGAGCGCATTCGAGCCTATGACGTCAAGCGTTGTAAGTTGCAGATGCTGAGGCTTGGCAGTCCGGGCTACACACTGCCCGCGGCTCTGATGTCGGATCTCGGTCTCGCCCGCTACGCGGGGTACGCCGAGCTTGCGCCTTGTGCGGCACTCAAAATCCGCCTTCACGCCGAACAAGCGGACCACGTCGCACAGGGGGTTCACCTGATCGTGGTGCAGAGCGCCGACGGTAGTCTCGTCGTCGGCGACAGCCACGAGTATGCGGCAACGCCGGATCCCTTCTCCCATGAGGCGGTCGATGCGCTGATCCTCGAGGAATTTCGCGCGGCGCTCGGCATCGAGCCGCCGCCGACCATCGAACGCTGGACCGGCACCTACGCGTCCTCCGCCGACCGGCCTGTGTTGATCGATGCACCGGAGCCTGGGGTGCGTATTGCAGTCGTCACCTGCGGCGCCGGTGCATCGAGCGGATTTGCAATTGGTGAAGAAGTCGTCGCGAGCCTGCTGCACGACGGAGCAAAAACATGACGCTTAGAAACCGATTCGATCTCGTCATTTTCGACTGGGCCGGAACCATGGTCGATTTCGGCTGCGAGGCGCCGGTCAAGGCGCTGATCGAGGCGTTCGCCGCGGACGGGATATCGATCGATGCTCCCATCGCCCGCCGTGACATGGGCAAGTCCAAGGTGGATCACGTGCACGCGCTGCTCTCGATCCCATCGGTGGCCGAGGCGTGGCGGAAGAGATTCGGACGGGGATGGGAGGCGGGCGATGTGGAACGTCTGATGACGCGTCTGGGTCCTCTGATGCGCCGGCGCGCCGCGGAAGCCTCGGAACTGATCCCCGGTGCCCTCGAGACGCTGCAGCGATTGCGCGCGGCAGGATTGAAGGTCGCATCGTCGACCGGATACACACGCGACATGATGGAGCCGGTGCTTAAGCGGGCGGCGGCGCAGGGTTACGTGCCGGAGCATGTCGTCTGCTCGGGAGAAACGCCGGCCGGACGTCCGGCGCCGCTGATGATCTACAAGGCCTGTGCCGAGCTGGGCGTATGGCCGCTGTCGCGCGTCGTCAAAGTGGACGATGCGGAAGCGGGAGTTGCCGAGGGAAAGGCGGCCGGGGCGTTCACGGTCGGAGTCGCGGCGTCGGGAAATGCGATGGGGTTGTCGCTCGCCTCCTTTGAAGGTTTGGTTCCCTCCGAGCGCGCCAGCCGGCTTGACTCCGCGCGCAAGTCGCTGTTGAACGCGGGCGCGGATCTGGTGATCGATTCGGTTGCCGAGCTGGTGCCGGCACTCGAGCGCACGACCGCTGCTTGACGGGTGATGACGATCACCACGTCGAGCGTGAACAAACTGCACTTCGCGCAGTTAGTACCGCTCTTCGATTAAAAGGTTTAATCGACACAAAAAAATAATAAAAGAGGCATTTTCCAGCGCCAAATCAGTGCTCGTTGCATTCGCGCGCGCTCCAAGAAGTCTCATCGACTCAGCGTCTACGGTGTTCCCTACGAAGCGCTAAGGGATAACGTGTATTGGTGCGCTCGGCATCGTCGCCTAAGTTGTTGCTCATGCAGAACAACAACGAAGGGAATGAAATGATGCGTGACGTCGAAAGTGTCGATCGGACCTACGTGAGCCGCATCCGGCGACCGCTCGAGAGAGCCGGACTTGGGATCGCCGCGAGCACGCTCGCGCTCGGCATCGCCGCGTTGTCGATCTGCCCCGCACAGGCGCTGCCGAGTTTCGCGCGGCAAACAGGCAAGCCCTGTGCGCAGTGCCACGCAGTCGCGTACGGCGTGGCGCTCACCGCCTATGGGCGGCAATTCAAGTTGAACGGCTACGTGTGGGGCGACGCCAAGGAAGTCATCCCGCCCGTCGCACTGATGGCGCAGGGCGGCTTCACGCACACCTCCAAGGATCAGGTCGACCAGCCCGCTCCGCACTTCGCCACCAACGACAACCTGTCGGTGGATCAGGTGAGCGCCTTTTACGGCGGCCGAATCACAAAAAATGTGGGCGCGTTCGTGCAAGTGACTTACAGCGGCGAGGACCGCGTGACCTCCTGGGACAATCTGGACGTGCGCTTTGCGAACACGGCGTCACTCGGCAACACCAGCTTCGTGTACGGCGTCTCGGTCAACAACAGCCCGACGGTGCAGGACCTTTGGAACTCGACCCCGGCTTGGGCCTATCCTTACATCGGCTCCGCACTTGCACCCACGCCGGCCGCGGCTCCGGTGATCGCCGGAGGCCTCGCGCAATTGGTGCTGGGCGCCACGGCCTACGCCATGATCGACGATCACCTGTATCTCGAGGCCGGCGCCTATCGCGGAGTTTCCAACCACTGGCTCAAGAACCTCGGAGTAGGCTCCGATGCCAACCCGCACATGGACGGTCTGTCGCCCTATTGGCGCGCGTCGTGGCAAATAGATTTCATGCCGCACTATTTCTCGGTGGGCATGTATGGATTGAACTCCAAGTTTCAGCCCGACCCCTCCGTGCCCGAGGAAGATCGCTTCAACGACGTCGGCTTCGACGCGACGTATCAATACACCAGTGATGACGCCAGGCATGGGGTGTCCGCCAATTTCAACGTGATTCATGAAAAGCAGACCCTGGACGCGAGCTTCGCCGCCGGTGCGTCGGCGTCCAACTCCAATCACCTGAATACCGTGAGCCTCGACGTGACCTACGCGTACCAGCAAACCTGGGCGGTGAGTGCCGGGCTCTTCAATACCAGCGGCAGCACCGACATGGGACTTTACGCGCCGGAGCCGGTGGGGGGCAGCCTCACGGGTTCGCCGGACAGCCGCGGGTATATCGCCATGATCGAGTACGTGCCGTTCGGCAAGCTCGACTCGTTCGCGCGACCGTGGCTGAACGTGCGCGTCGGTCTGCAGTACACCGGCTATACCCGCTTCAACGGCGCCGACAGCAACTATGACGGGTTCGGCCGTTCCGCCTCCGACAACAACACGCTGTTCGGATTCTTCTGGTTCGCATTGTGAGGTCACCCCGATGAAATTACTCTACATCACCGCATTGCTCCTGGCGTCGCACGTGGCTGCGGCGAACGTGTGCCCGTTGACCATCAACGCGACGGACCAGATGCGCTTCGAACAGCAGACACTGCAAGTGGACGGTCAGTGCACGGAAGTCGAAGTGACCCTGCATAATTCCGGCAAACTGCCGGCAAACATCATGGGACACGACTGGGTGCTCACCAAGACGGCCGACGTGGCGGCGGTCGCCAACGCCGGGATGGGCGCGGGTCTCGCCAACAACTATCAGAAGCCGGGCGACAAGCGCATCGTCGCGGCGACCGCGATCATCGGCGGCGGCGAAAGCATCACGGTTCGATTTTCCACGGCGCAGCTCGAACCCGGCGCGAGCTACAGTTACTTCTGCTCGGCGCCGGGCCACTTCAGCATCATGAAGGGCCGCTTCGTGTACAACACGGCCAGCTCACCCGCGGTGGCCAAGAACGAGTCGAAATAACCATCGCCTGCGATTGCTGAGCCGGCGCTGCTTCACGTATGCTGCGCGGCAAGTTGAAACGCATTCTCAATCGCCGAATCCTGTTTCTCATCGGTGCTCTTATCGCGGCGCCGCCGGCGATGATGGCGACCGCCGCCGCATCCGGCAAGCCGTTCGTCATGTTGATCTCCATCGACGGCTTGAAGCCCGAAGCCGTGTTGGATGCCGAGCGGTATGGGCTGAAAGTGCCGAACCTGCGGGCGCTTATCGCGGATGGCGCGTATTCCACGGGCGTTCACGGCGTTCTCCCGACACTCACGTATCCCAGCCACATTACGCTGATGACCGGCGCGTCGCCGGCCAAGCACGGAATTTACGCCAACACCACGTTTGACCCCTTCGGCCGCAACGAACACGGGTGGTATTGGTATGCCGAGGACGCTCGAGTTGCCACGCTGTGGACCGCGGCCGCCGTGGCGCATCTCAGAACGGCCAATGTGTATTGGCCCACCAGCGTCGGCGCTCCCATCACGTTCAATCTGCCGCAGATCTGGCGCACAGGTACCGACGACGATCTGAAATTGCAACGCGCATTGAGCACGATAGGATTGGAACAGGAATTGTCCTCGGCGCTGGGGCGATATCCCGGCGGCATGGAGGAGACGGTGACGGACGATGAAACACGGGCGCGTTTCGCGCAGCGTCTGCTCGAGACCAAGCGTCCCGATTTCATCACGGTGTATCTGACGGGTCTCGATACCGAGGAGCACAAGTCGGGACCCTTCAGCGCGCCGGCCGACCGGGTATTGGAGCGGCTCGACACCGTCATAGGAACACTGCGAGCGGCGGCCGAACGCGTGGCGCCGGGACGGGCGACGGTTTGCGTCGTATCCGACCACGGCTTTGTGGCCGTCGAGCATGATGTGAATCTCTACACGGCTTTTCGCGAAGCGGGACTGTTCACGGTGGATGGCGCGAACAAGATTTTGAGCTGGAAGGCCATGCCCTGGTTGTCGGGCGGCACCGCCGCCGTCATATTGGCCGATCCTGGTGATGCTGCGGTACGCGCCGAGGTGGCGGCCTTGCTCGATCGGCTGGCCCGTGATCCCGGCAACGGAATAGACCGCATCTTGGGTCACGATGAAATCGTTCGAGATGGCGGGTTCCCTGATGCAGCCTTCCTCGTGTCATTCAAGAATGGTTACGAAGCGGGGAGTGCCTTTTCAGGGCCCGTGGTGTCCGGTCCATCGAATCGCGGCATGCACGGCTACGTTCCCGATCGCCCCGAATTGCGCTCATCGTTCTTCATCGTGGGCCCTCATGTCGCGGCCGGCCGGTCATTGGGCGAGATCGACATGCGCCGGATTGCGCCGACGCTCGCGAGAATCCTAGGGCTTTCGCTACCCGACGCCGAGCTGGCTCCGCTGGCGCTCGAACAGCCGTGACTCCGGGCGTCGATTATCCGACGTTGAACCAGATACGGCTGGCCGCCGAACGGCTGGCCGGCAGGATTCTCGAGACGCCGGTGATACCACCAGTAGCGCTCACACGCCGCCCTGGATCCGAGCGGGCGCCTGCGTGCCGGGGTCATATTCCAGCCATTCGCCGTTGGCGAGCGATGCGCCGGTCAGCGCCAGTATGAACGCCCAGTGACTCACCAACAGTGTCGTAGCGGCGTCGTCGCGGGCCGCCATGAGCGTGCGGAAGGCGTCCGCGCGCTCATTGGTCCGCTCCTGCGATTCGACGCCTTCGTCCCACCACTGCGACGGTAGATGTGCGAAGTCATGGTGCGGAAACCGGCTCGCCAACCGATGCGGCGGACTGCCTATATCACAGACGAAAGCCGCCCGCTCGCGAACCTCGTGCATGATGTGCACGGGGACTTGATGTACCGCCAGTAGGGGTTGCGCAGTCTGCAACGCACGCGTGTACGGCGAGATGAGGATGCGGGTCAGGGCGACATCGGCGAGTTCCGCCGCGGCCGCTTGCGCCTGCTCGATGCCGAGAGGCGTCAATTCCGGATCCTCGATCCCTGGATCCACGCGGTTCGCGCTGAAGAGCAGGTTGAAATAGCTTTGCCCGTGCCGTAGCAAAAACATGATGGATACCTGATGTCGTGGAGTTCGGCTGCATGCCGGCGCACGATCTTAATTGATCGGCCCGGGATAGACGACTCGACGACACCGCCGCTCGGTTTAAGGATAGGATTACAGGCGTGTTTGGTCAGCCATGGTAGCCAATGAATTCCGTCGGAAAGAACAAGACAGCCCTGGTGACGGGTGCCTCACGAGGCATTGGTCGCGCGATCTCCCGGGCTCTCGCCGCGCGCGGCGTGCGACTGGCGGTGCACTACCACATGAACGACAGCGCGGCGGAGGAAACCCGTGCGCAACTCGACGGCGACGGGCACATTCTTTGCACGGCGGATCTCACCGATACGGCGGCGGCGGCGCGCTTGTGGCATGCCGTCACGGAAGCGTTCGGACAGGTCGACATTCTGGTCAACAACGCGGGTCTGTTCTTCGACCATCCGCCGCTCTCGACGGATTACGATGAGTGGAATGCGGCATGGCTGCAGACTCTTGCCGCGAATCTGCTCGGTCCGGCGAACCTGTCGCTGCTTGCCGCCCAGGCCATGGCGGCGCGGCCGAATGCCGCCTGGGGACGCGGCCGGATCGTCAACATCTCCTCGCGCGGTGCTTTCCGCGGAGAACCCGACGCGCCCGCTTATGGTGCGAGCAAGGCGGGTCTGAATTCGCTCAGCCAATCAATGGCCAAGGCGCTGGCGCCACGGGGCGTGTATGTGTACTGCCTTGCCCCGGGATTCGTCGAAACCGACATGGCGGCGCTGCTGCTCGAGGGACCGACCGGCCCCGACATCTTGGCGCAGCATCCGTTGGGGCGGGTTTCCATGCCTGACGAGGTTGCAGCGGCAGCCGCGTTCTGTGCACTCGACGCTCCCGCGGCGATGACCGGCTCCATCATCGACGTGAATGGCGCGAGCTACCTGCGGACGTAAGCGACCATGCAGCGTGAGCAGATCGTCTTCGTAGGCACCAGCGATCTTTCCGGGCATTTCCGGGGCAAGAGCTTTCCGGCGGCGGAATTGCCGGCGCGATTGGAGCGCGGCGTCGGTCTCGCGCCCACGAACATGTTCCTTTCCGCCTTCGGCGCCATTCAGATGACGCCCTTCGGTACGCTGGGCGAGGTGTACCTGGTGCCCGACCCCGCCACCCGGGTCTCCGTTCCGTTCGATGGCAGCCCCACGGAATATTTTCTGCTGGGCGACATTCTCACCCAGGGCGGCGCACCCTGGGAGTTCTGTCCGCGCCACGTTCTGCGGCGCGCGCTCGATCGGCTGAAGAGCGAAACCGGGCTCAAGCTGCTGGCCGCCTTCGAGCAGGAGTTCATCTACAGCGGCGTGCCCGCAAGTCCGATGCAGCCGTACGAACTCGATGCCTATCGGCGGCAGGGCTTTTTCGGCGAATCGGTGCTGGCGGCGCTGCGCCAGGCCGGGGTGGTGCCGGACAGTTTCCTCTCCGAATTCGGTCCGCAGCAATTCGAGGTGACCGTGGCGCCGGCGCTCGGGATGCGCGCCGCCGACGACGCCGTGATCACCCGCGAATTGACGCAGGCGGTGGCCTTTCGATTCGGCCATCGGGTGAGCTTCACGCCGTTGCCGGATCCGAAAGGAACGAGCAACGGCACCCACATCCATTGGAGCTTTCTCGACGACGACGGTCAACCGGTGCTGTTCGACGAAAAGCGGCCCCGGCACTTGTCGATCCTCGGCAGCCAATTCATCGCCGGCGTTCTGCATCACCTGCCGGCACTCTGTGCGGTGACCGCGCCGTCCGTGCCCTCGTACTATCGCATGCGTCCCAACCGATTCGCGCCCATGCGAGCCGACGTGGGAAACATGGACCGCGGCTCCGCGGTACGGATTTGCCCGGTGGCGGGACAGGACCCGGGCCAGCGTGCACGGCAATTCAACGTCGAATTTCGCGTTGCCGATGCCACCGCCAGTCCGTATCTCGCGCTGGCCATGTTGGTTCAGGCCGGACTCGACGGAATCCGCCAGCGGCGTGATCTGGAAACTCACGTTGCGCAGCCGCTGCCGGAGAGCCTGGACAAGGCGTTGACTCTGCTGGAGGGCAGCCCGGCGGCGACGGAGTGGTTGGGTCCCGAGCTGCTCCCGGCCTACGTGGCCTTCAAACGAGCTGAGATCAAGGGGTTGGATAATTTGGACGAAAGCGAGATTTGCCGCCGTTATGAACAGGTCTATTGATCGATTGCTCGCTCCCGATGAACCGCCGCCGTTCCTCGAACTGGGAAGACACGGACGGTCGAATTTCGTCATCGTGGTCGACCACGCCGGCCGCCGAATACCGCGCGCCCTCGGCGACCTCGGTCTGCCGCCCGAGGAACTGGAAAGACACATTGCCTGGGATATCGGTGCATTGGGGGTGGCGCGGCGCATGGCCGCTGCGCTCGATGCGCCGCTGATCGCGCAGAACTATTCGCGGTTGGTGATCGACTGCAATCGCGATCCCGCAGTGGCTACATCGATTCCCATCATCGGTGAAAACATCGAGATCCCCGGCAACATCGGCCTCTCCGCGGAGCAGATCGCGGCGCGCCGCGCCGAGATCTTCGAACCGTATCACCGGCAGGTGCGTGCGCTGCTCGACGAGCGGGCAGCGGCGGGCCGGCCCACCATCCTGGTCGCCCAGCACAGCATGACCAACGTTTTCAAGGGCGTCCGGCGCGAGATGCAGGCCGCGGTTCTCTATAACCGCGACCGCCGTTTCGCCGGGCTGGTGCTCGACAGCCTACGCGGCGAGGCCGGTCTCGTGATCGGCGACAACCAGCCCTATTTCGTGAGCGACGAAACCGACTACACCGTCCCGCGTCATGGGGAAGCGCGCGGCCTGCCGCACGTCGAGATCGAGATACGCCAGGATCTGATCAGCGACGACGCGGGCCAGGACGAATGGGCCCGGCGCATCTGTCGTGCCTTGCAATCCGCCGAACACGTTTTTCTAGGAGAAGCCCGATGACTCACCCGACAAGCCGAGACATACCCATCGACCCTAAGCTGACGGCGCTCTTGTTCGTCGATGTGCAGAAGTACAACTGCACCTGGGACGGCGGCGAATATGCGCATCTCAGCGCGGCCGAGAAGGAACAGCGCTTCGCCTACTTCTTCCGGAATCTGCGCGACAGCGCGCTGCCCAACATGGTGCGGCTGCAGCAGGCGTGCCGCCGTTCCGGCATCGAAGTGACCTATACCATCATCG
Source organism: Gammaproteobacteria bacterium (assembly GCA_034667965.1). GTDB lineage: Bacteria > Pseudomonadota > Gammaproteobacteria > Steroidobacterales > Steroidobacteraceae > Bog-1198. The sequence continues at coordinate 32,539 of JAXDQI010000166.1, forward strand.
AAAGCCTGACCGCCGGCGGTCGCGACCGTTCGCTCGACTACAAAATCACAGGGTTCAATGTGCCGAAGGGCTCCCCGGATGCCAGGATGGTCGATGAATTGGCGCCCATCGACGATGAGATCGTGTTTCCCAAGACTTCGTCTTCCGTGTTCATCTCGACCAACATCGATTATGTGCTGCGCAATCTCGGCACGAAGTACTTGATCATCGCCGGTTGCCTGACCGACCAATGCGTCGACTCCGCGGTGCGCGACGCGTGCGATCTCGGCTATCTCGTGACGGTGCCCACCGATGCCTGCGCCACGTTGTCGCCGGAGCGGCATGATTGGTCGCTGCGCAACAATCGCGGCTACTGCCGCCAGATCACCACCCAAGAGTTGCTGGAGGAGATTGCCCGGCTGACCGGCAAGGCGTGAGGTGGACCCTGCACCCATGACGCGGACCCTGCAGCGATGAGCGGTCCACCGGCCCTGTCTTTACTCGAGCGCGATGCCCAGGTTATCGCGCACATCGGGCGGCTGCGCTTCTCGCCGGTGAGCGTAGTCGGCGGCCGCGGCAGCCGTCTGGTCGAGGAGGGCGGCCGCGAACTCCTCGATCTATCGTCGTCATGGGGCGCCGCCAGTCTCGGCTACGCGCATCCCGCCGTCACCGGCGCGGTAACCGCTGCCTGCGCCGACATGGCGGGCGCAAGCCTGCTGTCCTTTCCCAATGAGAACGCCGTCGCATTGGCGGAAGACCTGGTCCGGCTCACGCCCGGACGGGGCGAACGCCGGGTGTGGTTCGGGCATTCCGGCTCGGACGCCAACGACTGTGCGCTGCGCGCCGTGTCGGCGGCCACCGGACGCTCGCGCTTCATTTCGTTCATCGGTTCATATCACGGCAACCTGTCGGGTTCGATGAGCGTGAGCGGACACACGGCGATGACCCATACCCTGCCGCGCGCCGGCTTGGTGCTGCTGCCGTATCCGGACGCGTATCGGCCGGACTTCAGCGCGAGCGACGTTCTGAAGCTGCTGGATTATCAGTTCGCCACCACCTGCCCGCCAGATCAGGTCGCCGCCGTCTTCATCGAGCCCTTGATGTCCGACGGCGGACTCATCGTGCCGCCGCCCGGATTTCTGGCGGCGATTCAGGATCGTTGCCGGCGCCACGGCATTCAGATCATCGTCGATGAGGTCAAGGTGGGACTGGCTCGCAGCGGCAAGCTGCATTGCTTCGAGCACGAAGGACTGACGCCCGACGTCGTGGTGTTCGGCAAGGGGCTGGGCGGCGGTCTGCCGCTATCGGCGGTCGTCGGCCCCAAGCACATCATGGACCATGCGCCCGCCTTCGCGATCCAGACCACCGGCGGCAATCCGGTGGCCACGGCCGCGGGCCGGGCGGTATTGCGCGTGATCGCGGCGGAGAACCTCGTGGAGCGCGCCGCGCAGATCGGCGAGATCTTGGCGAATGGGCTGCGCTCCTTGAGTGAGCGGCACCCGATGATCGGCAACGTGCGCGGGCGGGGTCTCGCGCTGGGTGTGGAACTGGTCAGCGATCGCGAATCGCGAGAGCCCGTGGCGGCCGCCACCACGGCCAAGGTCATCTATCGTGCCTACCAGTTGGGCGCCGTATTCTTTTATGTGGGTCTTCGCGCCAACGTTCTGGAGTTGACGCCGCCGTTGACCTTGAGCGAAGCGGAGGCCCGTGAAGGCGTGGAGATCATCGACCAGGCCATGACCGACGTCAGCCGCGGTCTGGTGTCCGACGCCGACGTCGCGCCCTTCATGATGTGGTGAGATCGGGATGATGTTGGGATCACAGCGAGGAATGGCATGACGAATCTGGTCAAGCGCTTGAGTCTGCCGGAAGCCATCGGCATGTCGCTGTCCGTCATCTGTCCTACCGTCACCGCGGCTTTCAACGTCACGTTGGTGGTTCAGGCGGCGGGGCCCGCCGCGCCGCTCGGCTTCGTCATCGGCACGATCGCGATGGTGTTGGTGGCGCTGTCCTTCATGGCTTTCACTCACCGGGTTTCCCATGCGGGCTCGGCCTACGCCTATATCTCGCACACCTTCGGCAGCCGCGCCGGCTTCGTTGCGGGCTGGTGCCTGCTGCTGACCTACCTCGGCTTTGCCACCGGGCAAGCCGCCTTGGTGGGCAACTTTACCGCCGCCGCACTCAAGGGGCTTTCCATCGACATCGGAGCCCTATGGATCGCCGTCGGCGTCGGCGCCATGGCGGTGGCGTGGTGGCTGGCATTCCGCGACATGCGGTTGGCGGGCCGCCTCATGTTGGGCCTGGAAGCGGTGGCGGTGGCCGGCATCGTCGGTTTGTGCGTCAGCATTCTGCTGCAGGTTCGCCCCAGCATGAGCGAAACAGTCGCGACCTTCCAACCGTCCGCGAATTTCGGCGGATGGTCGGGGTTGGGCTTCGGGATGGTTTTCTGCATTCTGTCCTTCGGCGGCTTCGAGGGTGCCGCGACCTTGGGCGAGGAGACTCACAACCCACGACGGAACATTCCCATCGCGCTGCTCGCGACCGTTCTGGGCTCCGGCCTGTTCTTCACGTTCGTGGCCTACTGCGAAATCGTCGGGTTCGGCGCGGTGGGGATCAAGGAGTTGGCCAAGTCCGAGGCGCCGCTCAATGATCTGGCGCTGCGCTACGCGTCGCCCCGCTTGGCGATCGCGCTGGATCTGGCGGCCGCCATCAGTTGTTTCTCCGGCATGCTGGGACCGCTGGCGGCCGCGGGGCGGGTGCTCTATGCATTGGGCCGCGGCGGCCTCGCGCCATCCATGGGCGAGGTGCACAAGGTGCATGGCACTCCGGCGCCCGCCGTGTCGATGTCGGCGTTCCTGGTGCTCCTGCCGTTCCTGCTGTGGGCGCCCTTCGTCGGCGCCGGGAACTACTACAGCTACGCGAGCACCATCGGGGCGCTCGCGTTGATTCTGGTGTACATCAGCGTGGGCGCCGCCGAAACCGTCGAGGCTTGGCGCGAGCGGCGGCACATCTGGTCGGCCATCTGCGTGCTGGGGCCGGCCTTGCTGTTGTGGGTTCTATACAAGAATATCTATCCCGTGCCGGATTTCCCGAACAATCTGTGGCCGTACGTCGCCCTGGTATGGGTGGCCGCGTCCTGGGGTCTCATGAAACTGCGGCCCGCCGTCGTGAGCGCGCCGTTGGCGCATATTTAAGCCGCCATGGCCGACGAATACCCACCCGACGTGTTGGCTGAACTGAATGCCCGTGTAACGGACAACCTGGCGCGCTGGATGTTCTCGCCTTCGGCAACCATCACTCTATTGAACGTATCGGAGAACGCGACCTTTGCCCTCCGTGATCCTGACGGGCGCGAGTTGGTGCTGCGCGTGCATCGCGTCGGGTATTCATCGGCGGAGGAAATACGCTCGGAATTGGCCTGGATGAACGCGTTGCGTCGGGACGGCGTGATCGAAACGGCCGCGGCGATACCGGGCACCGACGGTGACGATGTGCAGGTGCTCGCGTCGCGTACCGGCGCACCGGCGCGCTTCGCCGTGGCTTTTGAACGGTTGCCCGGCACCGAGCCGGACTCGCGCGATGCGGTGCATTGGTTCGAGCGGCTCGGCGAACTCACGGCCCTCATGCACCGTCACGCCAAATCGTGGCCGTTGCCGGCAGGGTTTCGGCGCAAACGTTGGGACTTTGATGCCATGGTGGGGCCGCAGGGGTTTTGGGGACCGTGGCGTTCAGCCATTGGACTCGACCAGGCGGGTATCGTGGTCCTCGAAAACGCCTTGGATGTCATCCGGCTGCGTCTCGAGCGGTTCGGCCAAGGCGCCGACGTTTTTGGATTGGTGCACGCGGATTTACGGCTCGCCAATCTGTTGGCGGACGGAACGCGCTTGCGCATCATCGATTTTGATGATTGCGGATTCAGTTGGTATCTGTACGATTTCGCCACCGCAGTCAGCTTCATCGAACATGAACCCAACGTGCCGGATCTTCTGCAGGCTTGGGTTCGAGGTTATTGCCGGCAGATGCCGCTGCGCGCGGAAGCGCGGGCCGAAATCCCCACGTTCGTGGTTTTGCGGCGCATTCTGCTGACTGCATGGCTGGCTTCCCATGCGGAGGTGCCCATAGCCCGCGAAATGGGCAGGAGCTACACGGTGAGGACGGTGGCGCTGGCGCAGGAGATGCTGCGCGGAAATTTTTTGGTGTCGGCTCTCATTTAAGGATGTACCGCATGTTCACGTCTCTCAAAGGACGCAGTGTCATTGTCACAGGGGCCAGCAAAGGAATCGGGCGCGGCCTCGCTCAGCGCTTCGGCCTCGCGGGATGCAAGGTGCTGGTGGTGTCGCGAAATTTAGGGGAGGCGAAGAGCGCTGCCGACGAGATCGTTGCTGCCGGCGGTACAGCGCACGCTTTCGAAGCCGACGTCACCCGGCAAGCGGATATGCAGGCCATGGCGCGCGCCGCCGCCGAATCATTCGGCGGCGTCGACATACTTTGCGCCAACGCGGGTATATTTCCCGCAAGTCCGCTGTCGACCATGTCGGAAGCCGATTTCGATGCGGTCATGGCCACCAATCTCAAAGGCACGTTCCTCGCGGTGTCCGCCTGCCTGCCCGCCATGAAGGAAAGAAAGAGGGGACGGATCATACTCACCTCGTCCATCACCGGGCCGGTGACCGGGAACTCCGGCTGGGCGCACTACGGCGCCAGCAAGGCCGGACAGTTGGGGTTCATGCGGACCGCGGCGATCGAACTTGCTCCGCACGGCATTACCGTCAACGCCGTCTTGCCGGGGAATATATTCACTGAGGGCCTGCACGGCTTGGGCGATGAGTATATTCGCAGCATGGAAGCATCCGTGCCCATCGGCCGCTTAGGATCGGTCACCGATGTCGCCAATGCGGCGCTGTTCTTCGCCACCGACGAGGCGGCCTACATCACCGGACAGAGCCTGGTCATCGACGGCGGCCAGATTCTGCCGGAGTCGCTGGCGGCGTTCTCGGTGCCCGAGGCGTGAGTGCGGGCCGCCGCTTGACGGCGCGCTAGTTCTGGGGCGGCGGCGCTGTGGGCGGTGAATAGCGGCAGCGATTCATCTCGCGCTCGTGGGTCATCGTGGCCATCATGGCGCTCATGTCCTCGCCGTCGGCCAAAGCCTCTGGATTGGGATAGATGAGTTGCAGGATCGTGCCGCCGCCCGCGTCTTCCGGACCAAACCCCGGTTTTTCGGTGTCGGCGACTTCCACGGGATCGATGACGGCGACATTGATCCGGGGGTTCAGTTGGCGCAGCCGCTCCACCGTTCCCAAGAATCCTTCGGCGTGAAAACTTCCGGTGAGATGCAGCAAGTGGTAGCCGGGATGGCGCCGCAGGGCATCGTCGATGGATTCGGCCATCGTGTCGTCGCGCGCAACCTGGGCCGAAAAACTGCGCTCGGCCTTGGCGGCCGCACCGGCCGCACCGGCCGCATCGGCCGCATCGGCCGCATCGGCCGCATCGGCCGCGCCGCCTGGCGTCGACGTGCCGCTGTGGGCTGCGCCACCGTGCGTCGGCGAGCCGCTCAGGAAGGACATGTACTTGTCGCGGTAGGCGCCGGCCTGAACCTCGACGTTCCGGGCGACAAATGAGCGCTCGAGGGGCGTGAACTGCTCGAGGATTGGCACTCCCCACTGCCCCACACACGAGATGGCCCAACCGGGCGCTTCCGCGGCCACCACGGGCAGGCGCTGCTCCCGGGCGTAGATGAGCAGTGGCCGGTACGACGCCGCATAATTGTTCCACGCACGCGCTTTGGCGATGAGCGTGGTCTCGCCGATCCGGCTCGCCAGATAGTCGTCGACCACGTCTTGCACGTCGCGCTCAAATTGCTCGAAGGACACCACCCAGCGGGGATTTCGTTCATGCAGGGCGCGCAGCAATTTCATTTCTTGTAGGTGGACGCCCGGATGGCCGTGATTTTCTCCGAAGAACACCACGTCGTACCCGGCGAGCACATCCGCGGCCTGTGCGAGGTCAAGCTCGCGGGGCGGCGTCCTGCCGGCATTGGTGAGTATGAAGGCCGTGTCGTAGAAGTCCCGGAACGGGCGGTCGAGCTGGTAGCGGCCGTCGGCGGTGGGCTGCAACGCGCAGGAACTCAAGAGGACATTGAATAGAATGAGCACCGAGATCGATTTCTTGACCATACGCGATGATAACGCGCTCCATTCGGACACGGCGTCCCTGGGGTGGGCGGGGAGTCCAAACGCCTTTCGCAGCGAATAGGTCAGTTTGATTCATTGACGCGTATCGGCCGGGTGGGCGATATATAGCTGATGGGCCCCTGCTCTGGGGGCTCGGTCAAGTCACCGATCGCGTCGTCAAAGGATCTTGTAGCCGAAGGATACTCCGAGCACGCGCGGTCGAAGCGGCGTCTGTTCCACGATGAATTGGTCGGTGCTGGTGAAAGTGGATGCGTGCGAGTTGTTCAGATTCTCGCCGTACAGCATCACGTTCCAAGCACCCTTGGCAATTCCGACCGAAGCAGAAAAGGTCGAATACGCGGCATTCTCGAATCGCAGCCGCGACGTGCCGATGCTGCTCGAGCCCGCGAAGGTCGGGTTGGAGCCCGCCTGTGTGAATGAATGCCCCGTGTGCGAGGCGCCGAACTGTGCGAAGGAGTTGTAGTCCCCAAACGACCATTCGTAACGGGCCCGCAGGCTGAATTGTAGCGGCGGCGCATTCGCCGTGGGCGATCCGACCGGTCCGAACGGATTCGTGATGGCCGTACAGCTGCCGCCGGTGGAGTCGCACGCTTGCGTGATGGCATGACCGAAATTGGCACTGAGCGGGTTGTTGTCGATCAGCGCCGGCGAATTCGTCTGTCGCGTTTGATTCCACGAGGCGGCCCCTTGAACGGTGAGTCCACCGACCACGCGGGCGACCATCGAGGTTTCGATGCCTTTGACCAAGAAGTTCTGCCCGTTTGTATTGAAGAACAAGTTGCCCAACAAGCCGGGATCGAAGAAGGAGATCTGCACATTGTCCCAGTTCTCACGGTAGATGGCGCCATTCCACTGAAAGCGATGGTCGAAGAACTCGGTTTTCCAGCCGATCTCGTTGTTCGTGAGCTTGTCGGAATCCCATGAGCGCGGAAGCAAGTATTGATACTTGCCGTCCGTCCCGTAGATATGCGGTGTGCCACCATTCTCGTCGAAACCACCCGGCCGGAATCCTTGGGACCAGGTGTAATACACCATGACGTCCGGCGTGATGTGCCATGTGAGATTGGCGCGGTGCTTGAACCCCGTTTCCGTGCCCCGGAGGTTTTGCGCATCGAGATTGTACGAGTACGACGACGTGCAGCCGCCCGGCGGTGTGCCCGCCTCGTAGCACCCGAAACTCGACATGACGCTCCCTTTGTACGAATTCTCGAACAGGAAATGGCGCGTGCCCGCGGTGAGCGTGAGCACCTTGGGTATCAAGTCGAAGTCGACCGAGCCGAAGAACGCGGTCTGCTTCGTTTCACGCGGGGTGTCTTGATAAAACGATTCACTCGCAGGTCGGATCCCGGCAGGGTCGACCGTGCTGCCCGGGAACGTGCCTAAGTTGGTGAAGCAGCCCGTGGCGAGGGTTACGGTACATTCCGGTATCCCCTTGTAGCTCCACGCGGTCCGATCGAATAGTTTGTTGTCCTCGTAGAAAGCGCCCACGATGCCGCGCACGCGCCACTCATCGGGAGTGCTCAACCGAAACTCCTGCTGCATGTGCTTGTTCTGCTCGCTGGTGTGCCAGGAAGCGCTCGGGGAGAAGCACTTCGGCGTCAAATCGAATTTGCCGTAGCACTGATAGTATTCGGCGTAGACAGCACGGGAATAGTTGGTGTAGTCACCGGACTGCTCGACGTTCCGCACCAAGTAGCCGGCTGTATACACGCCCTTTAAGAAGCCGAGCTTTCCGTCGATCGTCAAGGAAGTCATCTCGAACTTATCCTTGTTGTGGGCCGGGTTGAACAGGGTGACCTCGAGCGGCTGCAACGGGGCGCCATCCGAGGCGTTCGGCTGTTGGTAGAACACCCCCTGCGAATGCATGTCTTGGTAGCTCTGCGCCAGAAGCACGTCCCAATCGTCGTTGAACTTGTACAGCAACTGGGCCCGAATGCCTTGGTAGGTCACCGGGTTGATGGCTCGTCCCACGAGATTCGCATTATTGAGTGTCGGACTGCCGGGCGGCACGCAAAAGCCATTGTTCGGCAGTCCGTCCGGACATCGGCCGTTGACGGCCGGGTAGTTCGCATACTGAATGCCGAGATCGGTGTTTTTGCGCGTGAAAGTCGCCGCTACGTTGTCGATGTAGCCGCCGCGCTGATCGTTGTAGATGACGGCGCGCACCGCCATGTGCTCGGCGATCAGGGGCAGGTTCAGGACCGCAGTGACATCGGAATTATTATCCCCATGGGCGGTTATGCCGTAGCCCGCCTTGACGTTGGCTTCGGTCACGTCAATCTTGGGCTCATTCGTGATGTAGCGAATCACGCCCGCTTCGGCGCCCGCGCCAAACAGGGTGCCCTGCGGGCCTTCAAGAACTTCAATACGGTTCAAATCGGCGGCATAGATGTCGAGATTGCGGTTCGGCAACTGACCCGATTGATTGTCGAGATAGATTGCGACGTTGGGGAACAGTCCGGTCGAGGAGCTGCCTTGGCTCGCCTGGGAACCTGCACTCAAGCCTCGCATGAAGACTTCGTTCTGCCCGGGCCCGTTGTTGGCGCTGGTGAGATTCGGCAGATACTTGATGTAGTCGTCGAAGGTCTGGATGTTGAGCTGCTGCAGCGCTTGGCCGGTAAAGGCTTGCATCGAGATTGGCACGTCTTGCATGCTTTGCGAGCGCCGCTGCGCCGTTACGGTGATTTCCTCGAGGGCGTCGCTTCCGCCCTCCGCGGTTGCCGCCAGGGATCGCGCGCCCGACAGGGCGCCCAGGACAGCCGCGATCGCGATGGAAAGCTTGGAATTCATCAATCATCCCCTCGTTATCCGAATTTTCGGCTCGCGCGGGCTCTTTGGCCACGCTGCTGTAAGTTTCTAGCATCAAATAGACCGCGGAGCAATTAGGCTCGGACGACAAAAAACGGGGGCCTCCGCAGGCCCCCATTGCGGTCGTCCGCCAGCGCAGCGGCTAGAACTTGTAGTTGAGCTGCACGCCCACCGTGCGCGGCTGATTGGTCGAGTAGCGCACGAGCTGCGGAATATTGAACTGGAAGCTGGTGTTGTTCGCCGTCATCAGCGCCACCTTGTTGGTGAGATTGTCGACGAAAACGTTGGCCGACCAGTCACCGTGGGCGAGGCTCACGCGGGCGTTGGCGAGGTTGTAGGACGGCAGGGTGTAATTGTAGTAGTAGGCGACATCGTGGGAGCTACCGACGAACACGTCGGCGACGCGGGCCGATAGCTGGTAGTCGCTCATCACGGTGGTGGCGTAGGTCACCGACAGGCTCGCAGTGTCCTTGGCCACGTTCATGATGGGCGCGGTGCAGCCGGCCGCCGTCGCGCAGGGGCGGGTCACGCCGTCCGGCTCGAACGCGACGTTGGTGAGGAAGCTGGTGTACGACGCGTTCGGTTTAGTGATCTTCGCGTCCGTCCAGGCGCCGCTGAGCGAGGCGCTCCACTCGGTGGAAAGTTTGGCATTGATCTCGAGTTCGGGCCCGAAGGCGCGGCCGTCGCCGGCATTGTTGTAGTACTGATAGCCGCAGGGCAGCGTGAGCACCTGCTGAATTCCGGTCCACTTGATGTAATACACGTCGCTGTTGATGGTCAGCCAGTTGTCGAATAGTTTGGCTTTTTCGCCGATCTCATAGTTCCACGCGGCATCCGGACCGAACTGCAGGGCGCCCGCCGAGCAGAACGGCGGCGACGTGGGCGGCGGCAGGATCTGGTTCGCACCGCCGGGTCGGAAGCCTTTGGAAACCGTCGCATACGTGGTGAGGTCCTCGGTCGGCGCATAGGACAGGTTGATGCGCGGATTGAAGCCCTTGTCCGAGGCCTTGGTGATCTGGGCGTTTGCGGGCGGAGTGGAATTGGGGCCGTCGTAGCCCCAGGAGTACTCGTCCTGATGGCTCTTGTACTTGTACCAGCGCACGCCTGCCGACAGCTTCCACTGATCCGTCAGCTTGTACGAGCCGTCGGCGAACAGCGCGGTCTGTCTGACGCCGTAATCGTTCCAGGAAATGAAATACGCACCGTCGGGTACCGTAGGCGTTGCATTGGCTGGACTCATGCCGATTTCATTCCACACCGAATGCAGATCGCTGAAGAAGGCGCCCGCCACCCAGTGCAGGCCGCCGCTGTCATGGGAGGTCAGGCGCAGCTCCTGGCTGAACTGATGGGACGGGTCTCGTTCCGAGTACGGAACGGGGGACGTGAATTGGGTGCTGCCCCCGTTCGCCACATAAATGGATTCCGTGGCGTCCTGCGTTTGCACGCCGAGACGGCCCCAGTCCGACGTAGCGCTGGTCAGGTCCGCGAAACCCAGGTTGGCGTTCACGGTCAGGCCGAAGATGGAGATGTTGTCGCGGACACCCTCGCGCAGCGGAAATACCTCGAAGTGCGCGTCGGAGACGCGGCTCGGGGAGGCGCTGTTCGGGCTGCCGTCGAGCAGGTCGTACCCGCCGAGGTGCAGGCTCTGTGTGAAAGCGGTGGCGAGAATGGATAGATCATCGGTCGGCTTGTAGAGCAGGCTGATGCGGCCGCCCGAGAGCTGCTCGTCGTTGGCGTTGCGATACACATTCGTCACCGGTGCGGTCTCGACCGGACCGCGGGGGTTGGGCGTCAATGCGATGGGGAAGGGACTGACGGTTTTATTGTCGATCCAGCCGCTGCGATACAAATCGCTCAACACGATGCGGAGCGCGAGTTTGTCGCCAAGCGGCAGGTTCAGCATGAGGTTGGCGCCGTAATTGCCGCCGCCGCCGTCGGTGTACGACCCGGTAGCCTGCGCGGAACCTTCGAACACGCCCAGTTTGGGTTGGTTGGTGATGACCTTGACGGTACCGCCCATGGAGCCCGATCCGTATAGCGTGCCCTGAGGTCCGCGCAGCACTTCGACGCGTTCGATATCGTAGAGATTCGGATCGATCACCACCTTGCCGGACTGCGATACGGCCGGGGGTGATAGGGGAATTTCGTCGAGGTAGAAGCCCACGGTGGGCGCCGCGCCGCCGTTGGAGGCGAGACCGCGCGCCTCATACTCGGTGAGGCCGGGCCCCGCGGAGCGCATGGAGAGGCCGGGAACCTCGTGTGCGATGTCTTCGAGTCGCGTGAGGCCGGCGGCGGCGAGTTGATCGCCGCTCAGCGCCGAGATGCTGATCGGCGTGTTCTGAATGGTCGAGTTGAATTTTTCCGCGGTGACGGTGATCTCCTCGAGACCAGTAGCGTCGCTGGTGGACGTCGAGGTCGCCGCCCAAGCGGTACCGCACATCGTTGCTGTCAAACAACTACAAAGCCACGTCGATAACGATCGACGCTTGTTTGATCCCATCATTCCCGAGTCCCCTTTGTTGTGTTGTTGGGACATCGCTGCAAGGAGCGTACCAGAGGGGGAGTATGCAGCGATTCCGCCTTGTGCTTTGCAATATTGCGAATGCATAGCAGCGGCGATTCAGACAGGTTAACCCGTGTAACCTCCTTTCTGGATACACAATGCGCGTTCGGCCGGCCCTCGACAGGTCCCGTCGCGTTGCTCCAAATGAGCGCACGCAGGTGGTTCCGGTGCACTATGAAAAGGCATCGGCAGCGTCGTTAAACCGCCGAGTCGCTACTTCGACTTGCGCAATTGCCATGCCTTATCGATCACATAGTCGTGCAGGCGATTACCACCGGCGCCACCGATCAGGTGAGCGCGAACAATTCGTCGACCACGAATACCACGGTATCGACGGTGCCATCGGCACCCGCCCCCAGCGCCAAAGGCGGCGGCGGCGGCCTGTCGCCATGGGAGGCGCTGGTGCTGGCGATTCTCGCGGCGATGCCGGTCATCAGGCGTATTCGGTTGCGAGCCACTCCGCGAGACGCTCCAGAGTCTGATTCCCGCCTTCCACGGCACCGAATCCCTTGACGCGCTCGAGTTCGGCGACCGATGAAAACACCGAGCGCATCGTGACCTTGGTCTCCGCGCCCAGGTCCTCGAACACGATAGTGACTTCGAAAGCGGACGGATCGCCGTCGATGCCGGAGTCGTGCGTGTACTCGAGGCGCTCGGGACGCACCACTTTGCGGTAGAGAACGCGATTCTTGAACTCGCCGTATTGCTGGTGGCGCATCACATAGTTCCACGCTCCGCCGGGCCTCACGTCCATGTCCATGGTTTCGGTCTGGAAGCCGCGCGGTCCATACCAGTGGTCGACGTGCTTCGGATCGGTAAACGCCTGAAACACGATGCTGCGCGGAGCGTTGAAGACTCGCGTAATCATTATTTCCCGGTCGGCAGTGGTGTTGGGGCCGTTCATATGAAACCTCTTTTACGTGGTTGATGTTGGCGGTGGTTGTCGCGGCTCCGTCGCGTCTAGTCGCGACGGGAGCGTTTCTTGGGCGAAGCCTTGGCGGGCTTGCGCTTCATGATCTCGAGATAGTCGTCCAAGCGATCGAAGCTTTCTTCCCAGTGCCGGCGGTAGCGTTCGGCGAACGCCGCCACTTCCTTCAGCGGTCCGGCCGCGAGGCGGCAAGGCCGACGTTGAGCGTCGCGGCCTCGCGCGATGAGTCCGGCACGCTCCAACACCTTCAAATGTTTCGACACCGCCGGCAAACTCATCCGGAAAGGTTCCGCAAGCTCGTTCACGGTTGCATCGCCCTTTGCAAGCCGCGCCAGGATGGCACGCCGGGTGGGATCCGCGAGAGCACCGAATGTGGCATCGAGCATTTGCGTCATTTATATTTAATCGATTGGTTAAGTAACCAGTAGGTTAAATATATTCGAGGCAATAGTCAAGTCCTCGGACGCCCGGCAAGCGGGAACCCCACCCGTCCCGGTGTTCCCGGCAAAACTGCGCGCGATGCGGATGCGTCAGCCGAGCCCGGCTGCTCGCACGATCAGAAACAACCCCGCCCCGACGACGACGGCCCCGATCGCGCGCGCGACGCGCTCACCGGCCGGTGCAAGGCGTTCGACGGTGATGGCTGCCGCCACGACAGCCATCGTGCGCAGGTCCATGACCCCGATGACGAGGAGGATCGCCGTCAGGCCGGCACAGCAGCAGCTGCAGTGGAGGCCGAAGCGCAGGCCGAGTCGCCAGGCCGTGCCGGCGTCCGCCGGCAACGTACGGCCGCGCCCCGGTGCCTGCCGGCAGCAAGCGAGGTGACGCGCCTTCCATGCGGTGAGCTGGAGCGCGCCGGTGATCAGAGTGACCACACCGACCGCGATCGGAACGGCGCGCGCCAGCGCCGGCAGCTGCATCTCGACCGCCGCGAGCGCGACGCCCAGTGGAAAGGCGGCCAGTCCGAACATGGTCCACACGAAGAAGTACCCGACGCCCACCAGCGCGGTCAGCCGACCCAGGCGCGTCTCGCCTGTCCGGTCGACGGCCTGGCGGTAGCGCCACAGCATTGGCACCAAGGATGGCAGCATCATCGCTACCATCATCACCAGCCACATGCCGAGGAACGACGCCGCGGCGCCCGGCCACGTCTGTCCGGGCATCCGCATCCACGCCATCGACATCGCCCAGCCGCCGGGCATCGGCATCTCGCCCATCGACGACATGGACGCGCACCAGTGGATCGTCACCGCCGAGCTGGCGGCGAAGAGCAGCGCCGAGACCCCGAGGAAGGCTCGCTGGGAAGCTCGCCCGGAAACCATGTGTCGTGAGATCTCCCGTCCCGCGGCTGCGCCAACGACATCCATGATTTGGCTCAGCGCTGGCCGTACTCGTCGTGGCGGCGCCACCAGATGCCCGTCTCGTTGCGCCCCTTGGGGGCGCGGTCGAGCCACTGGTACATGCCCCAGAAGCCGTCCACTCCGCGTGCATAGGTCGAATAGCTGTGGTAGACGGCGCCGTCCTCGATCACGAAGGTGCTCAGGCCTGGCCTGTCGCGCGCGTACGTGGGCACATCGATTCCGCATGTGGCCGCCATCTGGGCCACGGGCTCGGGGACGACTGTCGTCGCGTCCATCGCGTGGCCACCACGCTCGTAGTTGTATTCGATGGTTCCGGCGCGCTGCTCCTCCTCGGTGAACGAGATATTGAAATCAAAGTTGAAGGCGTTGCCGAACGAGGACGCCCAGGGAAACGTCCACCCCATGCGTCGTTTGTACGCCTGCAGCTTTGCCAGCGGCGCCCGCGACACCGCCGACAGGGTGACGTCGTGGTTCGCCAGGTGGGTGACCACGCCGTTAAACCCGTCCGCGATCGATGAGCAGGACGGACACCCCGCCGTGTAGTCGGGCCCAAACATGAAGTGGTAGACGAGGAGCTGCGAGCGCCCTTTGAAAAGGTCTGCCAGCGAGGCGCTTCCTTCGTCGGTCTCAAATCGGTACTCCTTGTCGATTCGAACCCACGGCAGCTCCTGCCGCCGCTGCGCCAGCCCGTCACTGCGCCGCGTGAGGTCCTTTTCCTCCTTGAGCAGCTCGAGCCGCGCTGCGAGCCAATCCTTGCGTGTCGAGGTCATGTGTTTCGTCATCGCTGTCCTTCCTTCGCCGTTCGGTACGACGTGTTGGTTGATGGTCGTGGGCTAGACTAGTACCGAAGCATCGAACGGTGGGAGTGACAAGTGTGACGGGATTTCGATGGACTCGCTGATCACCGCCGCGGCGCGCGCACTTGCAGCGGGTGATCCCCTCGGCGCATTGAAGCGGGTCGCTCTGCGCGACGACGCGCCTGCGCTCGCACTTCGAGGCATCGCGATGGCGCAGCTCGGTGATCTCGTGCGAGCGAAGGCTCTCCTCAAGCGTGCGGCGCGTGCCTTCGGTCCAAAAGAGGCCATGGCGCGTGCGAGGTGCGTCGTCGCCGAGGCCGAGATCGCGCTCATCTCGCGCGACTTGGGCTGGCCTGCGAAGGCGCTCGACGCGGCGCGGGCGACGCTCGAAGAGCACGGCGACCGGGTGAACGCGGCGCATGCGCGGTATCTCGAGGTCCGGCGCCTGCTCCTGATCGGGCGCCTCGACGAGGCCGAACGCAAGCTCGCTGAGCTCGACCCCACGCCCTTCCCGCCCGCGTCGAGGGCCGCCCACGAGCTGGTGGTTGCGGGCATCGCGATGCGACGCCTGCGGACGAAGGCGGCGCGCGCTGCGCTTGCCCGGGCCGAGTACGCCGCGCGCCACGCAGGCATCCCTGCGCTGACGGCGGAGGTCGAAAGCGCATTCCTCGTCCTGAACACGCCCGCGGCGCGCCTGATTGCGAATGGTGAGGAGCGAATGCTTCTGCTCGAGGAGGTCGAAGCGTTGCTGTCGTCGAAAACATTCGTCGTGGACGCTTGCCGTCATGTCGTGCGTGACGGTAGCAAGGTGGTATCGCTCGCAAAGCGTCCGGTGTTGTTCGCGATCGCACGCGCGCTGGGGGAAGCGTGGCCGGGAGATGTGCCGAGAGACACGCTCATCGCGCGCGCATTCCGAGCGAAGCTCGCTGATGAATCGCATCGCGCGCGATTGCGGGTCGAAGTAGGACGGCTTCGCGGGGTGCTTCGGACGCTGGCCGACGTGAGCGCGACGAAGCGGGGTTTTGCGCTGGCGCCCCGCCGCGCACGCGAAGTCGTCGTGCTGGCGCGGCCCGTCGAAGAGAAGCACGCGGGGGTGCTCGCCTTTCTCGCCGACGGTGAATCGTGGCCGAGCTCGGCCCTGGCGCTTGCGCTTGGAACGAGTCAGCGCACGGTGCAGCGGGCGCTCGACTCGCTTGCGGCAGCGGGCAAGGCGCAGTCGTTCGGTCACGGGCGGGCTCGTCGCTGGATGACGCCGCCCGTACTGGGATTCACGACGACCTTGTTACTCCCCTCTCCTCTGCCGATTGACTAGAATGTAGGCATGGGTACATCAAACGCCGAGATCCTCCGTGAGTACGGACCTTTTCCGGGTGCCGACCGCGTCCATGGAGTCACGTATGACGGGCAGAACGTCTGGTTTGCTGCAGGAGACAAGCTGAACGCCTTCGATCCTGCGAGCGGAAAGACACTGCGCTCGATCGACGTCGCCGCGCATGCGGGAACGGCCTTCGACGGCCAGCACCTGTTTCAGCTCGCCGAGGATCGCATCCAGAAGATCGATCCGGAGACCGGCCGTGTGCTCGCCACGATCCCGGCGCCCGGCCGCGGCGGCGACTCGGGGCTCACGTGGGCCGAAGGGACGCTCTGGGTGGGGCAGTATCGGGACCGGAAGATCCATCAAGTCGATCCTGAAACAGGGGCAATTCTTCGCACGATCGAGTCCAACCGCTTCGTCACCGGTGTCACCTGGGTCGACGGGGAGCTTTGGCACGGTACCTGGGAAGGAGACGAGAGCGATTTGAGGCGAATCGATCCTCAAACGGGAGAGGTCTTGGAGAAGCTCGAGATGCCGCCCGGAGTGAGCGTTTCGGGGCACGAGACCGATGGCGGCGATCAGTTCTTCTGCGGGGGAGGAGGGAGCGGCAAGGTGAGTGCCGTCCGACGTCCCAAGCGAGGCTCCGCGACGGGCAGCGGCTCCTAAAGATCCCCGTCGACTCCAGATCCCCGTCGATTCCACAACGACTGCATCTGGACACGAACTACAAGTCCAAGCAGTATCTGGTGGACGTGCAGGGGTTCGGCTTCGACTACCGGCACGTGGGGACACCGCGCATGTACGGGTTCGATGCACACTACCACTAATAAAACGAGCTTCGTATCGGGTACCAGCGACCGGCCGCTCCTGTATCGTACCGTCGATGCGGTGCTCAAGGCGGCCGCCGGTGAGCACCCGACGCGCCCGGCGCTCGTGGTGCCGTACCAGTCGATGCGATTCACGTACGCTGAACTGGACCGGGAAGTTGAGCGCGTTGCGCGCGGGATGATCGCCTGTGGACTTGAGGTAGGCGAGCGCATCGGTATCTGGGCGCCGAACTGCGCAGAGTGGTTGCTCACGATGTTCGCCGCCGCGCGCGCCGGGCTGGTGCTCGTCAATCTCAATCCGGCCTACCGGGCCGTGGAATTGGAATTCGCGCTGCGTTTGGCCGGATGCCGTGCACTCGTATTCGCGCCGCGCTTCAAGTCGAGCGATTACGCCGGCATGCTCCAGTCGCTGATCCCCGAACTCAAGAACGCCGCGCCCGGACGGCTCCTGTGCGCCGCGTTTCCCGACCTGCGCCTGCTGATTGAATTGGGCGCGGATCCGTCGCGGGGAACGCTGTCGTTTGCCGACCTCGCGGCCGCCGGCCACGTTCTCGACGAGACGGTGCTCGCGACCATCCGGGCCAAGCTGGATCCGGACGATATTTTCAACATCCAGTTCACCAGCGGCACCACCGGTACGCCGAAGGGTGCTGCGCTGACGCATTTCAACATCGTCAATAACGGGTTCTTCGTCGGTGAGGGCATGCGTCTCACGGCCGTGGACAGCGTGTGCATTCCGGTGCCGCTGTACCACTGCTTCGGCATGGTGCTGGGAGTTCTCGCCGCCATGACGCACGGTGCCGCGAGCGTGCTGCCGGGCGATGCATTCGAGCCGCTGGCGGTTCTCCAGGCGATTGCGAACGAGCGCTGCACGGCGTTGCACGGCGTGCCCACCATGTTCATCGCGGAGCTGGGGCATCCGCGTTTCGGCGAATTCGATCTCTCGTCGCTGCGCACCGGCATCATGGCCGGTTCGCCGTGTCCGACCGCGGTGATGCGCAGGGTGGTGGCCGAGATGCACATGCCGGAGGTGACCATCTGCTACGGGATGACGGAGACCAGCCCGGTGAGTTTTCAAACCCAGCCGGACGATCCGCTCGAGCGCCGCGTCGGTACCGTCGGCCGCGTACACCCGCACGTGCAGGTGAAGATCATCGATGCCGGGGGCCGCGTCGCGCCGCGCGGCGTCACCGGCGAGTTGTTGACCCGCGGTTACGGCGTGATGCGCGGTTACTGGAACGACGCCGAACGAACGCGCGATGTCATCGACGCGGGCGGTTGGATGCACACCGGCGACCTGGGCGTCATCGATGATGAGGGTTATTGCAACATCGTCGGCCGCGTGAAGGATATGATCATCCGCGGCGGCGAGAATGTCTCGCCGCGCGAAATCGAGGAATTCCTATATCTGCATCCGGCGGTGCTCGATGTCGCCGTGGTCGGCGTTCCCGATCCGAAGTATGGCGAGGAAGTCTGTGCATGCATCAGACTGCGCTCGGGCATGACGGTCAGCGAGGACGAGATCCGTGATTTCTGCCGCAACCGGATTGCGCACTACAAAGTGCCTCGATACGTTCGATTCGTGGAGAGTTTCCCGCTTACCATCAGCGGCAAGGTGCAGAAATATCTCATTCGCGAACACATGCGCGTTGAACTCAAGCTCACCGAGGAGGCGCATGCGTGAGCCATGACGTTCTCGTGATCGGCGCGGGGCCGGCCGGTAGTGTGACGGCCCGGCGTCTGGCGGCGGCGGGCGCTCGGGTGGCCCTCGTGGGCGCGGCGGCGCGTGCCGGGTGGGAGGGACTGTCGAGGCGCAGCCTCGCGCTCCTCGCCGAGGAAGGTCTCGACGGCGCGCCCGGCATCGTCGATGGGCCGTTTGCGCGCAGCGGCGAGTGGGCCGGCGGCCGCAGCGTTGTGGGCACGGAGTGGCTGGTCGAGCGGCGTGCACTCGCCGCGGCTTTGCGCTGGCGCGCGCGCGCGGCCGGAGTCGATGACCGGCGGGACACCGTCACCAGCCTTAAATGGGGGGGCGGACAGTGGCGGGGGCTCACGCGCGCCGGCGGCACGCTCGCGGCGCCGCTCGTCATCGAAGCGCGCGGACGGCGCGGGCCCGAGCGGCACGGACCGTTGCTGCTGGCCGTCGGACGGCAATTTCGAAGGTTGCGCGATGCGGCCGGCGCGCCGTTCCAACCGGGTACCCACATCCATGCAACCGATTTTGGCTGGTGCTGGTGGGCGGCGCAGGCCGATGCGCTGTGGGTGCAGGTGGTCGGGCGACCCCGCGCGGGACGCGCGTCGATCACCCACCCGGCAATGCCCCACCCGCCGATGGCCCATCCGGCTGCGTGGATTGCGGCGGCTGCCGCGCAAATCCCGGCGCTCGCGTGCGCGCTCGCGGGGTGTCGGCCCGATGACGATTTGGCGGCAAGCCCGGCGCACGCGCGTCTTGGACTGCAGGCGCGCGATACGACGCGGTGGCGCGTCGGCGATGCGGCCCTCGCGCTCGATCCCTTGTCCGGGCAGGGCGTGTACGAGGCGCTGCGCGGCGCCCGATTGGTGGCGACCGCGGTGCAATCGGTCATGTGCGGAGGGGATGCGCTGCCGGCACATCGCTTCGTCACCGAGCGGCAGGAAGAGTCCTGGGCAAGCGGCGTGCGCACCGCCGGGGCCTTCTATCGCGAGAACGCCGGCCGCAGTGCATTCTGGTCGGAGACCGCTGCTGCGTACGAACGCTTGCCGCCGAGCGCTGCGCCGTTCGCGCCGCGCGTCGAGCGGCGTCCGGTGCTCAGCGGCGATCGCATCCAAGAACGCGACGTCATTGTCACGGCGCAACACCCGCGCGGGGTGTGGCATGTGGCCGATGTGCCGTTGGTATCGTTGAAGGGATATCTTGAGTCGGCGGAGCACGCCACGGTCACCGGTGCTGCGGCGGCGGTCGACCGGCCGGCCGCGGCGGTCGCGTCCGCAATTCATTGGCTGGAACAGACGGGCATCCTGGCGCGGCGACTCCGGCCCGGCGTTCCGTTGGGAGGTTGAATCGTGTCGATGGGTATCGCGCAGGTTCGTCATTCATTCGTGTTCAGATCGGCCGGATCCCTGTGGACGGCTGCACTCGTCCTGGTGCTCGGAGCCGCGGCGCTGCTCGGCGGCCAGACGTCGCTCGGTGCAGAGAACTCGGCGCAAACGGCGGCGCCGGCCGGAGCAGCGCCTCCAGGTGTTGACCTGGTGCGCGCGTATTGCAGTGGTTGTCACCACGAGAGCGCCGGCCAGTTCGAGCGCATCAGCGCCATTCGCAAGACGCCGGAAGGGTGGGCGATGACGCTGTTCCGCATGCGCCAGGTGCACGGCCTCAAGCTCGAG
The DNA here is from genome assembly GCA_034667965.1 of Gammaproteobacteria bacterium. Classification (GTDB taxonomy): domain Bacteria; phylum Pseudomonadota; class Gammaproteobacteria; order Steroidobacterales; family Steroidobacteraceae; genus Bog-1198. The sequence continues at coordinate 52,668 of JAXDQI010000166.1, forward strand.
GACGGAGTGCGGGATTCGGTGGTTCGCTACTTGGCTGACACGCAGGGCCTCGCACCCGGCGAGTCGGCGGCCGGGCGCTTCGCCCTGGAACGGCGTCCCAATGCCAAGGATCTCGATGCCGGCGCGGAGATCAACGTGATGTGCGGGCGCTGTCATTCCCTGGCGCGCGCCTCGCTGCAGCGCCGCGATGAGGAGGAATGGCGGAAGCTCAGCAATACGCATGTGGGTCAGTGGCCCTCCATTGAATATTCCGCCTCGGGGCGCGATCGGCCGTGGTTCCAGATCGCGAGCGGGCCTCTGCCGGCCAAGCTCGCCGCGCTCTATCCGTACACGTCGGCCGCGTGGACCGCCTGGCAGAAACACAGTCCGGCGGATCTCGCCGGCGCGTGGGTGGTCGTCGGCCATGTGCCGGGCGGCACCGACTTCTATGGCACGGCGCGCATCGATCGCGATGCCGGCGGCGATTGGCAGGCGAGTTACGCGTTGACCGACATCGATGGCGTCGCCTTCAGCGGCGGCTCGAAGGCCATCGTGTACACCGGCTTCGAATGGCGCGGCAGCGCCGAATTGGGCACTCGCACTGTGCGCGAAGTGTATGCCGTCTCGGAAGACGGCAACCGCATCGCGGGGCGCTGGTTCGATGCCGATCACGCCGAGGAGGGCGGGGACTGGGTGGCCGTGCGCGAGGACGGCACTGCGCGGATATTGGCGGTGTGGCCGCGCGCCCAGCGCGCCGGAACGGCGGGCGATGTGACCATTGTCGGCATGGGATTCGATGCGAAACCGGCTGCCGGCTCGAAGGCGGCCCTCGTGTCCTTCGGCGACGGCGCGCTGGTGTCGAAGGTGCAACGCGACGCCCACACCATCCATGCTCGAGTCAAGGTGGCGGCGGGTGCATCGCCGGGACTGCGCGCGGTGGTGGCCGGCGGCGTGGGGGCGGGCGGCGTTGGGACCGGCGGAGTGGGAACGGGCGCGGCCTCGGGCGCAGCCGACGGCGGCGCACTAGAAACCGTGAAGTTCGCTGTTTATCGCCAGATCGATCAAGTCGATGTGGTGCCGAGCTATGCCATCGCGCGCGTGGGCGGCGGCAGGCTGGCGCCGGTGTCGGCGCAGTTCGAGGCGCTGGCATCCACGCGGCTGCCGGGGGGCGAGTTGCTCCCGCTTGGACCGGTGACAGCAGATTGGACCTCGGCGCCCTTCGACGCCGAAGCCAAGCGCACCGAGGATGAAAAGTTCGCCGGGCATTTCGACAAGCGCGGCAGCTTCCTGCCGGGCGGCGCCGGGCCCAACACGGCACGCGAATATTCGGGCGACAATGTGGGCAACCTGACCGTGGTCGCGAAGGCGCAGGACGGAGATCGCGCCGTCGAAGGCCATGGCCACCTCATCGTGACCGTGCAACGCTGGAACACACCGCCGATTTACTGAGCACCCTATGCAACCCAACGCCGAACGATTGGAATGGAATTCGTGGAACGGACATTTGGTGCGCACCGACGCGGACGCGTACCTGCTGCACGTACCGACCACGGCGGTGTTCGGCGTCGACGCGCTCGGACTGTCCGTGATCGGCTACTGCAGCGAGCAGGGCGGGCGCAGCGTCGATGAGTTGGCGGACTTGCTGGCCGATCGCTACCCGGCGGCCCGCGTGCGCGCCATAACTTTAGAGCTGCGCACTCTCGAGATGCTGCAGCCGTCGGGCAGTTTGCGCCCCATCAATCCGAGCAGCGTCAAGGTAAACGCGTATCCATTGAGCACCCTGGTGCTCAATGTGAACACCGGCTGCAATTTGTCGTGCACCTACTGCTACAAGGAAGATCTCGCGAAACCTAAGGATGGCCTCAAGATGAATTTCGTCACCGCCGCCCGCAGCGTAGACCTGCTGCTCGAAGCCGGCGCCGCGCGCGACCGCGTCAACATCGTCTTTTTCGGCGGCGAGCCGCTCACCAACGTGGCGTTGATCAAGCAGGTGGTGAGCTACGCCGAAGCGGCGGCGGCACGCGCCGGGAAAAGCATGGATTTCTCCATGACCACCAACGCGACCTTGTTGACGCCGCCGCTCATCGAGTATTTCGACGAACATCGTTTCGGCATATCGGTATCCATGGACGGTCCGAAAGTCATTCACGACCGGCACCGCAAGAGCGTCGGCGGCCGCGGAACCTACGAGGTGGTTGCGCGCAAAGTACAGATGTTGCTCGAGCGCTATCGCTCGCGGCCGGTGGGCGCGCGCGTGACCTTGGGCGGGGGCACCACCGAGGTCGAGGCGATTCATGCGCATTTGCGCGGCGAGATCGGCTTCCACGAAGTGGGATATGCGCCGGTGACCGCGGCGGCCGAGGCGGGCCATGCGCTCTCCGACGCGGAACTGGCCGAGGTGCATCTGGCCTTCGAACGATTGGGCGAGGATTACCGCCGGGCGGCGCTCTCCGGCGCCAACAACGGCTTTTCCAACATGCACCAGCTCATGACCGATCTGCACCAGGGGCGCCGCAAGTCGTTGCCCTGCGGGGCCGGCGTCGGACTGCTGGCCGTCGACGGCGACGGCGACTTGAACCTGTGCCACCGCTTCACGGGCTCGGAACTTCCGACCTTCGGCAATGTGACCACCGGCATCGACGGCGCGCGTCTCTCCGCCTTCGTCGAAAAGGCGATCGACCGCCAGGGCACGCATTGCGAGACCTGCCGCATCCGTAATTTATGCGCGGGCGGCTGCTACCATGAATCGTATGCGCGGTTCGGCGACGCCCACCACCGCACCTATCATTACTGCGACCTGTTGCGGCGCTGGGTGGATTTCGGAGTCGGCATCTACGCCGATATTCAGCGTCACAACCCGAGTTTTTTTACCCGTCACCTCGACCCGAGGAGTGCCGCCTCATGAGCGAACTGAAACCCACGAACCACAAAGCGGATCTGTTGCTGGAGGCGGTGGCCGACGGACATGTCGCCGAAGTGCTGGCGATGGAAAGCGTCGCCGGCTGCTCCACGACCTTCGATCCCGGTTGGGAGGTGGACCCCTTCGGCGGGGTCGCGTCGCTCTGCCAACCCATGGAGGCGGATCTATACGGCTGTTCCGATCCGTGCTGGTGGCCGGCTCAGGTGCCGGACACGATGAGCACGTATCCGAATTGGGACGCGGGCAAACCGTCGGCCGCCGGCGACTGGCGCGACCTCGACAGCGTATTTCCGAAGAAGTGAGGAGGGGAGCGAGCATGTCACGGCCACGGATTCGCAGCGCTTTCCTTTCCTGCGTCTCGGCGGCATGCGCCGCGCTGGCGGTTTCCGTGGGCGCAATCTCGCTCGCCGTCGCGGGCGACCTGATCGTCACCGGCGCCAAGCCCGATCGCTTGTTCGTGATCGATGCGGCCACGCGCACGGTGCGCGCCGAGCACCGCATCCCCGGCGCCAACGGCCTGGTTTCGGTCATTCTGATCTCGCCCGATCAGAAAATCGCCTACGTCCTCGTCGATCGCATGGAGCGGGTGGTGGGCATCGATCTCGCGAACGGCCGTGAAGTGTTTCGCGCCGATCTGTCGACGCCCGAGGAGCGCATCAAGAGTTTCATGTCGATGACGCTGACTCCCGACGGCCGGGAACTCATCGTGTACGAGCTGCCCACCCGGCTGCTGCCCGCCGAGTACGTCGTGGAGGAGCCGCGTTTCGCGGTGTACCGCACCAATGCCGGCTTGGCCGCCAAGCCCTATCGGAGCTTCCCCGCGCCGCGCCGCGTGCACATGCTGCTGATGCGGCCGAATGGCCAGAGCTTCTACGCCATCGGTTTCGACTTGCACGAATACGACCTGAAGTCCGGCAAACTCATCGAAACGCGCGGTATTCAGAAGTGGGCGCTGGCGGATCATGGGCAGCCCGATCTCCTGGCGTTCTGGCCGGTGACCGAGCCCACGGGGGTGTGGACCAGTCCCGTCTACTCGGAGCTGAAGAAGGGCGCCGAGACCGTCCCCATGACGGCGCTGATGTCGCTCGACGTCAAGAGCGGAGAATTGACCTACGCGGACTTCGAGCCGCTGTCCGCGCTGATCTTCTCGACCGTGCTGAGTCCGGACCGGAAGCACGCGTACGGTGTGTATACGACTTTGTCGAGCATCGATGTGGAAGGACACCGGCTCGAGAAGCGCGTGCCGCTCGATCATACCTTTTACGCGGTCAATCTCTCCTCCGATGGGCGCGAAATCTTCACGGGAGGAACCGAGTGCGACGTGGGCTTCTATGACGCGGCCACCCTGGACAAGAAGGCGGTCCTGAAACTGCCGGGGTGCGCCGACCAGTCCGTCGCGACGCTGCGTGTCATCCACGAAAGGTAACCGGCCCTCCGGTGCGGGAATTCGCCGGCTGCTGTGGCCTCACCTGAAGCCGCAGCGCGGCACGCTCACGCTCGCGTTTCTGCTCGGGTTGGCGATCGCCGCGCTGTCCGCCGCGCAGCCTCTGCTGACGCGAGTGGTCATCGACCAAGGACTCATCGGGCGGCAGTTTCCACGCCTGGTCGCCGCCTGCCTCGGTATTCTGGTCCTTGCGCTGACCGGCTTCGCGCTCGGCGGCCTGCACCGCGCCATCTATATACGCGCCTCAGGGCGCACCCTGTTTTCGCTGCGCGGCGCGGTGTATGCGCATCTGCTGCGCGTACCGCCGCGGCGCCTCGCGCGCGTACCGGTGGGCGACCTGGTGAGCCGCCTCGACGGCGACATCGCCGAAGTGCAGCGCTTCGGTACCGACGCGGTAGCGGCCTTCGTCAGCAGCGTACTCACGCTGGCCGCCGTCGGCGCGGTCATGCTGGGCCTGTCGTGGCGCTTGACCCTGCTGATCGCCGCGTTGCTGCCGCTGCAGCTTCTGGTGCGCCATTACGCGCGCCCGCGCATCGAGGCGAGCACACGGTCGTCGCGCGCAGCGTCCGGCCGCTTGAGCGGATTTCTGGTGGAGACACTGTCGGGCGCCCGCGCCGTGCAGGCGGCGGCGGCCGAAGATCTCGAGGGTCGGCGACTGGCTGCGCTTGGGCGTGCGTACTTGAGCCAGGTGCTGCGTCAGCAGTTGGTGGCTTATGCGACCGGTTCATTTGCCGGTTTGCTGGGCCATTTTGCCACTGCCGCAACCTTCGTGCTCGGCGGTTGGTACGTGCTGCATGGGCAGCTCAGCGTAGGTACGCTGGTCGCGTTCATCGCGTACCTGGGACGCAGTTCCGGCTCGGCTGCCTCGATCGCTTCCTTGTACACGGGATATCATCGCGCGCGAGTGAGCCTCGAACGCGTCGAAGAGTTGCTCGATCTGCCCACGACGGTCGAATCGTCGCAAGCGATTCCGCTGCCGGCCGACGCGCGCGGAGCGCTGCGCTTCGAGGCGGTGAGCGTCGCGGCCGAGGGGGGACAGCCGTTGCTCGATGCGGTGAGCATCGATATTCCCGCCGGCAGCAAGGTGGTGCTGCGCGGCGCGTCCGGCGCCGGGAAGTCGACATTGGCCGACCTGCTGCGTCGTTTTCTGGAGCCCGATTCAGGAAGCATCCTGCTCGACGGACGGCCGCTCGGCGACTACAGATTGGCCGATCTGCGCCGGCGAATCGTGGTGGTCGAGCATTCGCCGGTGCTGTTCCGCGGATCCATCCTCGACAATTTGCGCTACGGGCATCCGGAAGTTGACGAGGCCAGCGTGCTGGCCGCCGCTCGCGAGGCTCGAGTGGATGAGTTTGTCGGCGATTTGCCGCAAGGATATGCGACGCCGGTGGGCGAGGGTGGCGCGGGACTCTCAACCGGTCAGCGGCAGCGTGTGGCGATCGCGCGTGCGGCGCTGGCGCAACCTCTGATCGTGATACTGGATGAGGCGACGAGCGGACTCGACGCGGAGGCTGCCCGCGCCGTGCATCGATCGCTCGACGCCATGTTTGGCGAACGAACGCGTCTCGTGATCACTCATCGTGCCGACGACATCGAGCGATCCGACATTTGTTGGCGGCTCGAGGCCGGCAGATTGAGTCCGGCATTGCTGGTGGGCGGCTGATGCCGCAGGAATTCATGGCCTGGCGGGTCGCTCTCGTCGACAGCTGCGGCAGCCGACCCGAAACCGTCGACGCGGCGCTCATCGATGCCGCGGCCTTTGTCACCGACGGTCAGCAGGTCGAGCGCCGGCCGACCGCGGCGGATCCGACGGGGCATGGTTCGCGAATCGCCGAGGTGCTCGCCGGCCGGCGGTCGCGGGAGCGATCGATTGAATTGCTGCTCGGACAGGTGTTTACCTCCGCCGGACCCACCAGCGGCGCAGCGGTGGCCGCGGCCATCGATTGGGCGGTCGAGTGCCGCGCCGGTCTCATCCACTTGAGTCTCGGGCTCTCGAGCGATCGCGCCGTCCTCGGCACGGCGGTGCGCCGTGCGGTCGACGCGGGTTGCATCATCGTGGCCGCCGTGCCGGCGCGAGGCGCCTTGGTGTATCCCGCGGCCTATCCCGGCGTGATCCGCGCCACCGGCGATGCGCGCTGTGTCCCGGGCGAATGGTCATGCCTCGGGCCTTGGTTCTTCGGCGGTTGTCCGCGGATCGAGTCTCTCGATGTATCGGGTCCCGACGGTGTTGCCGGCGGCGCCAGTATCGGCGCCGCCTGGGTTACGCGATCGATCTTGGACGAACCGGCAAGCGCCACGGCCCGGGATCTCGCCGCGACGTTGACCGCACGCGCGAAATACACCGGGCCGGAACGCCGCACGGCGGCGGCACATCAGAACTTGTAGGTGCCTCCGAACTGCAGGGTGACGCCGTAGAACTCACGCTGAATCACACGGTCCGGACTCGGGCCTTCGGTGATCTTAAGCGCGGTATTGGTGAGGTTCTTGGCATTCAGATACACGCTGAACGGTTCCGTGATCCTGTACTGGCTGCCGAAATCCACCGACAAGCGCTCCTGAGTCCAGAAGTCATTTGCCGCGCTGCCGCCCACACCGAAAATATTCTTGCTGGTGTAGTAGGCGCCGAGGGTGGTGCTCACCGGACCCAAATCGTAGAGCAGTTCGAAATTCGCCGTGTTGCGCGAACTCGAGGGCAGTACCGAGTCTCGCGCTCCGGTGACGAGGCCGGTCGTCGGATCCGTGACCGGCACCCGATATTTGGACTGCACCCAGGTCCAGTTCGCAGAGACACCGAGGCCGCCCAAGGGGCCCGGCAATATGTCGCTGAAGTGCTCGACGAAGTTCGCCTCGAGCCCATAGAGGTGCGCCGTCGGGGCATTTGCAAAACTGATGAGCCGGGCGATGCCGAGATTGCCGCCGGTATTCTGCTGCCCGCCCGCCACTTGCGATGCGTTGGTGACGATGTAGTCCTTGATGTCCTTGGCAAATACGCCGAACGAGGCGATTCCGGCGTGCGGCAGGTATTTCTCGATGGACAGGTCCAAGCCCGTGGCTTTCGTCGGCTTGAGGTTTGGATTGCCGGTTCTCGTGTCACCGTTGCCATCGACGACGGTGGACGCCGTAACCTGCTCAAAGCCCGGTCGTGCAATGGTCGAAGAAAGGGCCAGGCGGCCGATCAGGTCGGGAGCGAACTCGTAACGCGCCTGCGCGGTGGGAAAGAAGTCCGTGTAGCTGCGGTTGCCCGTGACCGCGCAGACATGCGTGGCCGGAGGAGTTGCATCCAGGATCGGGCACCCTGCGCTGGCAGCCGAACCCGACGTGTCCGCCTTGAATCCACCGTAGGTCGCCTTGGTCTTTTCGACGCGCACGCCGGCGATGATGCCGAGCGGGCCGTAGCCGAACTGGTACTGCCCATACGCCGCATAGACGTCTTCTTTGTCGTGCACATCGGCGAGCGCGTTCCCAACCGGATCTCCGGTGACGTTACCCGCCGCCAATGCGGCGGCATAAGCGGCGCGGATGCTGGCTGCGTCGATTTGCGGGCCATTCGCGTAGTGGTCCTGATAAAAGGTGACGTTGTTGCCGTAAGACGCGGAGGTCAGCGGCAATACCGGAATCCCCGCGGGAGAGACGACGAATGACGACTGGCTGCCGGTCTTGTTACGGATCCGGGCGTTGATGCCGAATTTGAACTCCTCGTCCGACCGGTCCGTGAAGTGGGTGGGTAAGGCAAGATTGGCGCCGATGCCCCACTCGTGATCGTCCGAATGAACGGATTGCGTGCTGATGGAGCTCAGCGCATAGCCGGTCGGATCGGTCGGATTGACCGTTACCGTGCCGTTCGAGGCGGTGCCCGGCAGCACCCTCATAACGGGCCAATTGGGCAGCGTGGTGTTGTCGTAGGCCACGTTCGCGAGCGCGGGATTGGCGAATTTCGAGTTGTAGTCGTACGGCTTGTAATACGTACCCTTCGTGTAGCCCACGTGGTAATCGAGAACGTTGTCGGAAAACACGTTCTTACCGCCGATCTCGGCGACTTTCGAATCGAGATACTCCTTTTCGTCGCGCAGCTTCTTGCTGAAGTTGGACGTGTCGATAAAGCCGTTCGGGTTGTTCGGGTCGACCGTGGGCGCGCCGGTGAGGTCCCAGCTCAGCAGGTTTCGCGATACCGTCTCGGAGTAGCCGGCGTCGTAGTAGCGCAGGAAGTACTTGTTGTCTTCATCCGGCGCCCAGCCGAGATCGGCACCGTAACCGTGCCGCTCCCGGTGATAGTTGTAGTACCGCTGCTCGAATCCGGCGAACGCCTTGTCGGGCACTCCTCCCGGCTGATTGTCGATGAATCCCGCCTCGGCGTCGTCGACGCCGCGGCGATCGGTGTAAACCGACGCCAGCACCAGCACGCTGAACGGCTGATATCCGCCCGATGGGCCGCCGAAGCGGGTACCCGCCGAGCCTGAGAGGTCGGTGATCCAGGTGTGGCGGAGTAATTCCTCGCCGCCACCCAGCTTGACTTCGGCGAACGGCTTGCCATCCGTCGGCGCCGTCTTCGGCGTGATGTCGATGGTGCCGCCCAGGGCTTCGGCGTCCTGTTCCGGCAGATTCGACTTGGTGACCTTGATTGCGCCCACGAAGCCGATCGGAATGGAGTCGAATGCCACGGCGCGGCCGGCGCCGGAGGGCGAGCTGTTGTTCGTGGGCGGCAGGCGCAGACCGCCGAAGGTGGTGCTGTTGAGATCCGCGTCCAAGCCGCGAATGTTGATGTAGCGTCCTTCGCCCGTATCCGTCTCCAGAGATATGCCGGGTACGCGGCGGATGGCTTCGCCGGTATTCACGTCGGGGAGTTTCTGCATTTCTTCGGCGGTGGTCACGTTGATGAGGTTCGGCGCCTGCTTTTGAGCCTCGCGCGCCATTTCCGGCGTGGAACGCTGTGACTGCACGGTGATTTCTTCGAGCGCATCCACTTTGCCGTCGGCATCGCGGCGCCTCTGGCCGGACGACATTCCCGCATCGGCGGCGTCGCCCGCGTCGGCGGCTGCGGTCGCGACGTCGGAGGTCGCAACATCGGAAGTCGCAACGTCGGAGGTGGCGACATCGGCGGCGATGGCATTCGTGGCGGCAAGAATCAAGGCAATGGCTGAGGCAAGAATGCTCGAGGTCGAGCTGGAAGACTGTTTCATTTGGATCCCACTTCACGGCTAGAATGATTCGTCGGGCATTGTTGTTTTGCGACAACTGCTGATGGCATTTCCGTGCCCGACGGCGACTTTTCGAGTCGTGAAGTGTCGCAGCGAATTCTTACGGAATTGTTACGCGGTTCCCGTTCCGGAGGATGGAATGACGACAGTCGGGTTAAGTCAGTTCACCATGCAGCGGCTGTTCCATTGCACCGATGAGCAGCTGCACGGACTCGCCGAGCTCCTGATCGATTGCGTGGATGGCGGCGCGTCAGTGAGCTTCATGCATCCATTGCCGTTGGCGAAGGCTCTGGATTTCTGGCGTGGTGTAGCCGAGAGCGCCGCCGGCGGCGCGCGTGCGCTTCTCGTCGCGGAAGATGGCGACGGCGTGATCGGTACCGTGCAACTCATCCTCGACCAGCCCGAGAACCAACCGCACCGCGCCGATATTTCGAAGATGCTGGTCCATCGTCGCGCGCGCCGTCGGGGCGTGGGCGCCGCGTTGCTGCGGGCGGCGGAGGACGTCGCACTCGAATACGGAAAATGGCTGTTGGTGCTGGATACCGCGAGTCATGATGCCGAGCGGCTGTACGCGAGCCTGGGTTGGCAGCGGTGCGGCGTGATTCCCGGCTATGCGCTGCTGCCGCATGGCGGCCTGTGCGACACGACGTATTTCTACCGGATCTTGCACGCGCCGATGGCGCCTTCCCGCGAGAAGTAGCCGGTAGTAGCCGGTATCAGGCTATCAGACGTATCGCTCGGGTTGCGCCAATAGCCTTTCCGCCGGCATCGGCCGCGCAAACAGCGAGCCCTGGCCGCACGCGCATCCCATGGATTGCAGCATGACGAGTACTTGCGGGTCATCGATTCCCTCGGCCACGCTCACCAGTCCCAACTTCTCGATTCCGTGAATGGCCGCCCGGGCCACCGCGAGCGCAAGGGGATCCCGTCCGATGTTGCAGATCAAGGACTTGTCCAGCTTGATGCTATTGAATTGATAGCCGCGCAGCGACGCGAGCGAACTAGTACCCGTTCCGAAGTCGTTCATCGCCACACGTACGCCCATCTCTCGCAGCCCCGCGATGAACTCGAATGCTCCTGTGTGGCCCGTCGTCAGGTCCCGCTCGGCAATATGGATCTGCAAAGCGGCCGCGGGCATGCGAGCGCCTTCGAGTGCCGAACGTATGCCGCCGAGCATCGCTCCGCCCGATGCGACGTGGGTTGGAGACGCCTTCACGCTCATGAGAGCCGGCGCCGCCGCGGCGTCCCGCTCCTGCCAGCGCGACCACTGCATGCACGATTCCTGCAACATCCATTCGTTTATCTGTGCGCTCAACCCCATCTCATCGGCGATGGGGATGAATTCGTCGGCGGACATCTGGCCTAGTGCAGGGTTGTTCCATCGCAGCACGGGCTCGACCGACATCAAGCGCCCGCTGTCGATATCGACGATGGGTTGGTAAAGCACCGAGAATTCGCGTCGCGACACGGCATGACGCAACGCGGATTCGATGTGAAACCGGCGCGACAGGCGGTCATGCATGGTTTGATCGAAGATGCACGTAGAGCCGAGGGCCGCCCGCTTGGCTTCATTCAGAGCAATCGTGCCTCTGCGCAGGATCTCATGTGCACCGCCTGTTCCGCCCATGGCGATCCCGATGCTGATGTTCGTTTGCAGGTCGTGACCCTGAATCGTGCAGGGCGCAGCGAGCATCGACCGCAGCCGATCGCCGATCGCGCGCATCTCGTTCTCGCATGCGATGCCGCACGCCACATAGACGAACTGATGGTCGCCGAACCGTGCCGCGAAGGAGCCGGCGGTTTCGGCATCTCGCAGCCTCTGGCCCTGCACAATGAGCATCTCGTCGCCGGCCTCGTGGCCGAGTGCGTCGTTGATCAATTTGAACCGGTCCATGTGCAGGACCAGCAGTGCGAAGCTGAATTCGGTTTCAGCGCGGCCGCGCTCCACGAGACTTTCGAGCCGCTGCATCAGGACCGCGCGGTTGGGCAGGTCGGTGAGGGGATCTTCTTCCGATGCCTGTCGAAGCATGGCCTGCGCTAGTCTCGCGGCGATCTCCGCCCGCTTGATTTGCGTGATGTTCCGATGGCTCACCACGACTTGAGAGGTCGACCCGAAGAGCCGGGTCACCGTCATGCGGAACCAACGTTGCTCGAAGGGAGTATGGCAGCGGTACTCGAGATGAAATTCCGACCGGCGGCCGTCCATCACGGCGCGAATTCCCTCCGCCGCGAGCGCGCCTTCCTCGCCGTGCGGGCTCGAGGCCGCCTGCTCGCAGATGCTGAGGTAATTGACGCCGATGGGCGAGGTGGCTCCATTGCCGCCGCCGTTGCTCCACGCGAATTGGCGCCACGCCGCGTTCACGGCGTCTATGACGCCGTTTTGGTCGAGCACGGCGATGGGTTCGAGCAAGGAATCCAACACAGAAAGTCCCAGCGACTCGATCACGCGCACGGTCCCAGGGCCGGAGGACTATCGCACTTTACTAAACGCATTTGCCGCCTCATGTAGTTCCAGTGTCTTCGCACCGGGTTATCGGCCTCGAGACGGCTTGCTTGACCCAAATCGCGTGAAGGGGTTCCCGCAAATGGACGGAAAACACCTCGGCAGCATCAGCGGTCGTGGTGCCACATGATGCCGTCTGGATTTATTCTGTCCCCCGGCTTCATGGCCGCGGAACATTTGCCGATATATTGCTGGTCCTCCGTCAGCGTTTCGTCCGTCTTGCCGTTGAATGCGGGTGTGTAGGCGGCATGGGTGTCGGCATGAACCGACTGGTCGCCCTTATAAAACGAACTCCCGGTCGAGACGATGGTTACCCCGGCGACCTGACACGTGGACGCCGAGGAGTACTTGCCGTCGCCAAGGTTTTTGATGACCGTGTTGCAACCCTTGACGTATTTGAGCATTGCATCTGCGGCGCGGTCGAAGTCATGGTCGCGGCACAGCTTGTATGTAAAATCGCTGCGCTTGTCCCCTGGATTTTCGACGCGCTGTCCGCGAATTTCCCAGAGCCCCTCCTTGAGCTTCGGCGGACCGCTGGCGCAACCGGTTGCCACCGACAGCCAGGCGGCGACGCTCGCGCACAGTGCGAGCCTCGGCCTGAACCATCCGCGTGCCATTAACGTACCGTGATGATGGCGGCCGGCTGCGCTCCGGCCGCCGCAGTCGGCGGTGTCAATGGCGTCAGATCGCCATTCGCCGCGATCGAGAATTGTGAAATCGTATGGGGAACGAGTGTAGCGGGATCTCGATTCGTCACGTAACCGAAGCTGCCCGACGGATCGATCGCGATGGACGTTGAGCCTGTTCCCGCCGTGACAGGGTTCGTGGCGGGAGCGACCGCAACCGCAAGCGTAAGTGCGCCCGTCGCGTCGATGGTGAAGTGCGTAACAGTACCGGCGCCGCGATTCGGGACATAGGCATTACGGCTCGCCGCGTCAATGGTAATCGACCACGGTCCGGCTCCTCCCGACGGGACGGCGGCGGCGATAGCCGTCAAGGCGCCGCCCGCACCGATGCGGTACTGGGAAACCGTGTTGTCTCCATTATTAGGCACATACACGAATTGGCCCGACAGGTCGACGACGACGCCGTTGGGGTGGTTCCCTGCCGGCACCGTTGCAGTTCCCAAGATCGTAAGTGACCCGTCCGCCGCCGAGACCGAATATTGCGAAACATTTCCGCCTAGGTAATTCGCCACATAGGCGAATGTGCCGGCAGGGTTAAGGGCGATGGACGCAGGGCCTGATCCCGCAGCGGCCGTCGCCACGAACGTCAGTGCGCCGCCCGCGCCGATGCTGTACTGCGAGACGTTGTCCGAGCCGAAATTCGCCGTGTACACATACGGGTTTGTGGGGTTCACGACAATGCCGTTGGGACCAAGTCCGGTAGCCACGATTGACCCTGTGCCGATGCCGGTCAGCGAGCCGTCCGCCCCGATGGTGAATTGTGAAATCGTCGTGAGAAGGTTCCCGGGCTGACGGAAGTTCGCGACGTAGACGTACTTGCTGGCGGAGTCCACGGCGAGGGAAAAAGGATTGGTTCCCGCCGCAACGATGCCCGTGCCGATTGCCGCCAGAGTGCCGTCCGGTCCGATGACGAACTGCGACACATTGTTACCACCGAAATTCACCGCATACGCGAACGCTACCACCGTCAGAGTCGCCTGGTTGGAGGTGATGGCACTCAAGGCCGCAGTGATGAACGTGGTTCCCGGAGCCGATCCAGTCGCCAACCCATGCGAACCCGCCGCGTTGCTGATCGTGGCGGTGGCAAGGGTGCCCGAATTCCAGGTCACCGACGTGGTGATGTCTTGCGTCGACAGGTCGGAGTACGTGCCAGTGGCGGTGTACTGCTGAGTTGCGCCGATGCGAATGGTGGCTGTCGCGGGCGTCACGGCGATGCTCACCAGAGTTGCCGCAGTGACGGTCAATTGGGCCGGACCCACGATGGTGCCCAGGGTGGCGGTAACGGTGACGGTCCCCGGACTGAGCGCGCTGGCAAGTCCGTGGGAACCGGCAGCATTGCTGACGGTCGCTACGGCCGAGGTCGCGGGCGCCCAGGTGACCTGCGTCGTCAGATCAAGGGTCGAACTGTCCGTGTACGTGCCGGTGGCGGTGAATGGTTGGTTGGTGCCGTTCGCGATGCTGGCATTCGCCGGCATCACGGCGATGGAAACGAGCGCGGCCGGCGTCACGGTGAGCATGGTGGAACCCGTTACAGCGCCGAGGCTCGCGGTGATCGTAGCCGTCCCGGGGCTGAGTGCGGTGACCTTGCCGGCGGACCCCGCCGCATTGCTGACGGTGGCTATGCTCGATGTGGTCGGCGTCCACGCCACCGAGGCCGTGAGATCCTGAGTCGAATTGTCCGAGTAGGTGCCGGTGGCAGCGAGTTGTTGGACGGCGCCCTTTGCGATGCTGGAGTTCGCCGGAGTCACGGCAATGGAAAACAGGGTGGCCGCCGTGACCTTCAGATTCGTGGAGCCGACGACGCCGCCCAGAGTGGCGGTGATTTGCGTCGTGCCTGGGGCCACCCCGGTCGCGAGGCCGCCGCTGCCGATGGCAGTGGTGATCGAGGCCACGGCAGGGTTCACGGCATGCCAGGTGACCGTGTTGGTCAGGTTTTGAGTGGTGTTGTCGGAATAGACGCCGGTGGCCGTGAATTGCTGAGTGGTGCCTTTGGCGATGGTTGGGGTAGCCGGCGTCACGCCGATGGAAACCAGCGTCGTCGAGGTCACGTTCAGAGTGGTCGAACCCGATAGAGCGCCGGAACTCGCTGTGATGGTGGTCGAGCCTGCGCTGACGGCCGTTGCGATTCCGTTGCTGCCGGCGGTATTGTTGATCGATGCCACGTTCGTGGCGGACGAACTCCATGTGACCGACGCCGTAATATTCTGCTGCGAACCGTCGCTGAAGGTACCGGTCGCGATGAACTGCCGAGTCAATCCCACGTGAAGGGTGCTATTGGCGGGCACCACGGAAATCGACGTGAGCGTGGGCGGTGTGGGCCCGACGATCGATATGGACGTGCTGGAAAATCCGCAGCCTGTGATTAATCCGGCGAAACAGAGCAGCAATGCCGCCTGCATCGCTTTGCGTCCCTGCGCCAGGCTCCAAAATTGTGTTGCTGCGTGCACGATAGTGGGAAGCATAGCTCATAATTCGCGACGCGGATTGTGACGCGCAGCGCAGTATGGGGGCGGTTTTTGAGCGTTTAGTTAAGTGGAGAGTGCCGGCGAGGGCAGGGCCGCGAGGCGCGCTAGTTCGGTTTCCAAAAAGTGATGATGGCGCCGCCGGCGATAATAAGCGCTCCTCCCACCAGTATCGGGAGATTCGGGAGTGTGCGAAAGGCGAAGTAATTGATCACCTGCCAGACCACGAACAGAGTCGCGATGTACAGTCCGACCACCCGCCCAAATTCCAGCGGCGCCAGATTCAGAAACAGGCCATACCCGAACAGCAGGGCAGCCGCCCCGAGGAAGAAAAACACCCGCAGCGTGCCGGCATGATTGTAAAGGCCCATCCTGAGGACGGCGTCGCCGCTCACCTCGAGCGTCGTCGCGATCACCAGCAAGAGCAGCGGATGGATGCTTTGAACTAGTCGTAACATGCGCAAAGCATAGCGTGCTGCGACTGCTGGTTCAGGGGAACTGAAGCTCGGACTCGCCGGTGACGGCGACAAAGCTCGGGTTGCCGTCGCGGACGACCCGCAGAAGAAGCGGTGCCTCGGGAGTGGGCTGCGCGGCCGGCGCAAGATCGGCAACGTCGATGAGTTGTTTGCCGGCGGCATGGGTGATGAGATCGCCGACCTTGAGTCCCGCAAGCGCCCCCGGGCCCGCCGGCCGAAGCTGGGTGACGATCAGACCGCTGGGCTCATCGGCCGCCTTGATGGTTTTGCGGATGTCGGTGGTCGCATTGGCCACTCCCAACCGCAGCGCCGGCACCCATGTATCCACGTCGCCGGTCAGCGCCGGGTCAGCGGGCGGATCCGGAAGGCGGCCGATCGTCAGCGCCACCGATTGCTCCGAACCTCCGCGAAATACCTTCGCGACCACCAGCGCATGTGGCGCCAGGCGAGCCGTGATCTTGCTCATTCCCCTGAAGGTGACGGTGCTCGATCCGATCTTGAGCAGTACGTCTCCGACCATCAATGCGCCGACCGCGGGTCCCTGTGCATCCACCGCGGTGACCAAGGCGCCCGTCGATTTCTTCATGCCGAGAGCTTTGGCCAACAGTGGACTCATCGCCTGGGCGGAGATGCCCAAGTAGCCGCGCTCCACTCGGCCATGCGCCTGCAACTGTTCGACGACGGCGGCGACCGTTTCCGCGGGAATGGCGAAGCCCAATCCCACGGAGCCGCCGCTGGGCGAAAAAATCGCGGAGGTGACGCCGACGACGGTGCCGTCAAGGGAAAGCAACGGGCCGCCGGAGTTGCCGCGATTGATCGCCGCATCCGTTTGCAGGAAGTCGATGTACGGGTCGTCTTCGAGCGTACGCGCTCGCGCGGAGACGATGCCGGCGCTCACCGATTGTCCCAAGCCGAACGGATTGCCGATGGCGATGACGGGGTCGCCGACGGAGACCGCACTGGAGGACCCCAACCGGAGAACCGGTAGATGTCCGGCTTCCACCTTGAGCAGGGCGATATCCGTGAGCGCGTCGGCCCCGACGATTGTCGCGGGTAGCTCGCGGCCATCGGTCAGTCGTACGTGGATCACGCGAGCATCGGCGATGACGTGTCGATTGGTGACGATGTAGCCGTCGGCGCGAATGATGAATCCGGAGCCCAGTGCGGCGGCCGATCGTTCATCGGCGCTGCGGTTGCCGCTGGCGCCTGACAGAAGCCGTCGAATGAGTTCGCTCACTGCGTCGGCGGCGCCGGCATCGGGATTCGCGCGTTCGGCGGCCCGCTGACCGGCGCTCACCCGCTGTTCTTCCACGACGACCGTGACCACACTGGGCGCGACGCGCCGCACCAACGCGGCATAGCCGCTCTGCACGGTGCCGTCGGCGGCGCAGAACGTTGGGCGCAGCAGCGCCGCCAGAAGCATCGTCCATAGGAGGGCGTGCGGTATTGCTCCAAGCCGGGCAGTTCGGTGGCGGCGCATTGACCCTATTGATCGCGGGTCGCAGGTGACACGGGTGCCGACGCGGGCGTCGGTGATGGTGCCTGTGCGCCGGACGCAGGCGCATCTTGGGGCGGCTGATCGACTGCGGGCGTCTCGGCGGCGGCAGCCGGCGCATCCTGCGGCAAATCGGCTTCCAGCCCAACGGTGGCGATGACGCCGTTCGCCTTCTGGAGCACCTCGCGCGCGTAATCCCAGTGAATGGCCACCGTGTTGGCGCCCACCGCCTTTTGCAACAGGTCCGAGAACTGCTCGAGATTGGGCTCGAAACTTTGGCCCTCCGCATCGACCGGCGGATGGGCTTCGAGGAGCAACTCGCCATTGACCCAGGCCACCTTCAACGGTTCGTTGATGAGGCGCACCGGCGTGCCGACCGGAACCAGCGGAAACAGAGCCTCGACGTCATCGGGATACATGCGGATGCATCCATGAGTGACGGCGAGTCCGACTGCAATAGGGTTGTTCGTTCCATGAATCAGGTACGTCCCGTTGCCCGCCGCGAGCCGCATGGCGAACAGCCCCAAGGGGTTGTCGGGGCCCGACGGCACCTTGGGCGGCAGCGGATCGCCCGCCGCGGCATGCTCTTTGCGAACCGATTCCGGCGGGTACCAAACCGGATTCTTGATCTTCTGAATGACGTGAGTCAGTCCCAGCGGCGTTCGCCAGTCCATCTTTCCGATGCTCACGGGATACGTGATGACTTGCGGCGTCTCGCCGCGCTTCGGTTTCGGATAGTAGTAGAGCCGGTGTTCGGGAAGGTTGACGACGATTCCCTCGCGCGGTCCGGGCGGCAGGATGTGCGTATTGGGTACGACCAGCGTCTTGCCCGCACCCGGTATCCAGGGATCCACGCCGGGATTGACGCGAATCATTTCTTCGGAACCCAGGCTGAACTTGCGGGCAAGGTCGTACAGCGTGTCCTCGTAGACGGACACCACCGTTTGATCCCCGCCCACCAGCGGGTTGTCATTCTGGGGCAGTGGATACACGGTGGCGTGTGCGGGCCCGGCGCATGCGAACGACAGTGAGGCGAGAAGCGCCGCTGCCGCAGAGCAGTGCGGTGCGGCGGGATGCGCAGCGCCAGTGATCGATGTCGGGGTGCTGAATAGATTTTTCACCAGCTTAGACTAGCATGTGCAAGGCGATTACTGACAATGACGCGGCGCCCAGATGCAGTCGAAATGCTGTCGTTCCCGCGTCGGCCGTGTTACGAATGTAACCTGACCAGCGTCACCAGGAGCCTTCAGCAATGAGCGCAGCGACGGACAAGATTGGCGGACCTGCCGCCCCACAACTGCGCACGGATGCCCTGGGACTGATCGAAGTCATCGGACAATCGCTGGCTGCGATCGCGCCCACGCTCACGCCGGCGATCAACATCACCGTAGTCGCGGCGCTCGCCGGAATCGGTTGTTGGATGGCCTATTTCATCGGCACGCTGGGCGTTGTGGTCGTTGCTGCCTGCGTCGGCATTCTGGCGGCACGGCATCCCGAGGCCGGAGCGTTTTTCGTCTACATAGGCCGTACATTCGGGCCCTTCGCCGGCGCGATGGCGGGCTGGGCCATGGTGAGCGCGTACCTCTTCACGGCGGTCGCCGTCACCTTGTCGTTCGCGATCTTCCTGGGCAATTTTTTCAGCGCCCTCGGCCTCCAGGTCGGCATCGGGGGGATGTCTGCGGTCATGCTGGTCTTCATCGGCGGGGTCACCTATGCAGCCTATCGTGACGTGAGACTGTCATCCCGCGCCGGCCTCATCCTCCAGGTTCTGTCGATCGGCATTGTCCTGGTGATCACGGCGCTCATCGTGCGCGTGAAGGGGACGGTGGTCGATCGGGCGCAGCTTGACATCGCGTCTTTCAAATATGGCGCGGTCTTCTCTGCGCTGCCGTTCGTGATCTTTAGTTTCGTCGGGTTCGAGAGTTCGGCGACCTTGGCGAAGGAATCATCCAATCCCCGCAGGAATATTCCACTGGCGGTGATCGGCTGCGGCGCCTTCGCCGGAATCTTCTTTACCTTGATCGCCTATATCATGGTGTTCGGCATGGCAAACGATACCGCGACGCTGGGCGCGAGTTCAGCGCCGTTCGGTGATGTGGCTGCCAGGGCCGGCCTCGGGTGGGCATCGGCGATCGTGTACCTGGCGGCGATGTTCAGCGTGTTCGCCTGCGCCCTGGCCAGCATCACGGCGGCGGCGCGGCTGCTGTATTCCATGGGCAAGTATCGATTTCTGCACCACTCGATGGGTCTCGTGCACGATCGATACCGAACTCCGCACCGGGCCGTGCTGTTCTGCGGAGCACTGCTGGCGGTGGTCTGCATCGGTATGCTCCCGGCAGGCATGCTCACGGCGTTTGGGCTTGCCGGCACGTTCGCGAGCTTCGGCTTCGTGGTGGTCTATCTGATGCTGTGCATCGTCGCGCCGATGGATTTGCACAAGAGCGGGGAGATGAAGTTCCGCCACATCGTGTTGGGGCTCATGGGCAGCGCGCTCATGATGTTCGTGATCGTCGGCAGCGTCTATCCGGCACCCGAGTACCCCTACGACATCCTGCCCTACATTTTTTTCGCCTATCTCATCGTGGGCGCCGCCTGGTTCGCGAGACTCAAGGCGAAATCGCCCGAAACTCTCGCCTCCATTCAACACGACATGGAGGGTTGAGCGGCGCGATGACCGCAGGGTAGACGCCGGTCAGCTGGTGGCGTTCGGAGCGCTCTCGGTGCATCATTCCGCCCCCACGTCCCAACCCGCAGAGCCGTCCCTTGTCCTTGCTAAAACGCCTTCGAGGTCATTTCTCGAATGATCTCTCCATCGATCTTGGCACCGCCAACACGCTGATCTACGTCAAGTCGAAGGGCATCGTGCTCAACGAGCCGTCGGTGGTGTCGGTGCAGGACGTGCCTGGGCGAGGCGAAAAGATGGTCGTCGCGGTGGGTGCGGAGGCGAAGAAAATGCTGGGTCGAACGCCCGGCGGTCTTACCGCGGTACGGCCGATGAAAGATGGCGTCATCGCCGATTTCACCTACACCGAGAAAATGCTGCAGTACTTCATCAACAAAGTACATGGCGACCGCTGGCTTCGGCCAAGTCCCCGCGTCCTGGTGTGCGTGCCTTTCGGTTCGACCCAGGTCGAGAGGAGGGCCATCAAGGAATCCGCCGAGGGAGCGGGAGCACGCAGCGTCGACATCGTGCCGGAGCCGATGGCGGCCGCGGTGGGCGCAGGATTGCCGGTGCACGAAGCGCGCGGCTCGATGGTGCTGGATATCGGCGGCGGCACGTCCGAAGTCGCCGTGGTCTCGTTGAACGGCATCGTCTATGCGGCAAGCGTGCGCATGGGCGGCGATAAGTTCGACGAGGCGATCGTGCAATACGTGCGCCGCAACTACGGCATCTTGATCGGCGAGACGACGGCCGAGCGCATCAAGATCGAAATCGGTTCGGCCTATCCCGGCGATCAGGTGCGCGAAATCTCGGTCCGGGGTCGAAACCTGTCGGAAGGCGTGCCGCGCGGCTTTACATTGAATTCGAATGAAATCCTGGAGGCGCTCGAGGAGCCCCTGCAGGGCATCGTCAGCGCGGTGCGGCACGCGCTGGAGCAAACGCCTCCCGATCTCGGCGGCGACGTCGCCGAGCGCGGCATCGTGATCACCGGCGGCGGCGCTCTCTTGCGGGGAATCGACAAGTTGATCATGGAGGAGACCGGCCTGCCGGTGGTGATCGCCGACGATCCGTTGACCTGCGTGGCGCGTGGCGGCGGGCGAATTCTCGAACTCACCGATGAGTACGGAACGGGGGCGTTCGGTTTGCAGTAGTTCGGAGGCCCGGGGGGGGTGCACCTTTTTAAAACGTGACGTTCTAGCGTCACGCGACGTGACGTCACAACGTCACTCCGAAAACACATACCACCCACGCGCGCGCTCGCCGGCGGCGGCATCAATCCATCCAATCAACGACGCGGAACGACGGGCGCGAGATTCGCACGCGACACCCAACCGGTTCGTCCGGCCCGTGTTCGGACCAGCAGGAAGTCGTCATGGTCCGCCGTGATTCTCACCGTCTCGGCCTCGGGTAGCACGAACAGCGGATCTCCCATGGGAACCGGGGCGACGCGCGCGGGCGTGGCTGCTGTGAGAACCACGGCTTCATGCAACTTGGGCCAGAGAATCATGCCGTTGCTCAACGTGAAACCCACCAGGGCGGCACCGGCGATGATGGCCGTGAGACGCGTCCGGCGACGACGCGGCGCGAGGAGACCCGCAAGCAAGCCCGAGCCCATCATGACGACGCCGGCGACGCCGAGCCATGCAACGACCGTGGGGCTCGCGACTTTGACCAGGCGATCGATCCACCGCGGCGGTTCGGCCGACACATGCGACGACTCGCGAACGAACCGGAGGTTGGCCTCGACGTCGGGATCGGCGGGTGCGAGCAGGCTCGCGCGTTCATAGTTGAGAACGGCCAGGCCCGGCTTGCCCGCGCGTGCGTAGGCATTTGCCGAATTGTAGAGCGCAGCCGCGGAATAGCCCGTCTCGTCGGGCGCAGCTGCTTGGACGCGGCACGCCATGAAGGCGAAGCCGATGAGCAGCCATGCGAGGGGCGCGCGGCTCATCATGAAAGTGCCCTCGATATCTGGTCGCGTTGGAGCGGGTCGCGTTGGAGGGTGTCGCGCATCAACCGCATCCACCGCTCAAACTCCTCGGGTGTCGGTCGCAGACCCGCGTAGTTCGCCTCATCGGCCAGCGCGAGGAACCGGCGGATGTCGTCGTCCTCGCCGCCAGGTCCTACCTCGAGGCCAGAGCTTGCCTCGAGCCCAGAACTTGCCTCGAGCGCGGTACGTGCGAGATTGAAAAATGACGCGGCGTCGCCGGCGCGAGCCGCGGTCTTCATGTCATTGAGGACTCGATCGATGTCCTTCGATAGGCCGCGTCTGCGGCCTCCGCGCGCATCGCCCGAGTCGGACGCCCGACGGCGCAGGCCGAACCATCCGCCTGCGATGGTCAGCGCCAACAACGATGGGATCGCCAGGAAGCGCGGCTGCAAGTACAGCGGCGCCAGAGTGCCGGTCGCGACTTCCGTCACGACGTGATCAGGACGCAGCCCGGTATTCGAAGACGCGGTCGCGGGCGGTCCGGCGGACGGCGGGGCGCCCGCCGGCGCCTGCGGTGCATTCAGGGAGCCATCCGCCAGCGACGGGGAGATGGTGATCTTGAGGGGCGCACTGCGAGCCGTTTCATAGCGGTGTGTGCCGGGGTCGAAATAGCTGAATGCCAGTCCCGGCAGAGTGTGAGTTCCGGGTTTGGATGCGATCAGCGGTTGCTCAAAGATTTTCTCACCCTTGAGCCCCGATGCATCGCTGGGCTTGAACGACGATTTCGGTGGATAGGTTTTCCATTGATCGAGGTGTTCCAACATGCTGCTGTCGACGCGATCAAAGTTGCCCGATCCCGCGACATGCATGCGCAGCGTGAGCGGGTCCCCCGCCGCGGCCGTATCGGATGAGATGTCGCCGGCGATCTTGAACGAGCCGACGGCGCCGCTGAAGTTCGGCGGCCGGCCATCGGTGGGTAGTTCCAACACGGTCAAATCGGATGGCATGCTCGTGGCCGTGATGTCCTTGGTGACGGTGGCGCCGAAGATATTCTGCAAGAATGGATCACCGAGCATGTCCTCGATCATCGAGTCCCGCTGCGGGCGGGTGCGTATTCTCACGGTGAGCGGGGATTCGACCGCCAGGGAGAACTTGCCGGGCTTGACCGCTGCGACGACGCTGTGCCACGTCAGCACCATGTAATGCCTACCCTCGATGACCTTGGGCGTCTGCTCAGGCTGATGCGAGAGATTGTTCAGCGTGAAATCACCGCCGACGAGCGTGGGCAGGGCGTTGGGCCTGGCAAAGCCATCGCGTAGGCCGACTTCGATGTCCACCGAGACGCTTTCACCCACGTAGATATCCCGTTTGGGCAGGATCAGGCGTACGAACGCGGCGCCATCCGCCACCATGCGAAGGCCGTCAGCGCTCGAGCCCATGCCCGTCGGGCCGGACCCCGGGGACTTGCCCGATGACTGGGGACTGCCGGCGGGATTTACGCGAAGCACCAGCGGCGATGAGTTCGGCGTGACGCCCGGGATGGTGAAAATACCGACGGTCTGCGGAGTGACGCGGACCATGATCGATGACGATACGAGCGTTGCACCGTTGACGCTTTGCATGCGTTGCGATTGACCCACGACGCGGAGTACCAATCCGGCGACTTCGGGTAGCTTGGGGGAGTCCATGCCGTTGCCCGTACTGGTGATCGTGAGTTGCGCCGACTCGCCCAGCGAAATCTGCGACGGTTCGAGAGTGGCAATCACCGGCGGGGCGGCGGCAAGCGCGGGTGCCGCCGCCATGAAAGTTGCGGCGATGATCGCGAGCAGCCCGCCTCGTTGGATGAAGCTCGTTCTCATTACCAATTCTTGACGGGGTCATTCGGCGGCGGCTCGTCGGCGCCGCGGCGCGCCAACGGCGTGGCGGGCGCGCGCCGCTCATCGCTCTTCACCGAATCGAGCAGCTCGCGCGCTTCCTCGCGGCTCATCTGACCGGGCGGGCGCTGATTGTCCGCCGCACCCTCCTCGGCCGGAGGTTGACCCTGCGACGGTGGCTGCTGGCCCTGGGGTGACGGCTGACCCTGCGGCGGCGGTTGACCCTGCGGCGGCGGTTGACCCTGCGGTGGTGGCTGACCCTGCGGCGGTGGCTGACCCTGCGGTGGCGGTTGGCCCTGCGGCGGCGGTTGGCCCTGCGGTGGTGGTTGGCCCTGCGGTGGCGGTTGGCCCTGCGGTGGTGGTTGGCCCTGCGGCGGCGGTTGGCTTTGCGGTGGTGGCTGACCCTGACCTTTTCCTTGCCCGGGATTTTGCTGGGGGTTCTGATTCTGATCTGGCGGCTTTTTGAGCGCGTCGATCTTGCGTTTCACCAGATCGCGGTTGTACTTGCTGTCGGCATCGTCCGGCTTCAACTGTAGCGCAGTCTCGTAGGCCTTCACGGCCTCGGTCCATTTCTGCAGCGTTTCTTGCGGCGAGGTTTGCTCGGTCTTCTGTCCTGTGCGGTACAGCGCATTGCCGAGATTGTAGTAAGCGTCCTCTTGGTCCGCCAAGCGCTGCGCATCGCTGGACGGTGCGTGGTTGATGGCCTGTTGGAATGCCTGCGCAGCCTGCGGAAATTGTCCGGCGCGATATGCCGTGGTGCCGGAATTGTAAACAACCTCGGCGCTTGGCGCCGCGGCATGCGCCGGATGGATGGGTGCGATAATGAGCGGCACCAGACACGATGCGGCGGTGACGCCGCCGGCCGCGCGGCGCAGAGCGCGTGTTCGAGCGCGTGCACTGCGCCGCGTGCCCACGAGCAGACTGCCGAGCAGTGCTGCAAGCGATGCCGCCAGCGGCCACTGATACCGTTCGATATAGACTTTTTGTTGGCGGGATGCGAGATCGTGCTTGGCCATCGGCCCGAGCACGCTCTTGGAGATGGTCTCGAGGCCCTCGCCCTGCGTTCCCAGCGGTACGTAGAACCCGCCGGTCGCGGCAGCGATGGCCTTCAAGGCGCTCTCGTCGAGCCGGGATTTGACGTAGGCGCCGGTCTCGTCCTTGACGAATCCGCCGCCTTGCTCCCGAGGAACCGGGATGAGATCGCCGCCCGCGCTGCCCACTCCGACCGTGAATATCTTGAGACCGTCCTGCCGCTTTGCGGCCTCCGCCGCCGCCAGCGCGCTGCCCTCGAGGTCCTCGCCGTCGGTGACGAGAATCAAGATTTTGTCGCTGCCGGGCCGCCGGCGCAGAGCTGTCTGTGCCTCATGAATGGCGCTTGCGATGTTCGTGCCGCCGCGCGGGATGGTGTTGGTGTCGATGGCACCGAGCGACTCGTGAAACGCGGAGTAGTCGAGGGTGATGGGACATACCAGGAAGGCGGAGCCGGCAAATGCCACGATGCCCACCGCGTCGCCCTCCAATCGAGCGGTGAAGTCGTCGATCGCCAATTTTGCGCGGGTCAATCGGTCGGGTTTTACGTCGGGCGTCAACATGCTGCGCGAGGTGTCGACCGCGAACACGATTTCGTTGCCGCGGCGGCTGACTTCAACCCAGCGAAAGCCGACCAGGGGACCGGCAAGCGCCGCGAACAGCAAAACCACGGCTGCCAGAAACATTCCGCGCTGCGCGCGGCGTCGCGTCACTGAAATCGATCGAGTGAGTTCGACCCGCAGGTGCGCCGACACGAATCGTTCGAGCGCCGCGCGCTGCCTGGCATCCGCGCTGCGCCACATCCAGATGAGCAGCACGCACGCGGCCAATCCGCCCGTCAGCCACCACGGATGGGCGAATCTCACGGCAAGCTCCGATAGCGGGTTTGCTGCAGGATGAAGCCGACTCCGATGATGGCGAGAGCCGGTATCAGCGCCCACGGATACAGTTCGTCGTAGTGCTCGAACTTCTGCACCGTTTGCGCGGAGGTTTCGAGACGATTGATCTGCTCGTAGATATTCTTCAGTGAATCGGTGTCGGTGGCGCGGTAGAACTTGCCGCCGGTCTGGTCGGCGACAGTCTGCAGCGTCTTCTCGTCGACATCGACCTGGGCCATGATGAGGCGCATGTTTCCGGCCTCATCCCTGACCGGGACGGGCGCCTTGCCACGCACGCCCACGCCGATGGTGTAGATCTTCACGCCGAGGGCCTTGGCGGCTTCCGCGGCCGCCAGCGGCGAGATCTTGCCGGTGTTATTCATGCCATCCGTGAGCAGAATGACGACCTTCGATTTCGCCGGTGTGGTGCGCAGCCGGTTGACCGCGGCAGCGATGGCCGAACCGATGGCGGTGCCGTCGTCGACGCCGCCGATGGCGACCCGCTCGAGATTCTGCTGCAGCCAATCGTGATCGAGTGTGATCGGACTGACCAGGTAGGCGGCGCCGGCGAATGCGATGAGTCCGATGCGATCGTTGGGGCGCTCATCGATGAACTTCCCCACCACCGATTTGACCACTTCGATGCGGTTGACGCGCTGGTTGTCGATGAGGAAATCGAGCGCCTGCATCGAGCCGGAGACGTCGAGTCCCAGCACGATGTCGATTCCATTGGCGGTCACTTCGGTGCGGCTGTGGCCGCGTTGCGGGCGCGCGAGGCCGACGATCATGAGCACGGCGGCGAACACGGCCCAGAGCCAGACCCAGTTGCCGATCCGGCTGCGGCTGCGGCGGGCCACTGCACGTGCGAGCCCCACATCGGAATATTGAATGGCGGCAACGGGTCCGCGCCGTCCGCGCCAGAGCATCACCAGCGGCAGCAGGCCCAAGGCCCAGAACCACTCCGGTTGCAGGAATCGTGTCATGCGGGCGCCGTTTCGGTCGGCGGGGCCGCGCCGTGAGCCGCGGGCTCTTCGGGCTTGGCCGTCTCGAGCACGAAAGCCCGGGCGCTGTGATGCAGCGACTCCATGTTTTGCAAGGTCAGCGACATTCCCGCGAACTTGACGAGATCGCATGCTTGCAGGAATTCCGACAGCAGTGCGCGGTGGCGGGCGAGCGGCGCATGCGACGACTCGAGCAGATCGTGCAGAAATTCCTCGGTGGTCCGGTGCGTGGCGGTGACGGCGAAACGCTCCTCGATGTAGCGCCGCACGACATCGGACACCGCGATGGAGAATTCCCTGGCGTGTTCGGGCTGCATCAGCGCGCGCATTTCCTCGAGGCGCTGCAGGGCAACTTCGAACGGCAGGAGAACGCGCGGCCGGCGCCGGCGGCGCAGCCAGCGCCAAATGCCGTACCCACCCAGGGCGAGCAGGACGGCGCCGGCGACGACCGCCGGCAGTACCCAGGGCGGGAAAATGAATTTCGGTCCGCGGATATCGCGGATGTCTTCGGCGGTTTCGGCCAGCGCCGATGCAGCCGACAACGCGGCCGACGCGGCCGCCAGGGCGGCCGTCCAGGCGGCACGCCTTCTCCGCGTTCGATCGCTCATAGTCGCCTGCGCTCGCGGGTCTTGAAAAATCTTTGCAGCGCGGGAATGTACGGGGTGTCGGTTTGCAGCTGCAAGGTATCGACGCCTTCGGCTCGGAAGTCGCTCACCAGCCGACGGTTGCGCTTCGCGGATTCCTCTTTGAAGAGCCTGCGGACCGCGGCGCTCGCCGTATCCAGTTGGATGACTTCGCCGGTCTCCGCATCCTCCAGCGCCAGGACGCCCAAATCCGGCAATTCCTTCTCGTGCGGATCCTCGATGTGAACCGCGACCAGATCGTGACGGCGATTGGTCTGACGCATGGCGCGGCGCAATGCCTCGCGGGCGGCGGCGGGATCTCCGGGGGATTCGAAATCCGAAATGAGGAACACGATCGCGCGCCGGTGCAACACGTGATTCACGACGTCGAGCGCCTTGACGAGGTCGGTGCCGATCCCTTCGGGCGTGTGATACAGAATGTCGCGCACCACGCGCAGCACGTGGCGGCGCCCCTTTTTCGGCGGGAGATACCGCTCCACTCGGTCGGTGACCAGCAGCAGTCCGACCTTGTCGCTGTTGCGGATGGCGGAAAATGCCAGAACGCTGGCAAGTTCCGCGGCGAGGTCGCGTTTGCTCAACACGGCCGAGCCGAAATTTCCCGATGCACTGATATCGACGAGCAGGAGAATGGTCAGTTCGCGCTCTTCGGTGAATTTCTTGACGAAGGGCCGCCCGGCCCGTGCGGTGACATTCCAATCGATGGTGCGCACCTCGTCGCCCGGGGTGTATTCGCGCACTTCGTCGAAGTCCATGCCGCGACCCTTGAACACGGAATGATACGACCCGGACAGACTGTCGTTGACCAAGCGGCGGGTGCGGATCTCCAGCTGCCGCATGCCGCTCATGATGGCCTTGCTGGATTTTGTGGTATCGGTCGGCATCGTCGCGGGCAGCGCCTAAGGCACGGGAAGTGCGTTGAGAATTTTATCTATGACGTTCTCGGACGTGATGTTTTCGGCTTCGGCTTCGTAGGTCACGGATACGCGGTGACGCAGCACGTCGAGTGCGACGGTTTTCACGTCCTGCGGGATGACGAAGTGGCGGCCGTTCAAGAACGCCATGGCACGCGCGGCGAGCGTGAGCGCGATGGTCGCGCGCGGCGAGGCGCCGGTCTGCACGTAGCCGTTCAATTTGAAAGATGCTGCGGTGGGCGGACGCGTCGCAACCACCAGATCGACGATGTAGTCGCGGATCTTGTCGTCCACGTAGAGCATGTTCACGACGTGCCGGGCCGCCACGATCTGTTCGGCCGACACCACGGGCCGCGGGACGGGCAGCGGCTCCGTCGTCGCCATGGCGTCCAATATGGCGCGCTCTTCGGTGCGGTTCGGATAGTCGACGATGACCTTCATCATGAACCGGTCGATTTGCGCTTCGGGCAGCGGGTAGGTCCCCTCCTGCTCCAGCGGGTTTTGGGTCGCCAGCACCAGAAACGGATTGGGCAACGGGTAAGTCTCATCGCCGAGGGTCACCTGGCGTTCCTGCATCGCCTCCAGCAGGGCGCTTTGCACCTTGGCCGGCGCCCGGTTGATCTCGTCGGCGAGGATGAGATTGCTGAAGATGGGCCCATGCTTGGTGCGAAAGACGCCATCCTGGGGGCTGTAGATCATCGTCCCGACGATGTCGGCCGGCAGCATGTCGGGGGTGAACTGCAGACGTTTGAATCGCACCGCCACACAACCAGCCAAGGTCTTGAGCGCCAGGGTTTTGGCCAGGCCGGGAACGCCTTCCAGCAGGACGTGGCCGTTGGTGAGGAGGGCGATGAGCAAGCTGTCGATCAGGTGCTTCTGACCCACGATGACGCGGCCGATTTCCTGCTGCAGCGGCCGCACCCAAGCAGAATTTTCCACGACGGTTTCCCGCGCGGCACGCATTCCCGGGTGCAGTTCGACGGCGAGGGGTCGCGCCTCTCGCTGCTCGGCGGCCCCGGGGTCCGGCTGATACCTCGAATTGAGGTTCGGCTCGGTCAGTGGGGCGATTCGTTGATTCATTGACTCATCCTTTTTGACAATACTCCGCTCGCCGTGGATATTAACAACGGCCGTGATCGACAACGTGATTGTCGGCGCGTCCGGAACGAGCCGGCGACGCTTTGATCCCCGCTCGGCGGGTTCGGTTCCCTTCGAATGCCATTCCTGCTTTCGGATCCTTCACTTTTGTCTTGGCCGGCCGCCAACCTAATTGAGGGGTATGGCGCAAATTGAGGAGAACTGTTTGGCTACTCCGCGAATTTCGATGTCGATTGGATTGCTGGCGTCGGTAATGGCATTCGTGCCGGCATGGGCCGGCGATTCGGCACCGGCGCAGGGGTTTGATCCGATATCCCCCGCAGTGTTCCTGCCGGGCGGCATGTTGGGCGTGCAGCTGGGTAGTCGCTGGGAAACTATCAAGCAAAGCCCTGACTTGAGCCGCCTGACCTGCGAGCCCAGCGCGGACGCCGCCGGTGTGTTCGACGAAATCTGCTACTTCCAAACCTCCAGCCGCGTCGCGGGCGCTCAAATCCACGATGGCTTCATCGTCAGGAAAGGCGATGAGGTCATTCTCATCGGCACGGGCATCACCATCAAGAACCCCGACGATCCGCTGGCGGAGACCGTCATGCGGGACTTTGCGTCGAACGTTCACGCGAATTATCAGCAAACGGGCAGCGACGTGCTGTTCGTGAATTTACCTGCCCGGCGAATGTCCGCCCAAGAGATGCAGGGATTTTCCCGGACGGCTCCCGTGCTGCTGGTCGAACTCGAACCGAAGGGCAACGAACTTGCCGTGTTTTACGGCTACCTGGCGCCGGTCAACGCCTTCAGCGCCTTGGCGTCCAATTAGCCCACGCGTTCGTTCGCGCGCCCCCGGGTTCGGCGCCCCGGCCTACCCCGCGTCGAGAGTGACGTCGGCGTGGATGTCGCTTTCCGAGGAGAACACCTGGGCGGTGAGGGCGTCGGTGAGACGGTCGAATTCGGGGCCGAGGATGCGGTCCTCGATCAGAGGCGGCACGTGGCTGCGGACCAGGCTCAGGAACTCGCGCAGCGCCGGCGGCGCCGGTCGATCCGTGACATAGAGCGCCTGCGACGCCACCACCGCGAGCATGGCCAGGCAGGCATCGAGGCAGCGGCCGGTGCGCTGTTCCTTGGTCCAGGCGAAGAAAGTGGGGGTGGCCACGTCGTCCTGATTGGATGCGGAATCGCTGCCGGGGATGAAGGTTCGCTGCGCCGCCGCTTTGGCCATTTCGATGTAGCCGGCGGCCGCCATCGGAACGTAGCCGATATTGCCCCGGCCGTCGCTTTCGCCAGGCTGACGGCCGATCAATAGCAAGTCCGGCATTTGCGAGACGCGGCCATTCAAGAGTTTGGCGCTGTGCCGGTCGCAGAGCAGGCATAGATCGGCCCAGATTCCCGACAAATCATCGAGCGCCGGCGTCGCCATGGCGTTGTGATAGCCGCCGGTGCTGATGCAGCGGCCGTACGGGTGTTTTAAATCGGGCGCCAGGTACACGGGGTTATCGCTGATCGAGGACAGCGAGACGGTGGCGGCATGGGCCGCGGCGGCCTGGGCGCGATGCGCGTGTCCCAGAATTCGTGGAACGATGCGATAGCTCACCGGCGCCTGATAGCTGCGCCGGCCGTCGCTGGTGCTGGAGCCGAGCAGGTAGGCGCGCAACGCCTGCAACGCCGCGGCCTCGTCCTTGTCGCCCCACAGCGAGTCGAGCGCCGAATCGTAGTGTTCGAGGGGCGCCCTGAACGCGTCGATCGACAGCGCAAAGGTCTTGAACGCCAGGCGCAGCCGCCGCTGGGCCGCAATGGCCGAATCGGCGATCAATGCGGCGGCGCACGGCGAGCCGTTGATGAGCGAGCCGCGTTCCTTCACCTCGAGCTCGAATGCGGTCGAGAGTTGGGCGAACAGCGGATACAACGCGAGAATCTCGCCGGCGCCGCCTTGGCCGGCCGCCGCCACGGGGGGCATGGGCGCGCCGTCCAGCATGCTCGCCACCGCTTGCGCGATGCGCGGCGAGGTGGCGGCATGCCCTTCCAGGAAATTGGTGAGGCGCGCGAGGACGATGCCGCGCACCACCCGATCGGGCAAATATTCGCCGAAGGCAATCGCGGCGGGAAACGGCTTGATGCGGGCGTGGCGGTTACGCTGTTCCAGCGTGAGGCGCTGGCTGGCCGACTCGCCCATCGACGTGGTGACGCCGTACACCACCACGGAGGGATCCCGTTCGATCATTTCCAGAAACATGGCGCGGCTGGTGGCGATCCGTTGCATCGCGGTATCGGAGATGCGGACCGGCTCACGTTGCCAGGCGACTCGAAACGTGGCGTCGAGATTGACGTCCCACCGATTGTTGAGGATCACAGTCAAGAATTCACCAAAGCACCAGGGGTCAAATCATTCATCGTAGGGTGATTAACCTTATTCCATTTCTCATCGTATGGCATATGCGTCAGTCGACAAAATCTACGTTCCGCCCGCCGCCGAGCGGGGAACGAGGCGATGTGCCGCCGCGCACAGCGCCGCGTCGCCTCCGCGCCGCCCCACCAGTTGCAACCCGGCGGGCAGGTTCGCGTCGGTCTCGAGCGGTATGCTCAGTGCGGGATGGCCGGACACATTGAAGGGCCGTACGAACGCCGTCAGGCGCAGCACGGCGCGGGCATCACCCGTCTCGCCGAGCCTGGGCGGCACGATGGGCAGCGTCGGCAGGACCAGGGCGTCGACAAGTTCCAACGCCGCATCGACTTCGGCGCGGAACACCGTGCGGCAGCGTTCCGCGGCTGCCAGCGCGTCGCCGGAGATGCCGCGGTTGCCGAGCAGACGCGTGCGGACGTCATCGCCGAGCCCCGGTGCATCGACCAGATGTCCGTAGGCGGACCAGTTTTCCGTCCCGATGATGGTCAGGCCGGCGGCATAGGCTTCCTCGAGCGACGGCAAATCGATGGATACCGAGGCGACGTCCGCCCGGGCCAGCGCGGCGCGAACCGTCGCGACGACGGCCAGATCGGCCGTCACGTTCACCAGCCCTAGGCGAATGTTCGCCGGGGGCGGGCTTGGGGCGAAAGACGCATCGATCAGCGCCATGGCGCTCTCGATCATGGGAAGGCCGCGGGCGAACGGGCCGACGCAATCCAGGCTGGAGACCGGCGGATGCACGCCCACGCGGCTGATTCTGCCGTACGAGGGCTTCAGGCCGAACACGCCGCAACAGGCGGCCGGAATCCGGATCGAGCCCCCGGTATCCGTGCCGAGGGCAAAGTCGACCGGCGGGTAGCCCTGCGGGCCGACCGCGACCGCCACCGCCGACCCGCTCGATGAGCCGCCGGGGATGCGATCCGGGTATCGAGGATTCTTCGGGGTTCCGCTCCAACGATTGATGCCCGTCACGCCGTAGGCAAGTTCGTGCATGTTGGTTTTACCGACGATCCGGCAGCCGCGATCGAGCAGCGCTTGCACCACGGTCGCATGCCGCTGGGCAGGTGGGGCGGAGGCCAGGGCGGCGCTGCCTGCCCGGGTGGGATAGCCCGCTATATCGATCGAGTCTTTGACGCCGACCCGCAAACCGTCGCCGCCCAGCTCCATGCGCTGCACGAAGGCGGCGTCGCCAGTTGCTTGGATCGCATGGGGATCGTGCATGTCCTAACTTCCTGTCTTTGCGCGGTTGCCGGCCGAACGGATGATATAATATTGTGCGCCGCATCATTGGTGCCGCGCGCCGCGAAGGAGATAGTCGTCGTGGGCTGAAAAGGACCACGACCCGCCCTCACTCGGTTAGAATCCGTGCGCCGAAATGGGGGCCTCCGCTGGGGTCACCCGTGGCGCCCGCGACGGGCCACCGACTGACGGGCGTCCGACGCATGCGCGTC